>CAYSZY010000011.1:0-21658 GCA_964435645.1 uncultured Thermococci archaeon | reverse complement strand
CCAGAACATATGTAGGAGGGATGTGCACATGCACGAAACTATAGAAAAGAAACTCTGCCCTGATTGCGGAAAGGAAATGAGCTTTTACGTTGCTCCCGGAAGTGACAGGAAAGAATGGTATTGTGAACACTGCGATACTGAATAGTGGTAGAGAATACGTATGCTATGCAATACTGTGGCATAAAAATGCTCTCTACCCCTTACGCCACAGTGTTGCTCCCACGCAAAGTAGGAAAAAGTAGTCGGCAGCGTCAAGGGGTTCCCACCAAGGGCAGTACAACCCAAATCGCAAGGAGACTTTACTGCTGGGATCGGGACGAGACCAGGTGTGGCCCTCCTGCTGTGACCGCCGTACTGTACGATAGATTTGTAAAACCCTTTATAAATTTTTCGGTTTTGCGCTACAAACGGTGAAACATGCGCCAGACAGCGGCATACCGATATACGCCAAATGCAGCGGCATGATGTATGCCGGCGGGGACGTGGTGTCACCGGTAGGGGATCATGCGATTATGACCAGCATTTTTGACACATCGAGTGGGATGACCACATCGCTCAGGCACTTAGCTACGCCGAGACAACAACCACCAAAGGCACCATCCTTGCCTCGAGGAACACGACGATAAGAGGCAATAAATACCACTTTTTTTATGGGCACGGCCACAGATGTATGCAACATTTGTGTGCCACCATGAAACGGGAAAGAGAATATGGGGTTACGACGGCCTTTGTGCAGGCAATGCCCTAGCACCTTACCCCTCTTCAGAGCGAATCTGTGGCTTGCCCAACGATTCGTGAGGCGTATGCTCGAACGTATCCTATCATAAAATATTTATAGAACTGAAGTGGACTTGATGGATATTATATCCAAGATGGTAGTATCATGCGCCCATATGCAGACAAAATACGCCAGCAGCTCTCACGCGGCTACATAGGAAGCAACACCTCATGCGACTACTACCCCTGCCATTTCAAAGGACAGAACTGCACACACTGTTTTTGCCCGTTCTACCCGTGTGGAGATGAGGCGTTGGGCACCCATATCACCGCTCGTGACGGGCGCAGGGTCTGGAGCTGCAAGGACTGCTACTGGATACACCGCGACGACGTGGCACGATGCGCATTCGAGCGCCTTGAATGGTCATACGAGGATATTTCCGATGAGGGGCTTTGGTCCATAAAACGGGACATCGAAAAGGTCCATCCCACCAGAGGGGCGGCGATTATGGTGCTCGGTACCACCTCAGGGGCAGGGAAGTCCCTGATGGTGGCAGCGCTCTGCAGGATTTTTTCGGATATGGGGTACACGGTATGCCCATATAAGTCACAAAACATGTCACTTAATTCATTCGTTACACCGGACGGAGATGAGATGGCACGTATCCAGGAACTTCAGGCCCGTGCGGCACGTGCGAAGCCTTCGGGGCACATGAATCCCATACTCCTCAAGCCCATGCACGACGACGTGTCACAGGTTATCATCAACGGCGCACCGTACACAGACATGGATGTCCCCACTTATTACACCGCCTTTGTGCCCACAAAGGGCATGGACATAGTCAGGAAATCCATATCGGCAGTCAAGCGAAGGTATGATATCGTCGTTATGGAGGGGGCAGGCAGCCCTGCGGAAATTAATCTCGGCGATGGCGACATCGCCAACATGGTGCCTGCTGAAATGGCCCAGGCGCCCTGCATCCTCGTAGCAAATGTCGAGCGCGGCGGTGCCTTTGCGTATGCGTTCGGCACCATACAGCTGTTGTCCCCGGAACACAGGGGCCGAATATGCGGCATTATATATAACAACATGCGGGGCGATGAAGGGCTCTTGCGTGATGGCGTCAGGGAACTGGAGGAAAAAACAGGGATCCCCTGTTTAGGGATTGTGCCACATATTGAGCTTTCTCTCCCCTCTGAAGATTCGCAGTCCTTACGCAATCATTCATATGACAGCATGCCCATCACCATCGGGGTGATACGATTTCCGCGTATAGCCAACTTCACCGACTTCGACGCATTCACACTTGAGGACGATGTCGGGATCCGCTACATCGAAACACCGCAAGACGTCGCATCCGCAGACATCATCATCCTGCCAGGGACAAATCACGCCCTAAGTGACCTTGCATGGCTTCGTCGGCGAGGCCTCGATGCGGCGCTGGCCAAGAGGAGAGGCGCGGTTCCGATTGTAGGCATATGCGGCGGATACCAGATGATGGGGCAAGAAATACTGGACACGGGGTGTGCAGAGGCCGATGCACCCACGTCTGCACACGGGCTCGGGCTGCTCGACACGATTACACGATTTGACACATATGAAAAAGAGGCCGCCCAGGTTGAAGGCACGCTCACAATTGGCGCTGGCGGCCCGATACGCGGATATGAGATACATATGGGGTCCACCGTCCGGCGGGGGGGTATGCCCCTCTGCACCATACGCAAACGGGGAGAAGAGCATGAGGAGGGTGTCGCCGACGAGGAAAGCATGGTGTACGGGACGTACCTTCACGGCATCTTCGATCTGCCTGCATTTAGGAAGCATGTCCTTTCCAAAGTGCCCTTAAGCCGATTTAAGAACGATGGCGCAAATCCTGTGACAGTCGACGGGCGCACGGAGCGAGAACTCGACGTCTTGGCGCGCACGGTGGAAAAGACAGTGGACATTAAGGCCATCTGCGCATGTATGGGGGTGGAATACCGCCATGGCTAAGGCACTCATGGTAGTCGGGACAACGTCCAATGCAGGAAAATCGCTCATCTGTGCAGCATTCTGCAGGCACTTTGCCAAAAAAGGGTTCCGTACCGCGCCGTTTAAGACACTCAACATATCGCTTAATGCATATAGCGCAGCAGATGGAGGGGAAATTGGCATGTCCCAGGCATTTCAGGCATGGGCAGCGGACCGAAGGCCATCAGTGTGCATGAACCCCGTTCTCATCAAGCCATACGGCAAAGGGATATGCCATTATGTGGTGAAGGGGGCGCCATATCTCCCAGACGGTTCACAAGAAACTACTCGTGCACACCTCTGGAAGTGCGCCACGACGTGCTACCGTCACCTGGCGGCCGAAACAGACATCATCATCTGCGAGGGCTCTGGCTCACCGTCGGAAATAAATCTTCGCACCCGGGACATAGCCAATATGAAAACGGCGCATCTTGCACAAGCCCCGACGATTATTGTGGGGGATATAGACGCGGGTGGTGTCTTTGCCGGAATATACGGAACGTACGAGCTTATGGAACCACGCGACAAAAAGCTTGTCACAGGGTATATCATCAACAGATTCAGGGGGGATTTATCCATTCTCCAGCCAGGAATCGACGAGATATCATCACGCATGGGCGTCCCCTGCCTTGGCGTTGTACCGTATGTGCCGCTCCTATTTCCGGCGGAGGACAGCCTATCGATGCCGGCCGCAGGATGTGTAACTGCACAGTCTGATGACATCAGGCAATCATGGCTGCAAAACCTCGACTCATTCCTAGGCGTGCTGGAAGGGTGTATTTCGCTGGACACGATAGAACGCATGGTGCAGGGTGGCATCGATGGACTTTGAACGCATTGAGCGCAGCATCGTGCACATGCCGTGTGCGCATGGGGGGCGAAAAGAGCATGAAAGCATCACGGCGCTTGACTTTTCCGCCAATGTCAATCCGCTCGCGCCCTGCCCCGCCCTGGTGGACGTCATACAGGAAACAATATCGCGCGCCACGACTCTGACCGAGTACCCTGACTCAACGTATGCCGCTGCACGCAGTTCCATCTCCACATTTGAATGCGTACACTCGCCACGCTCGATTCTTCCCACAAACGGTGCCATTGAACTCATATCACTCTTTTTTTCCACGTTTGTCCGTCCCGGCGACGAAGGGATCATTACTTTACCGACATTCTGCGAATACGAGCGATTCCTCAGACAGGCGGGCGGGGTGCCGGCATACGGTGCCCATGGGGCGATAATGGAAAAGGGGCTTACGCAGGCCATCATCCCACTTATCACCAATCGCACACGCGCCATGGCGCTGTGCAATCCCAATAATCCAACGGGGGACCTCGTGCCTGCCCGTGAAGTCCTAAAGCTTGCAAAAGTGCTGGACGAGGCCGATGCGATGCTTCTGGTCGACGAGGCGTTTATTGACCTCGTACGAAATCAATCGGTGACACGACGCCTCGAAGGGCATGAAAACATCGTAGTATGCCGCTCGCTTACCAAGATCCTCGGGGTCCCGGGCATACGAACTGGATATGGCATCGGCCACCCGCGTGCCATGGAGCTCATGGCACGCCACCAGATGCCTTGGAGTGTAAACAGCATCGCCCGAGCGGTGCTTGAGTCCATAGGCGCTTTCACACCATTTATCGAACACAGCGTGCGCACGCTTCGCAAAGAGCAGGCATGGCTCGTATCAGAGCTTACAAGCATACCGAACATATCAGTACACCCGTCAAGTGCATGGTACATCATGCTCACACACCGCACGCTTACGTCCCAGAGGATGGTGTCGCTTCTGAGGGAAAAGGGGATACTCGTAAGGGGGTGCCATTCCTTCGTGGGTGGCGGAAATAACAGCATCAGGGTTGCGGTAAAGCATCGTGAAGACAACGCCAGGATGCTTGCAGCACTCAGGGCGGTATGCACATGGAACTAGCGTACATCCTTTCTGCTTCCCTGCTCGCGGCCGTGGCATATGACGCCGCTATAGGTGAACGACCGCTCCGTACGCACCCCGTACTGGCATTTGGCAGCGTCATCTCATTCCTTGAGCCGCGGCTCAATGTTGGTAGCAGCCGCATTCGGAAGGTTGTAGGCGGGCTGATGCTTATTATCGTGCTCTGCATATGCGCGTCACTGTACCCCGTTGCCATACGCCTGGCCTACAGGTGCATCGGGCATTCAGCGTATGGGATGATTGCCGTGGCACTGATTATGACCTATTGCATCAAAACATCATTTGCCATCCGGGCGATGAACAGCGAGGCCCACGCCGTCACGGCATATGTTCGAAAGGGTGACATGGGTGCGGCAAGAACGCAGGTATCCTACATCGTATCACGCCCCACAGGGGGACTCGACAGGGAGGGTATTCTTTCCGCCACTGTGGAATGTGTCGGTGAATCGGTCGTTGACGGGGTCATTTCCCCCTTGTTTTATGCCGTAGTGGCGGGGGTATATGGGTGCCTGGGGTACAGGGCGATAAACACCGCTGATTCAAGGGTAGGGTATCGTTCGGAGCGATACCAGCACTTCGGCATGCCGGCAGCACGCCTTGACGATGTGCTCAATTACCTGCCTGCACGCCTCGCTGTCATGGAGACGATTATTGCGGCGTGCATGCTTCGGATGAATGTAAAAAGGGGTGTTGCAATATGGCGGAGGGACCGGAGCGCAACGTCAAGCCCAAACGCAGGGCACACCATGGCGCTGTACGCAGGGCTCCTCGGGGTCAGGCTCACCAAGGCGGGGCATTACACCTTGGGCGATCCTACGGTGCCCCTGGCCCCAGAGCACGTTGACAGGGCATGCCACTTACTAAATGCCACGTCAGTAGTGCATGCGGTCTTGTGCAGCATTGCGATTGCTGCATTGCCGCTCCCCGTACTGGTGGTGTGACCATGAATAACATAGATACCGGCATATCCTGGCTTACCATAACAATAGAGGACCACATCCTTGTTGTGGCATCTGAAAAAGAGCTGACTGGGCTCTCATCTGCGATAACACACGGCGGATACCATCACACGAGGCATCTTATCAACATGACCGTCCCCGCGGGGTACATAAGCGACGACCCCTCAAAGGATATTATTGAGGCTTCCAGGCGACGGGGGGCAACTAAACCCATCGGCATGATGACGGCGGCAGATGTCGGCAAGGCGGCCTTCGTTCGAGACGGTGAGGTGCTAACTGTGGTAACGGCAGGCACGTCCAATGCAGCAACACCAGGAGAAGAAGCGCCCATATGGTGTGCCGGAACGGTCAATATAATCGTTGTTGTTGATCATGCCATGACCGATGCGGCGCTTGCCAATGCACTTATTACCGTTACCGAAGCAAAGGCACTCGCGTTTCGCATGCTGGATATCCGAAGCACCAATGCCGGTGGCATTGCGACCGGAACGACCACAGACTCCGTGGCAGTATGCATGGTAGGCGGGGGCGGGGAGCCATACCGCTACGCATCAACGGCGACTACTGTCGGCAAAATGATCGGGCGGGCCGTATTCTCTGCAGTACTGCGCTGCCTTTCGACACATAACGGCACACCGGCAGGCCGCGATGTACGGCGCAGGCTGCAGGAGCGCGGCATAGACACATGCGCCGTGGACCGCATTACGCTCAAAGCACATGAGCATGTGGTGCTCGTATCGCTCGTGTCGGGGCAGGACGATCCGGCTTTTGCAGGCGATATAAAGGCTTTTGCGGGTCATATGGCATTGATTTCAGAGTCGCTGCTTGACGTTTGCCCGTCGAAAATACGCTCACTGGACACGCAGAGGGGCATATCATTCGGGGATATTGCGCTATGCGCCATTACCGACATCATCACATCCAGGGGAGGCGCACCATAGTGCACGCGCTCATCATGGCAGGAGGAAATGGCAAACGGATGGGCACGCTATGTGAAAAGTCACTTGTCCTGCTTGGCGGAACCCCACTGGTAACGCACGTTGCCACAGCCATACGGGAGGTTGAGGACATACAACGGATTGTCGTTGCATGCTCGCAAAACGCGCCCGCGACCTACAGGCATGTTGCATCAATGGACAACCGTGTGGAACTTTGCAGCACGCCCGGAGCAGGATACCACCCGGATATGAAGGACGCGATGCGTACCGCTGGGCTGTCCGGCCCGGTACTCGTAATTGCTGCTGACGTGCCGCTTATTTCCGCGGGCACCATCCGCACGGCAATTACGGCATACACCGAGTCTGGCGCCCAGTCTCTGTGCGTTCTGCTTCCTGCCTCCTCGTGCATCTCCCGCAGCACGCCGCCGTTTGACGTTGGGGGGGTACGCATGGTGGCCGTCGGTGTGAACATCATAGACGCTGATGCCATAGACGCCCCCTCCCTGACACAGTGCAACCTTGTCATCGACAGGCCCGATGAGCTGCTTAACATCAACACGCCAGCAGACCTTGCCTGTGCCCTGATACTCTATGCGTCAAGAAAGAGATGAAAAGATTTATATTATGCATGGATAATCCATCCATAGTGATGATATGAATAAGCAACTACTAGCGATTTTTACTATAATTCTGATTGCTGCAATGGGATTCTCTGGATGCATTACGGGGAACGAGGAGCAATTAGGGGACTATACTGACGATACAGGACGAACCATAACCATCGAGGGTACAGTGGAAACCGTCGTATCGCTTTCACCGGCAAATACTGAGATACTGTTTGCCATCGGTGCGGGCGACATGGTCGTGGGCGTCACTGAGTTCTGCAACTATCCCGAAGCGGCCATCGCCGTTGAAAACGTCGGCGGATTTAGCACGGTCAATATCGAGCGCATCATAGAGCTTGAGCCTGATGTGGTGTTCGGGGAAGCGGGGCAAGAAGACGTCGCTGACCAGCTTGTACAGGCAGGCATACCTTTCTTTATGACAATGGGCGTGGACTTTGACGTTGTCATGCACGACATCACGATTATTGGCGACATCGTTGGGGCCCAGGACGCAGCAGAAGCGCTTGTTGCAGACCTTGAGGCGAGAATCGATTCGGTACTTACGCAGACCGCAGCAGACACCGACAGGAAAGTCGTGCTCTACCTGATATGGAACGACCCTGTCACGACGGCGGGCCCCGGGACCTTTATCAACGAGGTCATTGATGGCGCCGGTGGCGTTAACATAGCTGTCGGGGCAGACTCCTCATGGCCAGTGATGGATATGGAGTCCATTATTGTTGCAGACCCAGATGTCATTATTCTCGCTCCGAACGGCGGAAGCGGAATATCGGCAGAAGCGCTTATGGATGATCCCGCATGGGCCACTATAAACGCCATTGAAGACGGCAACGTCTTTGAGCTATCAAATGCGGACACCATCCTGCGCCCCAGTCCGCGCATCGTCGATGCGCTCGAGGAAGTCTACGGATTCATGCCGTCGACCATTATGGTCACCGATGACACTGGAGAAACGTTCACCTTTGACGCACCGGCAGAAATTGTTGTGTCCATTGCTCCGTCAAACACTGAAATTCTCTTTGCGATAGGCGCAGGCGGCCTGGTTGTTGGCGACACCGAATACTGCAACTATCCCGAAGCGGCCGTTGCCGTTGAGAATGTGGGCGGATTTAGCACGGTCAATATCGAGCGCATCATAGAGCTTGAGCCTGATGTGGTGTTTGGTACAGCAGGTCATGAGGAAGTGCGCGACCAGCTTGCGCTGGCAGGCATTCCCGTAGTGCTGTTCAAACCCACCGATGTTACCATGATTCTTGATAATATACGCACCGTAGGAGAGGTCGTTGGCATGAAACAAGAAACAGGGGAGCTCGTATCCGACATGATAGCAACAATAGCGGATGTCTCCGACGCGGCAGCGGATGTCGACATGCAAAAGACGGCGTTTTATATGCTCTGGAACGATCCGCTCATGAGCGCAGGGGCAGGCACCTTTATCGATGCAGTCATAGAAATGGCTGGCGGCATCAATGTAGCGGGAGATAGTGAATCGTCATGGCCCATGTACGACATGGAAACGCTTATCACCATCGACCCGGATATAATAATACTTGCGCCACACGGGTCCAGCGGCGTTACCCGGGAACAGCTCATGGGGGACGAGACCTTTGCTGCATTGACGGCCGTGCAGACCGGTAACGTCTTTGATCTTACAGATGGTGACACCATACTCCGTGCCGGCCCGCGCATCGTCGTTGCACTGGAAGAAGTATACGGCATGCTCTATTCCTGAGCATGCCTTTTTATTATTCTTTTTTACCATATCGATAAGCAGGTGTACCAGGTGGATTCTTCTCTCGCAAAAAAATATAGACGTTGGACGGCAATAATCACCGGCCTTGCTGTAGCGCTCTTCTTTTCGATAGCACTCTCCGCAGTCATTGGTACTGCAAACATATCAATTGCCGACATCATCAGGATGATAGGCCATAAGATTCCCGTGCTAGGCGACAGCATAACAGCAACGTGGAAAGACAGCAGCGAGATTATCTTCTTTCGGATTCGCCTTCCCCGGATACTGCTGGCACTCCTTATCGGTGCCGCATTGGCTGTTGCGGGTGTTACGTATCAGGCGCTTTTTAAGAATCCCATGGCGGATCCCTATATCATCGGCGTGTCCTCAGGTGCGGCATTCGGGGCCAATCTTGCCATCCTTACCGGACTTTCAGTATCGGTCTTTGGATTGTCCACCATCTCGATATATGCGTTCATAGGGTCACTTGCCGTCACCTTCCTAGTCTACAACATCGCTAGGATAGGGCGAAAGATCCATATAGAAACCCTGCTTTTGGCAGGCATCGCCATCGGCGCATTTCTTTCGGCCATGTCTTCATTTATGATGTATGTCGCAGGGGACAAGCTCCACCAGATGGTCTACTGGACAATGGGCGGGTTGTGGTCCTCGACATGGGATGACGTTGCCGCCATTGTAGTGTTTATTATCATCGGCATCGCAATAATCGCGCTCAAGGCGCGCACGCTCAATCTCCTCCTCATGGGGGACGAGACCGCCCAGCACCTAGGTGTTGAGGTGGAACGGGAAAAGAGGATCCTCCTTACCGCTTCGTCGCTCATTACGGCATTTGCGGTGTCGGTAAGCGGCCTCATCGGATTCGTCGGGCTGGTAATACCGCATATCATGCGCATCGTCGTCGGGCCGGACCATCGCATCCTCATACCGACCTCCGCACTGTTCGGTGCGATATTCCTCATCTTTGCCGATACCGTGGCACGGACGATATTTAGCCCAACAGAGCTTCCCGTTGGCATTATTACCGCATTTTTTGGAGGCCCGTTTTTTGCGTACCTTCTTATCAAAAGAAAAAAAAGCATATGCTAGGTGAACACCATGGGACTGACAGCAAGCGACGTACGGACAGGATACAGCGAGAAGGACGTGCTAAAAAACATCTCGTTTACCGCGGAGCAGGGCCAGATGATAGCGCTGCTCGGGCCGAATGGATCGGGAAAGACAACACTTCTGAAAACCCTAAGCAAGGCGCTGTCGCCCAACGGGGGCGTCATCCGCCTCGACAACGAGCTACTTGAGGACATTTCGGCAAAGGACCTTGCAAAGCGGATGGCGGTCATTCCCCAAACATTTGAGACAACATTTGCGTTTACGGTGGAGGAAATTGTCATGATGGGGCGCTCACCACATATTGAGCGCCATGAGACGCTTGCGGATTTTGATATTGTCAGGTCCGTCATGGATGCGACAAACATATGGCACCTTCGCGACAAGCTTATAACCAACATAAGCGGGGGGGAACGGCAGCGGGCGATAATAGCCCGTGCCCTTGCGCAGGAGCCCAAGGTGCTTCTCCTCGATGAACCCACCTCGAATTTGGATATTACCCACCAGATAGAGGTGCTCTCCACAATCCACGCCCTTGCCAAGGGGCGCAATCTCACCGTCATAGCGGCATTCCACGACCTCAATCTTGCTGCAAAGTACTTTGACACGCTTATTCTCATCAATAACGGCACCATACGGGCCATGGGGCCGCCCCAGGACGTCCTGCGCTCAGACCTTATCAAGGAGGTCTACGGCGTAGATGTCATTGTCCAGCGCCACCCCTTGTCAGAAGCAGCGTTTGTGATACCGATCTCGTCAGTGAGAACATGCGACAACTCGGCCATATTCAAGGTGCACGTCATCGGCGGAGGCGGGACCGCGACACAGATTATGCACCTGCTCTCACACGCCCAGTGCAACATGAGCCTTGGTGCAATCAACATTCTCGACTCGGACCACGAAACGGCAAAGATGCTGGGAATCTGCAATGTGGCTGTGGAATCCCCGTTCTCGCCCGTGTCTGAGGAGACGCTTGCAAAGGCGTGTGCCCTGGCTGCTGCGGCAGACGTTGTCGTCCTCTCCGACTTCAAGGTGGGATCAGGCAATCTTCCCAATATAGACGTGGCGCTTGCCGCCCAGGCGAAGGGCATACCGGTGGTACTGTATGAGCCGCTGTGCATGGAAGAGCGCGACTTCACGGAAGGCAAAGCTGCCACAAAGGGGATAGCGTTGCTAAAAGAGAGGGGGGCACAGTCCTTTTTCTCGCCACGGGAACTCGTGACGTTTTGTGCCTCGCTCAAAGAAAAGGCATGAGGGCAGTCAGTCAGATGCCCAGGCTTTCGAAAATCCCCTTCTTCTTTTTCTTGGATTTTTTTGTTCCTGATGACACGTCGGTGCCAAAGGCCGTTGCAAGCTGCTCGATAAGAGAGCGCTGCTCGTTGGTAAGCTTTTTTGGTATCGATAGAAGCACGCGAACATGCTGGTCCCCACGCCTGCCGGTACGCATATCCGGCATTCCCTTGCCTTTAAGCCGCAAGACTGCGCCATGCTGCGTGCCTGCGGGAATCTTCATCTTAACCTTACCATCAATAGTCTCGACCATCACCTCGTCCCCGAGCGCAGCCTGGGGAAATGAGATTTGCTGGTCGACAACAATTTCCGTGCCTTCGCGGTAGAACCGGGCATCCTGCTCCACATGCACGACGACGTAAAGATCGCCAGGTGGACCGCCAGATGCGCTTGGATTTCCTTCGCCACCAACGCGGATATGCGATCCATCGTCGATGCCGGCTGGTATTTTGACGGAGATTTTTCGTTTTCCACGCACACTGCCCTTGCCGCGGCACTTGGGGCACGGTTCGTCGATGAACTGCCCCGAACCATAGCACATGTTGCAAGCGGCAACGGATGCAAACTGGCCAAACGGCGTATTGCGCACCGCTTGGACCTGGCCAGTACCGTGGCACTGGGGGCATGTTCGGGGCGAGGTGCCCTTCTTTGCGCGGGTGCCACCGCATTCATCGCATATGATGCTCTTTTCGAGAGTAAGGGTCTTTCCCATACCCTTAAACGCGTCGACAAGAGAAAGTGACATGTCATAGCGGAGGTCGCTGCCCTTCTGGGGGCCCCGCCTCCTGCTGGACCTGCCGCCGCCGAAGAACATATCAAAAATAGACCCACCAAGGCCGCCGAATATGTCCTCGATATCCGAATAGTGGGTAAAGTCGGACCACTGGAACCCGCTCCCGTTCTGATTGACGCCTTCATGGCCGAACTGGTCGTACCGCGCACGCTTGTCCTTGTCCATTAGGATTTCATAGGCCTCGGAGACGTTCTTGAACTTCTCCTCTGCCTCTTCCTTGTTTTCAGGATTGAGGTCTGGATGGTATTTTCGCGCTAGCGTGCGGTATGCCTTCTTGATTTCGTCGTCACTGGCGCTCCTGCCTACTCCGAGTAGTTCATAGTAGTCCTGCTTGTCACTCACATGCTCACCTTGGCGGTTCTGTATTGCTCATGTATCACTGCTTGTCTTCGTCTTCGTCGACCACGGTGTAGTCGGCGTCTACGACATCATCGTCTGGCTGTGATGCTGCATCGCCCTGGGCCGCCTGGTCCTGCTGCGCCTGTTGGTACAGCTGGGCAGATACCTCATAGAGCGCGTTTGTCAGCTCTTCCGAAGCTTTCTTTATTGTTTCAGCATCTTCGGATGCCAAGGCCTCTCGGACTGTCTCAACTTTTTTGGCTATTTCTTCCTTCTTGGCCTCTTCAACTTTGTCGCCAAGCTCTTTGAGCGTCTTCTCGGTTGAGTAGATGAGATTGTCGGCGGTGTTTCGGGCATCGATAAGCTCCTTTCGCTTCTTGTCCTCTTCGGCGTACTTTTCTGAATCCTGCACCATCTTGTCAATATCTTCGTCCCCGAGGCCAGAGGTGGACTTGATAGTGATTGCCTGTTCCTTGCCGGTGCCCATGTCCTTCGCGTTTACGTTGAGTATGCCATTTGCATCGATGTTAAAAGTGACCTCGATTTGCGGTATTCCACGTGGCGCGGGTGGTATGCCCACAAGCTGGAACTTGCCAAGGGACATGTTGTCCGAAGCCATCTGGCGCTCGCCCTGCAAGACATGGATTTCCACCGATGTCTGATTGTCGGCGGCCGTTGAGAAGACCTGCGACTTCTTAGTGGGTATGGTGGTGTTCCTGTCAATAAGTCGTGTGAGGACACCCCCAAGTGTCTCGATGCCCAGCGAAAGGGGTGTGACGTCGAGGAGGAGGACGTCCTTTACCTCACCCGCAAGGACGCCGCCCTGTATCGCGGCACCCATGGCGACACACTCATCAGGATTGATGTTCTTGTAGGGCTCCTTGGCAAAATACTTTTTAATAAGATCCTTGACCGCAGGCGCCCTGGTCTGGCCGCCAACAAGAAGAATCTTGTCAATCTTTTCGGCCTCTATTTTGGCGTCTGACATAGACCGCCTTATAGGCCCGAGCGTACGCTCAAGGAGATCCTCAGTGAGGCTCTCGAGCTTTGCACGGCTTATGGTCATCTCAAGGTTTTTCGGACCGTCTGCAGCCATGGCGATAAAGGGAAGGCTTATCGGGGTCTCCATCATGGTCGAAAGCTCGATTTTCGCCTTTTCCGCCGCATCTGCTACACGCTGGAGCGCGGCCTTGTCCGACCTGATGTCGATTCCTGAATCCTTTTTGAACGCGTCAACTACCCAGTCGACAATTCGCTCGTTCCAGTCGTCACCGCCGAGGTGAGTGTCACCTGCCGTGGACTTGACCTCAAAAATTCCGTCGCCCATCTCGAGGATGGATACATCGAATGTCCCTCCGCCGAGATCGTAGACGAGCACGGTCTGGTCCGCCTTGTCGAGGCCGTACGCGAGTGACGATGCGGTGGGTTCGTTAATGATACGAAGGACGTTAAGGCCGGCGATGGTCCCGGCGTCCTTTGTAGCCTGTCGCTGTGAGTCGTTGAAGTATGCAGGTACAGTAATGACCGCATCGGTAATTTTTTCGCCAAGGTAGTTTTCCGCATCGCTCCGAAGCTTGGAGAGAATCATAGCAGATATCTCCTGTGGCGTGTAGTCCTTTCCCTGCACTGTCACTTTCCTGTCAGTGCCGATAAAACGCTTGACGGAACTGACGGTCCCATCCGGATTGGTCACAGCCTGGCGCTTTGCCATTGACCCAACCAATCGCTCAGTGCCCTTGAATGCGACGACGGATGGTGTCGTCCGCTCACCCTCTATGTTGGGGATAACGGTCGCCTTTCCACCTTCCACAATAGCCATACATGAGTTTGTTGTTCCCAAATCAATACCTAACACTTTGCCCATTCTATTCACCTTCCTGAATTGAATCCTGTTTTTTGACCTTAACCTTAGAATGACGGATTACCTTGTCATTGAATATATACCCTTTCTGGAATTCCTCGCATACAACATCAACGCACCCACCGGTGCTGTCATCCATAAAGAGCGCCTCATGGAAATACGGGTCAAACTCCTTTCCAACACATTCGATGGGGAGTACGTTCTCGCTGCTAAGCAGCTTGGATACCTGCGCATTGATCATTTCCACGCCCCTGAGGAAATCCTTGGGTACGTCCTGCCCCTCTGCAAGGGACAGCGCTCGCTCGAAGTTGTCCTTAATTTCGAGTATGGAAATCAAAATGCCCTCCTTAGCAAACGACACCTGGCGCTGTGTATCCCTTATGGATCGCTTTTTGTAATTCTCAAAGTCCGCCTGCACCATCTTTGCTGCATTCAGGTATTCGTCAATAAGCACATCCTTTTCCGCTAAAGCCGCCATATGTTCCCCACAAGCGGTATTAAGGGACGCCACCGTCTCCTCGAGCTCCTTAATATGGTCCTTGCTGGATTTCTTTTTCATAAGGGTACCTCACATGATAATAAAAAGTTAAGTTAATAAAATGTGAATTTATTACGATATAAAAAGCTTTTGGTAAGAATTGGAAGGGGAATACTATGCCCCTAAAATAAGCGACAGACGTTACCTCTTTTTGTCACAGATAAGCTCTCCGCAGTCGGCCACGTTTTCGGTGGCGTTTTCATGTATTACGGTAATAATATGGGGAATCCCGTATATACGTACCGCAACGTCGGTAAGCTCTTTTACAAGCTGGCGCTTTTTTTCCACGTCAATTTGTGGTCCTTCGAGTATAATCAAGGGTATGGTATCACCACTACCCCATCCCCGCGATAGCATAAATGCCTTGTGCACGCAAGCGGCATATGCAAAAAGGATTTATAGCATACGAAAGGAATTGGAAGAAATTTCGGATGCTGATTCGTATGAAGATGGCCTTTTCAAGACAGGAGATAAAAGAGCTCGCGCTGGCATGGGTGGTGCTTTCCGTCATCCTTTCGAGGCTCTCCCTTGAAATACTCCCCATTAGCTTTCTTGCGGTGGGAACGGCATTTGTGTGCCACGAGCTTGCGCACAAGTACGTAGCAGCGAAGAATAACTACTTTGCAGAATTCCGCTTATGGAAGGAGGGTTTGCTGCTTGCGATACTCATCGCTGTCATCTCCCAAGGCCAGATCATATTCGCCGCCCCCGGCGCCGTGTACATATTCGGATACGCCATCTCCACCGAGGCAAACGGAAAGATATCGCTGGCTGGCCCCGCGCTCAATCTCGTTGTCGCAACAGCATCGCTGCTCGTGTTCTGTGTTCAAGGGGGGGCGATCTTTGCAGCGCTGGCCACCATCAACGGGTACTTGGGATTCTTTAATCTCTTGCCGATTCAGCCCCTAGACGGAAAAAAGATCATGGCATGGAATCGGCAGCTGTACTATGCCGTGATAGCATGGTCGTTTCTCCTCATCATGGGCATAGAATACATTGTATTCTGATGAAAGGGGAAAGTATAAATAGAAATACGCTCTAGTTTGCATGGTGGACTAATGACCAATCTTCTGATTGAGGACATAATGAACATTGACATTCTTATTATGAAGCCCGACCAATCGCTTATGACAGCCATCAAGAAAATGCAGGAAAAAAATTCAGATTATGTGCTTGTCAGTTCTGACGATTATCCGGAAGGCATTGTTACGGAACGCGATGTTATGACCAAGGTCCTCACCGCTGGCATGAATCCAGAAACGGTAACGCTTAAGTCGATAATGACCGCCCCTGTTGCGACAATCGAAAAAAATGCGGATGTGAAGCGGGCTTGGGAAACAATATCGGAATCCAAGATAAGGCGGCTTATCGTCACTGAACGCGAGAAAGCGATAGGCGTTGTGACATCATTTGACATACTGGCAGTGGCACCAGAGCTATTTGAGTGCACTGAGATTCAGCAACCGGTTGAAAGCGGTGGATTCTGCGAATTTTGCGGAAATTACTTTCCTAGCCTCAACTCTGTCGAAGGAAAATACGTCTGCGACAGTTGCAAGGACCAACTCCTGGAGGAATAATATATTATAAATATGGGGGAACTGTTTTGAAAATACGGGGTATTGTTAAACCTGCCTACTATGTGGACAACAATGATCTTGCCACAAAAACTAGGCAACTTCTGAGAAATAATAAAGTACTTTTTGTGATGAAAGACAACGTGTTTAGGGGGTTAATAGACCGGACTACCGGCCTACAGGTCATAGGGGGGAAATCCACGCTTACGGCACAGGACATCGCCAAGCAACCCCTGTACCAGACGACGCCCGAAGACACAATCCTGCATGTGGCCCAAAAGCTGCTCAAGTACAATACGTACATCATACCTGTTTTTGATGATGACATGCCGATAGGATATGTTGGCGTGTCGGAAATCCTCGTCATCCTCACCCTGGAAAACGAGCACGTTTCAAAGATGGCCCTCGGGGATGTCATGAGGCAGTTCCCCATATTCCTCGAATCAGACGACACAATTGTCAAGCTATGGAATACCATGGAGGAGATCAGCTATTCGGGGGTTCCCATTGTCAAGAGCACCGCTTCGAGGAATAACAAGTTTTTCAAGCTCGTGGGATATGTCTCAAAAAAAGACCTGCTTAATACAGGATCCATTCGCGTGGCGCTAGACG
Source organism: uncultured Thermococci archaeon (assembly GCA_964435645.1). Lineage (GTDB taxonomy): Archaea > Methanobacteriota_B > Thermococci > Methanofastidiosales > NM3 > JAHKLV01. The sequence continues at coordinate 4,597 of CAYSZY010000011.1, read as the reverse complement.
CGTGCAATGCCAGGTCAAATCCACCAAAGATTGAGAAGGTCATGAACAGGAACCCTGTGGTGCTGTCACGCAACGACACCGTCGCCACATTCGTAGAGCACATCATAAAGTACGACATATCGAGAATACCCATCGTCAACGAAGGGCATGAGCTTGAGGGAATTGTCGGAAAGATGGATGTGCTCAAACTGCTGTTGGAGGATTCACGATGAAAGGAAACTATTACGGGAGACGCGACAGAGGGTCAGTAGAATTTGGCTCACGAATAGCGGAGCGAGAAAGAGAGATAATGAAAATAGCACGAAGGGGGCTCGTATCCCTTCCGCCATCTATTACCATCAAGAGCGTTGCTGAGACAATGGTCGACTACCAAGTACGAAGGCTGCCGATCGTGCATCCGGGGTCAAATATGATCCAGGGCATCGTCACGTCACGGGATATCGTTGACTTTCTGGGTGGCGGGGAAAAGTACAACATAATAACCAAGCGCCACGGGGGGAACTTCCTTGCAGCAATCAACGAGTCGGTACGGCTCATCATGGATTCCAACGTCCTTACCATACGGGATACGAACTCGGTGGGAAAGACGATAAAAATGCTCATGGAACAGAATGTTGGTGGTTTTCCTATTCTTGACAGCCAGGATCATGTCGTTGGTATGGTAGAGGAAGAGGATTTCGTGTACAACATCGCGGGCATATGGTCCGGCATAACTGTTGGCGATGTGATGACAACTGAAATCATCGCCCTGACGCCCGGAACGACCATCAAGGACACGGCACGCACGATGATTAACAGTTACAGGAGAAGGCTCCCCGTGATATCGGATAACGAGCTTATCGGAGTCATCTCCACGTTTGATATCATCGAATTTTTTGGATCCTCCCAGATGCTCGAGCGCATGAAGACCCACAAGGTGGAGGAAGCGCTTTCCGTGCGGATATCTGATATCGTCAAGCGCGATCCAGTAATCATATCCCCCAGCGAGGACCTAGGAAAAGCAGTGGGACAAATGAAGCAGAGCGCAATAGGATTCCTGCCGGTCATGGATAGCAAGGAGCTCGTAGGCGTCATTACAGAACGTGACATCTTACGCAACATAACTAAGGAGGAATACCATTGAAAGGTGAGCTAAAGGAAATCGCAAACAAGGCAGTGGCCATAGACAAGGACAGGAGGTTGTCTTATGCCATAGAAATGATGAGAAAGCATAATATCGCTCGTCTCCCCGTCCTTGAGGAAAGGGAACTGGTGGGCATCATCACTGAGCGCGATATTGTTGAAAAGATTGGATCCTCCCGAAGCCTCAACTTCAGGACGTCGTCGTTTCATGTATCCTCATGCATGACCCAGGATCCGATGTGCCTTGAGGAAACCACACCGATGGGAACAGTACTTAAAATATTCAAGAAAGAGGCGTTTTCAGGCATGCCCGTGCTGGGGGAAAACCTCAAGATCATAACTAAGACGGACATGCTCAAGCACTATACGGTAGAGGGGTACGTTTCCGAGGCGCTCAACACAAAGTTTGATATCCTACGGCCAGAAGACCGGGTCATACACGCACGCAGGCTACTGCTTGACAACAATCACCATGCACTTCCAGTGTGGGAAAACGGAGAGCTCCTTGGCATTGTCACCATCCAGGACATCGTCTTCGGACTCAACGAGTTTAGGGAAAAGACCCCTGGGAAATATATGGAAAATAGGCTCAAGGAGTTTACGGTCGACGCCATCATGACCAGGGATATCATGGCTGCGAGGCTCGAGGACTCGCTCGACAGCGTGAGGGAGAAGCTCATCGCAAACAACTTCTCAGCAATGCCCGTGCTCAACTACGAGGACAACATCATTGGGCTTATCTCAAAGGACGAGATAGTCAACGCTATGAGCGGTGCCTAGGCTTTTCTTTTTTAATTCCTTTTTTTATTGTAATTATGCTGCCATGCGATGGTGGCACCAGCAACTTTTTTTCAGGTATGTGATTGGATACTGTTACTTTATTAAAGGTAACAGACAAAATAGTAATATGAGTCATCCTAAAGGCTATTCTTCCAATATAGCGCTTTCAGCCAGCCACCTGAGCAAAACGTTTGGGGCACAAATCGCGGTGAAAGACGTTAGTTTTGAAGTCGAGAAGGGAGAAATATTCGGATTTTTAGGGCCCAATGGGGCTGGAAAGACCACAACAGTGCGAATGCTTACCGGAATACTCCCCCCAGATACCGGACAGGTGATCATTGACGGCATGAACCTCAATGATTCGTGCATCGAAGCCAAGATGGGGATGGGAGTAATACCCGAAGTCGGCACGATTTACGTAGACCTCACCGCACAGCAGAACATCGAGCTTACCGGGAGATTCTACGGCATGGGGAAGAACGCCATACGGCAACGGTCAAAGGACATCTTCACAAGCCTGGGTATTTACGACCGCAGAAACGACCTTGTTCGCACTTTTTCAAAAGGCATGCGCCAGCGGGTCAGCATCGCCTGTGCCATCGTCCATAACCCATCGCTACTCTTTATGGACGAACCCACAGTGGGCCTGGATGTGCAAAGCAGGAGGCTTATTACAGAAACCGTACGCCGTATGAACAACCGGGGGTGTACTATTTTTCTAACGACGCACAACATAGAGGAAGCGAACATGCTGTGCGACCGAGTGTGCATCATCAACAAGGGCTCCATCGTCGCGCTGGACCGGCCCGATACGCTCAGGTGCGCATTTGAAAAGACCCAGTCAGTAGAAGCCATCTTTAGCGGCGAGATCGACCTGTGTGCCTATACCCCCGTCTATGCACTATCCATTACGCACCAGGGGGCACGACTGGTCTGTACCACTGACAACCCTGATGCGACGGTACGGTCCATCGTATCCTTGTCCACGGAGGCTGGAGTCTGCATACTGTCGCTCGTTACGATGGGGCCAAGCCTTGAGGATGCCTTTGTGGCGCTTACGGAGGGAATATAATGAATACAAAGCTTATTATACGTGGTGCGCTTGTTACGGCGGACAAGGACATGCGCATATACTACCGGAAGGCGCCCGTGCTGATATTTGGTCTGCTGTTCCCACTCTTTATGTTCATATCATTCTATATCGGCAGGGCTATAGACATCGTGGAGTTCTTTCCGGGATTCCTCGCCATGACGATATTCTTTACGGCTTCATCGGTTGGGCCGCTCATAACGCCATGGGAAAAACAGGCCCGCACATATGAGCGGCTCCTCTCCTACCCTGTAACGGTTTCAACAATAATACTTGGCGACATGGCGGCAAGTGCGGTGTTTGGGCTCGGCATATCTGCTATCATTTTCGGTATCGGCATTATAGCCCTCGGCATAACGGTTTCATCGCCTCTGGCGTTTGTGGGGGTGGTACTGGCAGGAAGCGTGTGCTTTGCATCGCTTGGTGTGCTTCTCGCTTCGCCATCGTCCGGATCGCCATCGAACATAATGATGATCTCAAGCCTAGTCAGATTCCCACTCATATTTGTGAGCGGCATCTTTGTCCCGCTTTCAGAATTAGCTGGCATTCGCCTAGCCGTATCGTACCTCTCACCGCTGACGTACCTTGTGGATGCGTGCAATGGCACCATGGTGGGGGAATCATCCTTTTCCCCCCTCATAGGCATCTTTGCGCTCTGCTGCATATCTGTGGTGTTCCTTGTGGCCACCCGCGTAATTCAGCAACGAATGATCATAAAGGGGCTATAAGCGGTTTTTAAGGAAAAAAAGTAGTGGCAGGACGAATGTCCTGCCATGAAATGTTTATTTATTGTGCTGTCGCCATCAGGACCTCCGCCTGCTGCTACAACCCAATTGCCTAAATGGGATTTGCGATGCTAGTGGCCTGTTTAATCAATACCTGGATGGTATCAAGCGCTGCGAACTGCTCATCCAAAAGGTCAGCATGGGGCGCCGTACAAGTGCTGCCCACGATGAATGCGCCCGTGCAAGATACGTCGTGACGAGTGGCTGTGCGGATGTAGCCACAGGGCCGGAATTATCATGGATTACCGCCCCGTTGATAAAACGCGGTGGTACTGAGCGGTCTTGACAGAATACTGTGGACCTATGGGTGCCAAGGTAAATTGTCAACGATGCCTTAAAAATCCTGACTATGGAGGTCTTTCATCCATACGGAAATAACAAAATATCGATATATTCAAATAAATATAACGATATGATTTTAATATATACCTAAAGATTTTTATACACGTATCCAATGGTGAAGAGTGGTGTTACTTATGCCAAAAGTAATAGTAGATGAAGAGAGTTGTACAGGGTGCGGGGTCTGTATCGATTCATGCCCGTCGGAAGTATTTGATATGGTAGACGAGATTGCAAAGGCCGTCCGTGTGGACGACTGCACTGCATGCAGGCTATGCGAGATGGACTGCCCCGCAGAAGCAATCGTAGTCGAAGAAGACTGATTCACATTTATTTATATAGTTATATTTCTTCTTTTTCCTATTATTGACGCCATATTGACATCAATAATTCCAAACTATATTTTCTTTTTTTATCGATGATTAAAATGAATTATATCTTTTTGTAGAATATTGAAAGGTTATTACGTTGTAATTGAAAT
>CAYSZY010000010.1:0-22118 GCA_964435645.1 uncultured Thermococci archaeon | reverse complement strand
ATTATAATATTAGATAAATATTGTATACTAATAGGAAAATATTTATATAGACGATGCTATCAGCTATTCCATACAATGGTGTTGATTCCATGCATAAGATACCTACCCTGACCTTGGGCATCATGCTTGCCATAGCATGCGTAGCGGCATCGGGATGCATCTCTTCCGGAGGGGAGGATGCGGATATTCGCTACGGAGGGCAATACTACCCAGAAGAATTCGTCCTTGACGGTGACAAGACCATATGGGACATGTTCGGCGTGGCCGTGGACCATACTCTCTTCAGCTCCGGTGCGGAAGGCAACGAAGCGCTTATCGCAGGAAGGGTTGACATCAACGTCGGAGCCGACAGCAAGACCATCGCGCTCTTTAACGCCATACCGGATGATGCAGTCATCATCGGCACGACGCAGAGGGGCAACAGGTATACCACCATCGTTCCCATCAATTCCACCATAATCTCATGGGAAGACCTCGTCGGCAAGACAGTTGCCATAAGGCTCGGGACGGGTGCCGAATCGGTCCTCAGAAAATATTTCGGGAGCGAAGGGTACGAGTGGGAAGACTATAACTGGGTCAACATGAAGATTGAGGACATGACCGCAGCGCTCGAAGGCGGCCAGATAGCGGCATTTACCGCATGGGAGCCCATACCGGGCATTGCGGAGGCCCAAGGTGTCGGAAAGGTCATGAGGACATACGGCGATGTCTCGCTTGTCCCGGTGTCCATCCACACGACAGCAGGCTTTATCGAGTCCCACCGGGACGAGATTGTAAGATTCCTCGCCGCACAGATATACAAGGCGGAGCTTATACGGCTCAATCCGGAAAAGGCTGCAGAGATAGCAACCCGGTCCGCTGCGAACAGGGGCATTAAAGTGTCCACTGAGGCGTTTATGACCATATTTGAGCGTATTGATTTTACCATAGCATTTGACGAAGAAATCATTGCCTCAATCAACGAAACAGCGCAATTCCTCTTCGATGAGGGAAAGATTAATGATATTCCCCCCATAGTATGGGATACGTCACTGGTCGAGGAAGCCCAGGCGCTGCTTGACAGCATGGGCGTATCATACGAGTGAGTGTGCAATAATGGGGCAGAGGGATACGAGGGTACGGGGCATAGCGTTGGCGCTCATTCCCATACTCGTGCTCCTGGCCGTATGGGAGGTGCTAGCCAGGACGGGTAGCATCAACATACTGCTGTCATCGCCAACCGATGTCGCAGCGGCGCTTCGTACGCTCATGACACGCCAAACTGCATCGGGTTACCCACTCCTTCTCTACCACACCGCATACAGCCTGTATGCGCTCGCCATATCCTTTTTCATTGCACTTGCCACCGGAATCATGATGGGGGCAATTGCAGGCAGGCGCAAGGCGATTTACCAGTTCATCGATCCCATCGTGACCTTTGTCATGCCCATACCGGGAATTGCCTGGGCGCCGCTGTTCCTCATCTGGTTCGGATTCGGCACCCCCTCAATCATCGCCGTTGCGACGCTTGTAACCTTTTTCCCCATATTCTACAATACGGCAACGGGTGTGAGGAGCGTTGACGACAAGCTTATACGGGCCGCACAGATTATGGGGGTAAAGGACAGGAACATCCTTTCCAAGATCCTGATCCCGGGTGCCGCGGCATACATCTTTACCGGCATCAAGCTTGGATTTGCCAAGGGATGGCGCACGATTATAGCAGTGGAGATGATAGCATCGAGCCTATGGGGGCTGGGTTACATGATTTTCGATGCCAGGGACTACCTGCAACCGGATGTCATCTATGGCGGAATCGTTGTCCTCATTATCGTCTATTACGGCATGGAGCACCTCGTCCTGCAGCAGATAGAAAAGCGCACGGTGGTCAAGTGGGGCATGGTCAGGGAGGGGTCATGATGGCCAGGGCATCGGCACAACGCAGATGGGGCGCTGCACTGCTCCCCCATGCCGCTTTTGTCGCGGTATGGCAGATAGTGGCGACGACCGGTGTCATAAATACCACACTGCTGCCCGCACCCACGGACGTCATGCGCACCATATGGGATCTCGCAACCACCGACAGGATACTGTTGCGGCACATTTACGCCAGCCTCACGCGCCTTGTCATCGGGCTTGGGTTTGGCATACTGGTCGGCATGGCAGTAGGCATCCTCATCGGAAGCAGCAAATCGGCACGCCAGATGTTTTCACCGCTCATAAGCATCCTCATCACAATCCCAACGATAGCGCTTGTGCCAGCACTGCTCATTACCGTGGGGATAGGCTCAACGACAGTCATCATAGCCATTTTTCTGGCATGCTTTTTTCCCGTTACATACGGGACGGTCAACGGCATCCAGGGCATCAGCGAGCGATACATGCAGGCTGCGTCCATTTCAGGCGCCCGCCGCTGGTTCATATTCCGCAACATCCTGCTCCCCGGCTCGCTGCGCTCGATAATTCCGGGCCTGCGCCTGGCCATTGGGTACTCATGGGGCGCCCTTGTGGGTGCAGAGATGCTGGCATCAGGCACATGGGGCATAGGCCACATGATCTATGCGGCACGCACATTCTACGCAGTCGATGTCATGTTCGTCGGGCTTGTCGTCATCGCCATGGGAGGATTTATCATGGACAAAATCATTATTTCATACATAGAACGAAAGACCGTTGTCGTGTGGGGCATGGTATCGGAGAGGTAATAACATGGAACAATCACCTGATGCGAAGATACGATTTGAGCATGTTACCAAGGAGTTTCAGAGTGACGCAAGGATGGTCGTTGCGGTAAATGACCTTACGTTCACCGTGGGTGACAAGGAATTTCTTGTTGTCGTGGGGCCTTCTGGATGTGGCAAGTCAACGATGCTCAACATGATTGCGGGCTTTGACACGCCAAGCAGTGGCAGGATACTCCTTAACGGCAAGGAAGTTACCGAACCGGGCCCCGACAGGGGTTTTGTCTTTCAGGACTTCGCGCTCTACCCTTGGAGAACGGTGCTCAGGAACGTGTCCTTCGGCCTTGAGGCGCAGGGTGTCCCCACGGTACAGGCGCTTGAGCGCGCCCGCAGATATATTGGGCATGTAGGGCTCAAGGAATTCGAGGACGCATACCCCCATACCCTTTCAGGCGGTATGAAACAGAGGGTAGGCATCGCTCGCGCCATGGTCTACAAGCCCGACGTGCTGCTCATGGACGAACCCTTTGTGGCCCTCGACGCCCAGACGAGAAATACACTGCAGTGCGAGCTGGTACGGGTATGGCAAAACAACAAGAGCACCATCATATTTATCACCCATAACGTGGACGAAGCGGTCTTCCTTGCAGACAGGGTCGCCGTGATGACAAAAAGCCCGGGGCAGATACATTCCATTGTAGATGTGGCACTCCCGCGCCCCCGGGACCGGACCACCCCTGAGTTCAATGCCATACGCAAAGAAGTGCTCGCATTGCTCAACTATGATGAGGAATGCCCTGAAAAGGACGACGGGGACAACATACAAAATACAAACGACTAACAAGAGGTGTTGGAATGAATCCAAAAAGAATGGCAATAATTGGCCTCATCTTAGCGGCACTGCTAAGTACGGGCTGTATTGGCGGAGAGGACGATACGGACACGCCCACCGTCAAATTGGTATATATGTCGGGCTGCGGGACCATGCCCCTTTCATTGGCAAACAAGCAGCTTGACGCATACATCGCATGGCAACCAAACGTCGCCATCGCACACGTTGCAGAGATAGGGAAAGTGCTTGTATACTCAAAAGACCTTCCTCCGGAAGGCATGTGGACAGATCACCCCTGCTGCGTGGTGCATGCGAAAGACTCGTTTGTTGAGCAAAACTACGACCTTGCAACATATCTTACCATGCTCATGATTGTGGCAAGCGACTATGTCCAGGAAAATCCGGATATCGCAGCATACGCCAGCGCCGAATGGATTTTTGGCAATGAACCCCTTACATACGGCGACACGACGGTAAGCTCGTACGATGTTGAGATGGCGTCAATCCCCACCATTAAGTTTACCACACAACCCACCCAGGACTGGATTAGCGGCCTTGTAACATTTGTCCATGCAATAGAGGACATCAACATGATTGATGGCATCCTCAAGGGGCAGGACGATGATACCATTGAATCAATCCTCCTTCACGACACGCTGTATGAGGATGCAATAGCCCTTCTTGAATCGAAGGGGTATATGGATGCTATTGTGCCGTCGGCACTGCCAACAGTGCATTTCGGATACCTTGCAGCGGATGACCACGATGCGGCACTCTATGTTGCCGCATACGAGTGGGAATACTTCAGGGACACATACAATCTGTATCTTGAACCCATCAACATCGGCCCGCGCGGAACGTACTATCTTGTGGTGGGGGGATCTCGCGTAGCCAAAGTGGAAACACTTGAGTTCCAGGGGGGTTCCGCACAGATGAGCGCCCTTAGCCAGGGAAGCGTTGATTTCGGCCTTGCAGGCGCACCGCCGGCAATCCTCTTTATCGACAAGGGGTCACCCCTCTCGATAATCTGTCCGCTTATGATGGAAGGTTCGGGAGTAGTGGTCGCCAAAGACGCCCCGTATGATGACTGGGACGGATTTGTCGAATGGATAAAGGCCCAGTATGCACAAGGTGCCACCATAAAAATCGGAGACCCCATGATAGGCTCGATTCAGGACATAATGATAAAACGAGCACTCCAAGACTCGGGAATATCCTACGAAATATAACAACATATAGCCGAGCGCCAACCCGATAGCGGGGTTGGCGCATACGATTTTTTTTCAGATTGCTGCATTGCCAAAAGCTACTCGATCGAAAGCTTTTCGGCGGCACGAACAATAGCTTCCTCAAGCGCGAACTTGGGCATCATCGTTACAACAGGGATCTTTACCAGCCGGTCGATCGAAGGTGAAACGATGGGGGCACAGACAATGGCAAGCGCACCTTCCCTGTCCGCGGTCACCGCAGCAAGGATGGCATCCTCCATGGTGACGGCGGAAAACTCGCGGACATCGTACGACGTTCCGCTCAGCTCGATTCGCTTTTTAGGATAGGTCTCAAGGACTGACCGGGCAGCGATAACGGCGATGAATGGATGGTCGGTAACACCCTCCAATCGCTTAATAGAATGAAGGATATCACGGACTGCCCGGAGCGTCGGCTCCCTATTTCCATCGATGATCTTGTAGAGTGTGCTTTTGGGAATGCTGGAGTACTCTGCAAAGCTGGAAATTGACATGTGCTGCTCAGTGTATATGGCATACTTGAGTGCATCGATAAATCGCTCATGAGAATGGGAAATAGCATTGAGGACATCCATATATGTCATTTTTATCACCGTAAAGGATTAATTAGCTCCTATATTTATACCTTTAGATAAAAATATTTCCCAATAGTGAATATGGAATAATCTTTATAAGGGGGTATTGCAAGCTTACTACAATGCACCGAGGGAATGCGGCGGCAGGGAAGATGAGCACATGAACAGGAAAATAACCAAAATACTGCTTCCAATACTCGTGGTTATCGGTTGGGAACTCATTGCCATATCCATTGACAATCCATGGAAACTTCCACGATTGGACTCGATAATAACGATAATCATACACCCCAACGACACCTTGCTAAGCACAGGGTCGCTCATAGATAATATGTACAGCTCGCTCAAGCGTGTTGTGCTCGGATTTTTTGCAGCGTGTGCGCTTGCGCTGCCCCTAGGCATCCTTATGGGATGGTGGGAGCGATTAGGGGATTTCTTTGACTACACCATAGAAATACTGCGCCCCATACCACCGCTTGCGTGGATTCCGCTCATCCTTGCGTGGATGGGGCTTGGGATGAGGTCTGCGGTCTTTATTATATTCATAGGCGCATTTTTCCCCATACTCATCAATACGGTGGAAGGGGTGAAAAATGTTAACGAAGGCCATATAGAGGTAGCCAAGACGTTTAACGCCAGCCAATGGGACATCATACGAAAGATTGTCATACCACACAGCGGCCCATATATGGTCACCGGAATGCGCATCGGAATGGGGATAGCATGGATGTGCCTCGTTGCAGCAGAGATGATGCCCGGTATCGCCCCCTCGGGATTGGGATACCTCATCTGGCAGGCGAACACTGTGGGGCAGGTCTCAATAATTATTTCTGGTATTATCTATATCGGCGTCATCGGGCTTATTATCGACAGGACGTTCAAATACGTTGAGACACACAAATTTTCCTGGAAAGAGTCAAAAGGGTGAATAACATGGAAAAGCTCACAGTACGCAATCTCAACAAAACATTTGTCACTGACAAGAATGTTACAGTGCCCGCCATAAAAGACATGGAATTCACGATACAGGACGGTGAGTTTGTCTGTTTTGTCGGTCCCAGTGGGTGTGGCAAGACTACTATGCTCAGGATTCTGGCAGGAATTGAGGAACCTACATCAGGTGAGATATCATGGAGTGGCACCCAAGATACGAAAAAGATAGGCTTTGTCTTTCAGAGCCATTGGCTCCTGCCATGGAGAACAGTATACAGGAACATAGCGTTTGGATTAGAGATACAGAAAAAGGACGAGAAAGAGATTTCCGAGCGGGTCACAAACCTAATAGAGCTCATGAATCTGAAAGGATTTGAAGGCACATATCCCAAGGAACTTTCGGGGGGCATGCAAAAACGTGTGGCCATCGCTCGAGCCTTGGCAATCGACCCCGATATCATGCTCATGGACGAACCGTTCGTTTCCCTAGACGCACAAACAAGAAATGCGCTCCAAAAAGAGCTGCTCAAAGTATGGGAAGAAACGGATAACACCATTATATTTATAACACACAATATAGATGAGGCGGTATATCTTGCTGACAGGATCCTCATCCTTTCACAACGCCCCACCCGCGTCAAGGAAGAGGTGCATATTTCGATACCGAGGCCCCGTGATAGGACCGATAACGCATTTATCGGGATGCGAAAGGAAATTCTCGAAAAAATGAACTATTAAGCTGGTGAACATGTGTTAGATGAAATAGTCCGGTGTGTACGAAGCTACGAAGGCGTTACACGGAAAAATCCAATATCGGCACTTACAACATGCTTTTCCGGGGTGGACAACTTCGGAAAAACGATGATATCATTTGGGGATGACAGCGCCATACTCAAATGCAATGGGAAATACATCCTCTTTGCAGCTGATGGCATTTGGTCAAAACTCACCGAGCAAGACCCCGTGTGGGCAGGATACTGCGCGGTTCTCGCAAACGTCAACGACATATACGCTATGGGGGGCACCCCTCTTGCACTTACCAATGTCATGTCCACAAAGTCCAATGATAGTTGCCCAAAAATAGTTGAAGGGATAGCACAAGGTTGCAGAAAGTTCAAGGTCCCCATGGTGGGGGGGCACCTGCACCCGGATACGGTTGTTGAAACACTTTCCATATCCATAGTCGGCGAGGCTTCGGCAGTGATTACGTCATTTGATGCGATTGCCGGCCAGGACATCCTACTCGCCATAGACATAACAGGGGAACAGCATGACGGATTCCTCAACTGGGACTCCACCAGCATGAAATCATCCGAACAGGTCGTAAATCGGCTGGGCAGGCTTGTAGAGATTGCCGAAAAGAATCTCGCCACAGCAGGCAAGGACGTTTCCAATCCTGGCATACTCGGCACCATCGGCATGCTGCTGGAAACATCTGGTTCCGGCGCCACCATATCAATAGACAGCATCCCACGCCCCGAAGGCATTGTGCTTACGGACTGGCTGCGCATGTACCCTGGATTCGGATTCATACTGACATGTTACAAACAGCATACGCAGGATATCAAAGAGATTTTCGCACAGGAATCTGTGGCCTGCACGGTCATAGGGGCGGTGGACGACTCCAAGGTGATGAAAATCACCCAGGGTGGAAGAAAGGCCATCCTTTTTGACTTCAACAAAGAGATTATTACAGGCATCACCAAGGATGCCCTTCCTAAATAATCACCAATCCAAGGCCAATGCCTATCACAAAGTACAGTAGCAGGGACCACACGACAATCCCTATTATGTCAAGGAAAATACCGGTTCTGGCCATCTCATCTATTTTTACGTAACCAGTTCCAAATACGATCGCGTTGGGCGGTGTGGCAACGGGCAGGGCAAACACCATTGATGTTGCAACTGCTGATGCCACCATGAACACCAGAGGGTCCTTGCCCATGGCGGCACCCAGGGCAAACATTACTGGCATGAGCATAGAAGTTGTTGCAGTGTTCGACGTAATCTCGGACAACATTGCCGCAAAGGCGATAATGAAAAACAGCAGCACCAGTGTCGGCACGGATGAAAGGGACGTAAGATATGATGCAATCCAAGAGGCCATACCAGTATTTGCTATTGCCTTTCCAAGTGTCAGCCCGCCGCCGAACAGAAGCAGCGTTCCCCAGGGTACATATTTCTCGGCAGTTTTCCAATCCATGGTAAACGAGTTTTTAGAGATGTTGACGGGAAGGATGAAGAGGAGAAGGATGGCCGCTATGGAAATCGTGCTGTCATGCGCCCAGGACAATGCCCCGCCAAACCATGTGGACCATCCGGGGAGCAGGGTCGTGCCGTCTATGGATATAGAGGTACGCGTTGCCCATGCTAGCGCAGTAATGACAAATACCACAAGCGTGTTGCGCTCACCAATGGAAAGCGGCCCAAGGGAAGCGCGGGAATCTGAGATAATCGTCTTCCCGCCTGCAATCTCATCTATTTCAGGGGGCGATCTCCAGAGAATATACTTCCAAGCAATGGGGAGCATGATGATGACAAGGGGAAATCCGATCTTGAACCATTGCGCAAAGGAGATCTCCCTCCCCAAAAACTGGGATATAAATCCCGCTGCAATGCCGTTTGGCGGCGTGCCTATAATAGTCCCTACTCCCCCTATCGACGCCGCATAGGCAATAGACAGCATAAGCGCAAGGCCGAACCGACTTTCCCCCGGGCGCACCTTTGCCTGGGTAAGCACCGCCAGGGCTACAGGCATCATGAGCGCAGTTGTTGCAGTGTTTGATATCCACATGGACAAAAATGCGGTTGCCACCATAAATCCAAGGATAATGCGGGAAGGTTTCGTTCCGAATATGGATAGGATTCGAAGTGATATCCGTTGGTCAAGGCCCCATTTTCTCATTGCTGCTGCAATTACAAATCCGCCCAAAAAGAGGAATATGAGATAATTTGCATACTCCGAAAAAGCGGAAAAGTAACCAGGAAACAAGGAATATTTGTAATGGGTTACCTGAAGCAACGGAAGAAAAATCATGGGGAGAATCGCAGTCACGGGAACGGGGACTGCCTCGGTAATCCACCAGAGGGCCATAAGCAACGCAAGGGCCAATACCAGTTTTTGGGCGTCTGCCTGTCGCTTTATGGCATCGTAGAGCGTAATGGGGGACTCAAACCCGGACGGGGCACTGCCACCCCTAACGAGGGCGATACTGCTCGATGTTTTTGAAAAGGCTATATCTACAGATTGCGCATATGATAAAAATGATGAAAAGGACCCGTCGTTAACAACCCCAAAATCTTGCGCGATTAGTGTGGCCACATCGTCGGGCAGATGTGAAGAGAGCACGTCGTAACCGCTCCGGTCCATTGAAGTGGGGTGAGGGATGATTATAAGAACAGCAAAAAGGAGCGCACCAGCCACAAGGCCTATGGTATGTAAATTGTATCGCTTCTTTGAAGGGGGGATCAAATCCTTTTTTTGTATCAACGTATGTGCCATAGGTACACCTATTTGGAGGGTGATGCTGAATAGTATCTGCCGGACTACTATGCTTTGTTATGGAAAGTAAACTCAAGTATTTTTCGTATCATGGGGACGTACACGTGCCAAAAAAATCCATTGTTTTCATCGACGCCCCGATCGGAAATGAGCAGCCGATTAATGCTGTCATACCCGTAAAACTTGTAAAATCCCGGAACGGTATCGATATCCACAAAGTCACCGGCAAAATAAAATGACCAATACGTGGGGGACTCCTGATAGACAACCGCCGGAAATACGGATGGTATTCCAAACAAATCAAGCTCGGCACGGCCTTCCTCGGTGAGAGAAAGCTTGAATTCCGCATACATCTGTGCATATGTATCCAGCGTAACGATATCGAACCAGTAATTATAACGTGTCGTGGGGGACATGCCGAAGAACTCCTCGCCTTCTTCAGTGAAATGGATTCTGCATGCATCCGCCGTAGCCTCGTCGGGAACGGTCAGCACCACTATCTGGTCTTTCTCATCAGCAAACACGAATCCAGGCCCATGGTATTCCCACAGCTCGCCATACTGCTGCTCGTAGTTCCATATGACCCAGACAGGTACCTCGACGCCTTCGGTCAGCTCAAAAAAATAACGCCCTATCCACCCTTCCCACTCAACATGGAGCAGGTCATAGAGGCGTTCACGCATAGCTCCGTGTGTCGGGCTTCCGAATGTATTGAACTCAGCGACAATAGGTATTCCGGACTGTGCGGCAGCCTCCACCTTCCGAAGCTCGTCCTCGTACATGCCACCGTAAATAAGCTCCGAACGCCGGCCTTCCAGATTTTCACCGTAAAACTCCTCTGTGTAGACGCCATAGGAATCTGCAAGGTAGATGAGGTCGGTGTCAACGATAACGTCCGGCATCCGCCTTATCTCATACTGGTAGTCGGGAAGCGGGAAGAATCCGAAGTAGTCTTCATCGATGGTATAGGTGCCCACATCAGTGTGTACATACTTGTAGTAGTTGAGCGCCCACATAAGCCCCTTGTGCTCACGATACTTCGTATCAGGTACGGTATTGTCCATGATAAGCACGTTGAGGTCCCGCGAGTCCTGGAGCATCCATGCGACATACGGTGATATGAGTAGGCAAATAAAAATAAGTACAATAATACCCATCCATAATCTGCCTTTCATACGCATCCCATATAGTATTGCCAATATACATAAATATTTATTGCAAAAAGGATGAAAAAGGGGATTAAGTCAAAAAAATAGAAGAATAATAAAAAAAAAGAGGAGATAGGAAAACCTATTCCTTCTTAGCCTTCTTAACTTTCTTTTCCACGTCTCGGGTGGATATCATGTGGGTGTGCATTGCCAAGTGCTTAGGGCGCACGCCGAACGCAAGTCCAACAAGCTCGCTGAGGTGAAGCACAGGTATCTTATACTTCTTGAGCTTTCCCTGGCCCTGGTCAAGCTGCAGGTGGCAAAACGGGCATATGTTGACAATACAGTCCACATTGACGTCCTCGATGTTCTTGAGCTTTTCGTCAAGAATCTTGAGGCCAACGTCCTCTGCACCACTCCAGACACCGCCGCCCGCACCGCAACAGGACAACCTCATCTTGAAATCAACTGGTTCGCAACCGATAGCCTCGACGATTTCCTCGACGATGCGCGGCTGTTCGGGGTTGATATCAGGATGCTTTTCTGATGGCCGGAGGTAGTGGCAACCGTAATGAATAGCCACACGGAGGCCAAGGTCTAACTCCTTTGCTTCCTTCACCTTATCAAGATTCTCGTGGAGAATGTCTACGAAGTGGGTAACTTCGGTCTTGCCATCATATGACAGCCCAATCTTTCCGAGCATCTCGTTGACGAAGTCCTGATTCTGCGTGGACTTCCTGAACATCTCGTTTGCTTCCCACATGGAACCGTAGCACCCGTTGCAGATAGTCATGACATCAACATCGTCCTGGCTGGCCATGACGATGTTGCGGACACCGAGGGTCATGTGCGTGTTTCGGTCGTATCCCCTAAAGACACCCGGTGCAGGGCAGCAGGAGTACTTGTGGTCAAGCAGCTCGATGCCGAGCTTGTCAAACACGATGCGCGTTGATTTCTCGATCGATGGGTACATGTTCTTGGCGATACAGCCGGGGAAGAGCGAATACTTAGTCTTCATTTTTTAACACCTTCCACTAAATCAAGGATTCCAAGCGCATCTATGAGCTTTTTGAAGTCCTCAAGTGCCTTCTCGTCGTGCGCAAGGTCATTGGGTCGCTTTGGCAATCCTATGACGGAGCGAATCTTCTCCACGTCAGGGGAGAGGGGAAATCCATCACCTTGGTCACGGAGTGACTTGATGGCGATGATGTGCGCGTCGGGGAAGTTGTGGTCCCCCTTCCGTACAGCCCTGTTCCGAAGGGAGATGACGGCCTCGGTGGTATCGACACCCTTGGGGCAGCGTTCCTGGCAGTTATAGCAGGTCGTGCAATACCACAGCTCTGGCGCATCCTTAAGGTCATGCCCCTCGTGTGCGAGGTGGATAAGCTCCCGTATGCGGATACGTGACTGCCTGCCTGCGGGGCATCCTGCAGTACACTTTCCACACTGGACACACTTGAGGATATTGCTGTCTTCCAGTATTTTCTGGAAATTTTCCTTGTCGTACATGTCTTCACTCATGTCTATTCCCCCCCAAGAGACTCTATAATGAGATTCAGTATGTCCACCACAGGGATTTCCTTTTCAGAGTTCTGCCCAAGATTGAGCTCACAGAACGGGCAGGTAGAGACCACCATGTCGGCGCCCTTTTCCGCAGCCTCGTCCATGCGCTTCTTGGCAAGGTTGTTTGCGAGGTCTTTCTTGGCAGACTTCACACCGCCGCCCGCACCGCAGCACTGGGCGTTTTCCTTCTCCCGGTCAAACGGAATAAGCTCGATTCCGGGAATAGCCTGAATGACCTCACGAGGTATGTCATAGTAGTCAAATCTCCTTCCGAGGTGGCAGGGGTCGTGGTACATGACCTTCTTCTTGATCTCCTTTAGTGGAAGCTTATCGATGTTCTGTTTGATGATGTCAGAGATATGGTAGACTTCCAGGCCCTCATAGTTCTTCTTGAGCGTGGAGTAGCATCCCGCACAGGAACAGATTACGGGGCGGCCCTTAAGAATCTCCGTATTTATCTTTATGACATCCGACGCGTCGTGGCCGGACCTGATGAGAACGGAACCACAGCACTTGAGGCCATCCGGAATTTCCCAGTCTATACCGACAAGGTCGAGAATCTTTGTGGTAGCATCAAACGCATCGTGCTGTCGGTATGCAGCCGTGCACCCGGGGTAGTAGATATATTTGGCACCCTTCTTCGGCTTTGCGTAGCTATCCTCCTCACCGTATGGATTGCCATATTTGGCAACGGCAGCGGCAAGCTTCTTGTGCACTTCGGGCCCGAGGCCCTTTGAAACAAGCTCTTTTCGGAACTCTTCCATCATGAGGTGTGTCTGGTGTCCGGTCTTGCATATTACGGTGCAGTTCTCGCAGGTTGTACACTTGAATGCCTCATCGAGAAGTTCATCGTCAATGTACTTCAAGAGATTCTTCTCCACCTTGAGTGGTTCAAGGAACACGCCAACGGTATCAGGGACATCGTAGTCCTTTTCCTCCTTGAAGGGGTCGAAGATGCCCATCGCGTAGGCGACAACCTGCGCAAGGCCGATTATCTTGATGTCCTCAAGCGCCTTGGCGTCCTCGTTCTCCTTTTCGAAGTGGATACAGTCAAGGTGTATGTTACACTTTGAGCATGCAGTAACAAGGTATTCTGCACCGACGGACTTTGCTTCCTCGAGCCGTGCGCGCCGCACTTCACGTGAATGCCTGTTGCAGTTCATCCATGCTGAAACGGAGCAACAAATGGCGTCTTCGCGGATGTTTTCCATCTCTCGGAAGTCGGATGTCTTTTCCAAAAGCTCGCGCGGAGCATCGTAGTAGTTATTGTAGCGGCCATACCTGCACGGGTCGTGGTACGTGGTCTTGAGGTCCGTCTTGGTAAACGTCGGGTTCTGCTCGATGACAAATTCCTCGAATCCCTTCACGTCAAGCCCGAACACGTTCTTGAGAATATGGTAGTCCTCTGCGCAGACTGTCACGATCAGCTTTCCTTCGAGCTTTGGCATCATCAACTGCTTAAGGACCTCAAACTCGTCGAGGGCACCGGTATAGTAAAGGTCATGGCCGGATGAGCCATAGACAATCTCCGGTTTGAACCCAAGCTTGTTGAGGACGAGAGCCGCCGCCTTGGAAGTGCCGCTGTAATTCGTGTCACGCTGTAGCATAATATCGTAGAGGGCAGCGTTGCCGGGGAAGAAAACAAGGTCTGTCCCTTCCTCAATTCCCTTGATCCATCCTTCTGCGTCAGCGCGGGCGGAGAGCTTGTCGGCAAGCCTGAAGACATCCCTGTGTGAACCCTTCACTTCGCCCTTGCTGTCCTTGACATAGCGTGCTATGCGAACGACCTTCTCAAGGTCGAGCTCGGTGGGGCAGACCGAAGCACACAGCTTGCAGGTCGCGCATTCCACGACTGAACCAATCTCGCATCCTTCGGTCGTAATGGGGGCCTCGGCCTCCGCCGGGGCTTTCTGAGCTTCTTCTACTTCTGACATATTTCCACCATCCTCTTAGCAGCGGCCACGAACTTAGGACCTTCTGCTGAAGACATGTTAAACAGATTAAGCTTGTATCCGCCAACACCCATGACATCAAGCGCCTTCTTGGCAAGGGCAACCTTCTCCTTGGCCTGGAAGTTACCGTCAATGTAGTGGCACTGGCCCTCAAGGCATGCTGCAAGGAATACGCCCTTTGCCCCCTTGAAGAAGGGGTAAAGCATATGCTGCATTGTGACCCTCCCGGAGCACGGGACCAAAACGACCTTTACGCTCGGATCAACGAATGACTTTGCCGTACCGGCAAGGTCTGCAGCGTTGTACCCACACTGGTAGCAGCAATATCCGATAATGGCATCGGGGTCTTCCATGAGGATGCCATCGACCTGCTTGATTATCTGATCCTCTGAGAAGAGGGAGAGGTCGATGGCGTTTGTCGGACACGTTACGGAACACTTACCACATGCCTGGCAGGAAACATCAAGCACTTCATAGAACTCGCCCGTCGTATCGATGGCGTCATACACACAGTTTTCTGCGCAGGTGCCGCACTTGATACATATCTCGGGGTTGATCTTTGACGTGGTAAGCTCAATCTCTATTTCCGGATCCTTGAGGAATGTTGCAATTCGTGAGGCAACAAGGCCTGCATCGGCAATACATTCCTGGATAGGCTTTGGAGACTCGGTAGTACCTGCGATATAGATGCCTTTTGTTGCAGTGTCCACGGGTGCGATCTTGACGTGTACCGGGGCGAGGAAATTGTCTGCCCCCGAAACGATATGGATAATGCTTGACATGTCCCTAGTACCCTGTGACGGCACAAGGCCGCTTGACAAAACGACCAGGTCGGACCTGACATCGATAGGCTCGTTGGTAAACGTGTCTTCTAACTTGAGGATGAGATCCTCTCCATCTGGAACGATTTCGGAGACATTTCCCCGAATATAGTTGATGCCCATTTCACGTGCCTTGTCGAAGTACTCCTCGTAACCACGGCCTGCGGTACGCATGTCGATGTAGCAGATGCTAATCTTCATATTGGGGACTTCAGACTTGATGAGGCGTGCGTTCTTGGTTGCATACATGCAGCATATCTTTGAACAGTACGAGTTGTATCGCCTGTCACGTGAACCTGCACACTGCACAAAGACGAGGTGCTCTGCAAGCTTACCGTCCGATGGCCGCAGGATTTCACCCGCCGTTGGACCTGATGGTACTTTAAGTCGTTCGAGCTGGAGACCAGTAATGACATTGGGGTGCTCCTGATGATACTCGGTGTTCTCAAGATTGATAAGCTCGTACCCTGTTGCGACAAGGATTGCGCCAACGACAATCTCAAACTCACGCTCCTCGTCATCATACATGACAGCGCCGGCCTTACAGACGTTTTCACAGGTACCGCACCGTATGCAGGAACCCCGCTCTATCCTATTCTTGAGCGGAACAGCCTGTGCAAGCGGCTTGAAAATGGCTGCCCGAAGGCCCATTCCCTCATCCCACTCACTGTATACCTCAACAGGGCAGTGTGATGTACAATCACCGCATGCGGTACACTTTTTCTCGTCGACATAGCGCGGCTTCTTGACAATCTTGACACGGTACTCTCCCGGGCGCCCCTTCACTTCAACTACCTCTGAAAGGGAGTAGATGTCGATGAGGGGATTCATCGCAATATCTGCGAGAATAGGGGAACTGGTACACATTGCACAGTCATCGGTAGGGAATACACGGTCGAATCGAACCATGTTTCCCCCGATTGTCTCCTTCTTCTCGACCATGTGGACATGGAATCTCTTGTCCGTCATCTCGAGCGCCGCGTGCATACCGGTGATGCCGCCCCCGATGATGAGGACGTCCTTAGTCACAGGCACCATGGTCGACCCGATGTCCTCGAGAAGCTTCGCCTTCTCGATGGCACCCCTGATAATAGACTTTGCCTTCTCCGTGGCGTCTTTCTTGTTTGGTGTCATCCATGCACACTGCTCACGGATGTTGGCAAACTCCCACCTGTGCTTATTGATCTTTTCGCCAACACAGTTCTCGAAGATACCTCCGTGGTGCTTAGGCGAACATGAAGCCACGACAACAGCATCGAGGCCGAGCTCCTCAATCTTATCCTTGATAAGGTCCTGACCGATTTCTGAGCACAGGAACGTGGTGTTGAATGCCACGATATCATCATCGATGGAGTTGAAATAATCGGTGAGCTCGGGAACGTTTATGTACCCGCCGATGTTGTTACCGCAAAAGCAGATGAATACTCCAAGTTTCATTCTTCAATCGCCTCCGCTAGGATTTCCATAATATCTTTCATTTCCAGCTTGGACTTGCGGACAACTATGCCGTCAAGCAGATTCTGGTAACAGAACGAGCATGCGCTCGTGATGGTATCAGCGCCCGTCTTTTCCGCCTGCTCAAGCCTGTTGGAGGAAAGCTCCGTTGCACGGTCCGGATAAGCGGTCTTGAGGCCGCCGCCGGCGCCGCAGCACCAGGAGTTTGCCTTGACAAAGTCCATTTCCTTAAACTCAAGTCCAGGGATGGCCTCCAGAATCTCACGCGGAGAATCGTAGACCTCACAGTGCTTTCCCAAGTGGCATGGGTCGTGGTAGGTGACCACGCGCTTGACATCCTTGTCGAGCGTGAGCTTACCGTCCTTTATAAGCTGGGCTACATATTCTACAACATGCACGAGCTTTGGCTTAATTTCGCCAATCTCTTCTTTTTTATACGCATTCATGATGGTGTTGAGGCACCCGGGGCAGGAGAATATGACCGTGCCAGCACCTGCTTTGTTGATGTCTGCAACGTTTCGCGTCGCAAGGTCCCTGAAGATGTCGGGGTGCCCGATACCGCGGACGGTACCCCCGCAGCATTTTTCCTCCTTTCCGAGGACGCCGACCTTGACACCGGCCTTGTTAAGCACCTTGACCACAGCCCGTGTCATGCCCCAGAGCCGCTTGTCGAATGTTGCCGTACACCCCACATAAAAGAGGACGTCTGCCTCCCCAGGATTCTTTGACAAATCAACTACATCAATCCCCTTGTACCACTTTCGGCGGGCATTTCGGGGTTGCAGCCATGGGTTATCGTAGCTAAGCAGGCTTTTTACAAGCGGGTCGTGCTTCTTGTTCTCGTGCCCTGCCTTGACAGCCTCGGCACGAAGCCTGAGAATGACGGAAAGCGTATCGACGCCCCATGGGCAAAGAATCTTGCATGTGGAGCACGTTGTGCAGTTCCATATCTCATCGGAGTCGAAAATCTTGTCCTTAAGGCCGAGCTGTGCCATACGCATGAGCTTCCTCACACGGTATTGGGACACATTTCCTGCCGGGCACCGGGCAGTGCAAGTACCGCACTGGAAACACTTCTGGAAGCTGTCACCGATGTCTTTTGCGAGCTTTTTGGAAAAATCCAAGTCCATCTCTTCATCCTTGATGACCATTAGTAGTCCCTCCTCTGGTCGTATATCATATAATGGTCCTTCTCTCCGACGACCTCTATGACATTCTTCTGGGTAAGAGAAAGCACGTGGCGCCATATACGGTCCTTGGGAACACCCACATATTCCGCCCATGCCGGGACGGTCTGTGGGCCGTTTTCCTTGAGTGCCCTAAGCATTTTTACACGCTCGATTTCCTCAAGTGCGATTTCGAACATCGCCGTGGTGTAGCGCTCTTCCTCTATCTCACCCTCTTCAAAGGCGCGCTTCGTCGACCCGAGGACAATCCTCAGCCGTTCCCCCTCAAGTGCACCGCGCACAAGGGAGATTTTAGCACCATAGTCCTCTGGAAGGGGCCCTAGTTCCCGTATCTTATCAGTGAATTCGTTGACGACCTTTCCGAATAGGTCGCCTTCTGATGCAGATACCCATTCGATCATAATGCGGTTCTCATCGATACCGACAGTCTTGAAAAGCTTCCTGAGAAGCTCCATCCTGCGGGCCGCCTCGTAGTTTCCGCTGATGTAGTGGCAGTCGCCGAAGTGGCAACCAAGCACACAGACACCGTCGGCACCGTTCTGAAGCGCTTCGAGAATAAATGTTGGTTCTACCCTTCCGGAGCACATCACACGGATTATACGCATGTTGGGTGCATACTGCACCCGTGAAGTACCAGCAAGATCTGCACCTGCGTATGAACACCAGTTACAGGTAAATGCAACAATCTTAGGTTCAAAAGTTTCGTTATCAGCCATGGATTAGGCACCCCCTGAATTCTCGCAAGCAGCTTTTATCTGCTCTGTAATCTGCACATCAGTAAAGTGTGGCATCTTGATGGCAAACTGTGGGCACGCAGAAGCGCACGTACCGCATCCCTTGCAAAGCGCCTTGTTTGACTGGGACTTTCCATCCTCAATCCTCATGGCACCATAGGGACACAACGTGACACAGATACCGCACCCGATACACTTTTCCTGATCCACATTGCTCACAATTGCCTCTCCCTTGACCTGCTCCTCAAAGATGGGCACTGCTGCACGCGACGCTGCGCCGATAGCCTGTGCAAGCGCATCCGCTACCCCTTTGGGGGAGTGTGCGCTTCCGCATACGAAAACACCATCGGAGGCAAAATCGAGTGGCCGTATCTTTGCGTGTGCCTCAAGGAAGAATCCGCCGTTCTTGGACGTAGGTACTTTGAGCATCTGTGCGATGTCATTGTTGCAGTGCCCTTCTACGGGCGTCGTAAGGACGACCATGTCAGGCTTGAGCTCAAGTTCTTCACCTAGAAGCATGTCGTGTACGGTAAGGGTAACATCGCTCCCATCCACTGTTACACGGGGCTTGTCAGCCTTTTCGTAGCGGAGGAACTTGACACCATAGTTTTCCTGTACATCGACATAGTACTCCTCTTCATTCTTACCGAATGAGCGCATGTCCCTAAAGAGCACGAACACATCAAGGTCCGGGTGAGCCTTCTTTAGTGCCTTAGCATTCCTGAGCATGGTACCACAACCGACGCGGCAGCAGTACGTGCGACCTTCGTCTTCCCGTGAACCTACGCAGGATATCATGACGACCTCTTTGACACCCTTTGGAATCTTGCCCGCCTTGAGCATGTCTTCGAGCTGAAGCTGGGTAATAATCTTGTCGCTTGAGCCGTAGCCATATAATCCAGTCGGGTCGATTTCCTCGGCGCCGGATGCTATAATAACAGTACCGACCTTGAAAGGCTCCTCTTCAGAAGATACCTTGACTTCGAAGTTTCCGATGTACCCATCGATACGCTCGGGCTTGGTGTTGAGCATGACCTTGATGAACTCCTCAGCCTCCACCTGGCCGATAAGGTCCTTTACAAGCTTGTGGGCATTAGTGTCGCTCGGGTAAAGAGTGGTAAGATTGTTGAGCATACCGCCGAGCTTGTCCTCCTTTTCTGCAAGGAAGACCTTGATGCCCGCCTGTGCGAGCGCAAGCGCCGCACTCATACCGGATACGCCGCCGCCGACGATAAACGCCGAAGGTTCGACATCCATCTCGCCCTGTGAAAGTGCCTCGAGCAGACGTGACTTGGCAACAGACATCCTCACAAGCTCCTTCGCCTTTTGGGTAGCCAACTCATTGTTGTTTGAGTGGACCCAGGAGCACTGATTTCGGATGTTCGCCATTTCAAAGAGGTACTTGTTGAGACCCACTTCGCGGATTGTATCCTGGAAGAGTCCCTCGTGGGTACGTGGCGTACAAGCGGCAACGACGACCCTGTTAAGGTTGTTATCCGCGATTGCTTTCTTTATCTTGCCTTGTGCATCCTGAGAGCATGCGAACATAAGGGTGTCAGCAGCCACAACATTAGGTAGTGACAATGCGTAGTCCTTTACGCCTTCAACATCCATGTATCCGGCGATGTTCTTACCGCACTTGCATACAAAGACACCGATTCGTGGTTCCTCGTCCACTGCAACGGGCGTTTCGTCAACTTCCTTGATGACCTTCTTTTTAGGTTTGGGGAGCACGTCCATGGCCCTGGCCGCTGCCGCGGAACCCTGTGCAACAGAGTCGGGGATATCCTTAGGGGACTGTATACAGCCCGCGAGGAAGACGCCTGGCTTGGATGACTCCATCGGATTAGATATGATATCCTTTTCCTGCATAAAGCCATTTACATCTAGCGTAATTCCCAAGACTTCGGAAAGGACCTTGTTGCTTTCGGATGGGACGATTGCTGAAGACAAAACAAGCATATTGACCGTCTCTTCCTTGACCTCGCCCGTGTAGGTATCCTCATACAGTAGGGTTAAATCGCCGTTAGGCAACTCGATGACCTCAGCCGGCCTTGAGCGGATGTACTTCACACCGGTTTCGCTGGCCTTGTTGTAGTATTCCTCGAACTCCTTTCCATACGCCCGGAGATCCATATAGAATATAATAGGTTCAATGTGAGGGCTGTGTTCCTTTGTCACCAAGGCTTCCTTGGTGGCGTACATGCAACACACACGTGAACAGTAAGGGTTGCCAAGCCTGCTGCTTCGGGACCCGACACACTGGATCCATCCGATCTTTTTCGGTTCCTCGCCGTCAGACAGCCTCGTGATGTGGCCACGGGTCGGCCCAGAAGCGGACATAAGGCGCTCGAACTGAATGGCGGTGATGACATTCTTGAACTTCCCATAGCCATACTCGGTTCTCATAGTAGGCTCAAGGACATCATAGCCAGTGGCAACGATGACGGCGCCAACGCCGATAGTTTCAATGACCTCCTTCTGCTCAAAGTCTATAGCATCAGCAAGACAAGCCTTCTGGCAGATTCCACACTTGCCAGTCTTGAACCTGAGACATGAGTCAGGGTCGATAGTAGCCACAAGCGGTGAAGCCTGTTCAAACGGAATATAAATAGCGCCGCGTCTTCCCATGCCATGGTCGAACTCGCTTTCTACACCTTTCTTGGCAACGGGACACTTGACGATACAGTCGCCACATCCAGTACATTTTTCCTCATCGACGTATCGAGGCTTCTTTAGAATCTTTGCCTTGAAGTTGCCCACATGACCCTCAAGACCAACGACCTCAGAATATGTGTACAACTTAATGTTGGGGTGTCTTGATGTCTCAACCATCTTTGGAGCAAGCGTACACATGGAGCAATCGTTCGTTGGGAACGTCTTGTCCAGTTTTGCCATAGCTCCCCCGATAGAAGGAGATTTCTCAACAAGATACACTGTGAATCCCTTGTCAGCAAGATCCAGTGAAGCTTGAATGCCGGTGATACCTGCACCAATAACTAAAACACTGCTTTCTTTCATGTTTTCACCTTTGTACCAGTCGGTAATTTTCAGTACCTCTCGTACCTCCTCGCTAAAATCAGTAGAGTAATGAGAGAAAAAGGGCTATATCTATAAGAATTAGGTTTCGTATCCACTGTGCTTGATGTTACCACTGCTCTCCCCCCTAAAAAATATATCTCAATTCGCTTTCTTTATCAAAATTAAGCGATTGTATCGCAATTTTGTTTTTAATTTATAAAGTTTTCGTACATTGTGGCTTTGTACGTGAAGTCCCATCGAACATAAAGTTTCACACTATGAACACAAAGTGCCCATTCACGCTGCAGGCACCCTTTCGGGCCATGCATTTATGCCTTGTATCCATACCACATTCGATGTTTGTCACGCGGACACAGCAGGCCGTGCTTAAGGGACATAATTCTTGCAGTGGTGCCACACAGCAAAAATGTCTACAGCAAGGCCAGCTACATCGTGCGCCAGGTTATAATGCATATAAATAATTGTTG
>CAYSZY010000009.1:0-23335 GCA_964435645.1 uncultured Thermococci archaeon | reverse complement strand
CTGGGTGATTAACTTGTTTTCTTCTTTCAATGGGAGAACTGACGTTTCAAGTTTCCAATCCATTTCATCAATACGTTTCTGGAGTTGGAAGGGGTTGGGAGTAGATGAATCTGAATTTCCGCCGAATTCCTTCTTAATGTCTTTCATCTCATCTTTGAGTGCGGACAGCACTTTTCGCTTTTCGTCGCGAAGGCCCTTAAATTCAGATACCTTTTCATTCGCCTTGTCTCGCTCTTCCTTGGCTTCCTTAAGCTGGCCAAGCAATTCTTTGAAAAGCTTGTTGTTTTCATCTCTCTTTTTGATGTTCTCGTCTATTTCTATTTTGAATGCTTCGCAATTCTCTCTTAGCTCCTGATGGGACTTTTTCAATGTTCCAAGCTCTTTAAATAAGTCGTCTTCCAACGTTACTCCCCCATGGATTAGTTCTAACATTATACCAACCCTTTTTAAATTTTACCATTCGAATGCATACATTGTTCGGTACTTCTAGAAGACTATCGTTAGATTTTTATAATTATGCCATCTATTGCTCGTGGGTGTTGGATTAATGTATTTGTTATTAGGCTGCGGCGTTGTTGGATATGCCATCGCCGCAAGCATTCACGACAAGGGCGGGGATCTTGCCATCATAGAGCGCGATCCCAAGCGTGTAAAAGATCTAAGCGAGAAAGGATTCAGTGTTATAGGGGGGGATTATCTCTCAAAAAGCACTTCTATTAAGCAGGCTATTACGCAGGCTGATGTTATCATAATCGCCACTGCCGGCAGTGAGGACAACCTCAAGATACTGGCACATGTGCGGTCTATCAACCCGTATGCATTCGTCCTGGTGCGTGGATTCAACGTCAAGGATGTGGATTCCATGAAGGCGCAGGGCGCGGGGGCCGTGGTGATTCCACAGGTCGCCATGGCGGAGGTGATGCTGCGCCAGCTGTCACGCATGGAGCGTATAGAGCGCACAAAGCGCCTGTCCCGTGCGTTTAAGAAGGGCGAGCGCCTCGGCATCATCGTCCATGACAATCCAGACCCTGATGCCATAGCCTCCGCCATGGCGCTCAAGCTGCTGGCCGGCAACAATGGCATGAGCGCCGACATCCTGTTCGGAGGGGAGGTGGGCCACCAGCAAAACAAGGCATTTGTCAACTTGCTCGACGTAGAGCTTATCCATATTGATGAATTTAATAATTATCTTATACGGGGCTATGATCGCTTGGCGTTGGTCGATCTCTCTTCTGATGCCAATACCAGCATCCTCCCCAGCGACATAGCGCCTGATATAATTCTTGACCACCACCCAAAGACCGTGGACTACTCGCCCCGCGTTGAGGATATCCGCCCGAGTGTCGGGTCTGTCTCGTCCATTCTTGTACAGTATCTCATCGACTCTGGCGTCGACCCGTCTCCCCAGCTTGCTACGGCCCTCATGTATGGGATAATGACCGACACGAACAACTTCAGAAGGCGCATTTCCTCCGAGGATGTCGAGGCCGTTTCCTGGCTCCAGGACAGCGTAGACCGCGAGATGCTCACAAAGATAGAGAATCCTACCATCTCCCCCGATGTCCTTGACGTTATCGGAAAGGCGGTGCTTGACCGCGATATCGTCCAGGGGTATGTGATGTCTAATGTGGGTTATATATCAAACAGGGATGCGCTTCCCCAGGCGGCAGACTATCTGCTCAACCTCGAGGGCGTTATGACCGTGCTCGTATTCGGCGTCCTCAACGACGCGCTCTATATATCCGCGCGCACCAAGGACATAAAGCTTAATTTGGGGCAGGCCCTGGAAAAGGCATTTGACTCAATCGGGTCTGCTGGAGGGCATGTCTCGTCTGCCGGCGCCCGCATACCGCTTGGCATCTTTGGAATGATAGACGACAAGGAAATACTAAAAAATCTTGCGGGAGAGGCAATAAAGAAGATGTTCCTCAAGGCGGTGGGAATTTACTCAACAGAGCTTTGAGCATGATGCCCCTGCATTATCTGGATACTTTTTGACGCGCCGATTCGTGATGCCCCTGCGGCTATCATGGATTTGGCATGTTGCCATGAGGATATTCCCCCAGCTGCCTTGACGCCCATTCTGTTGCCCACAGTGCGCCTTATGAGCCTGACATCGTCCTCTGTTGCGCCGTAGCTCCCAAATCCGGTGGATGTTTTTATAAATGCGGCTCCGGCGCGCTTTGCCAGCTCGCACGCCATGACCTTTTCCTCCGGGAAGAGGTAGCAGGCCTCTATGATGGCCTTGACGGGAATGCCCGTATCGCACACTGCGCGTATCTCGTGCTCCACGTGGTCGAACTGCTGGGATTTGAGCGCCCCGATGTTGATGACCATGTCGAGTTCCGTGGCACCGTCTTTCGCGGCACGGGCCGCTTCGGCGGCCTTGACGCCCCATGTGGACTGCCCTAGGGGGAATCCTACCACGCTGGCTATGCTGATGTCATCGCCACCTATCTCCCCCTTTACATAAGGGACCCAATATGGATTGACACATACGGTGCCGAATCCGTACTGCCTTGCTTCAATGACAAGCTGCGACAGCTGGTCTTTTGTCGCATGTGGGTGAAGCAGTGTGTGGTCTATCATCCTGGCGAGCTCATCTTTGTTCATCATATCCCCTATTATTACTTTCATATATTAGTCTTTTTCCTTTGTGATGCTTGCCGGCATCCGTGCGCATATGGCCACATTTCCGAGGCATGCCAGCGAACAGTGCCCCCGCGGGGCTGCACCGCGGGCGGGTGCTTGCACGCAGCGCGGCGATACCCCCCAATGTTTTCTCCATAAAGCTTTTATATCGTATGGGAAATTGTAATTGGTGGTATTTTATGACCATAAAAGTAGGTATTGTCGGTTATGGCACCATAGGCAGGAGAGTTGCCGATGGTGTGAAGGCTTCTTCTGGAATGGAAATTATTGGTGTCACGGCACGTTCGTATGCCCGTAAGCTTGATGCGGCAAAGGACAGGGGATTTCCCGTCTATGTTGCCGGTGGCGATTCCAAGGGCCTTGTAGACCGCGGATTCGACGTTAGGGGGACCATGGAAGACCTTTGCAGGGAAGCAGATATCATTGTTGACGCCACACCGGGAAAGGTTGCGGCTTCCAATATGCCACTCTATGAGAAATGCGGTGCAAAGGTAATAGTCCAAGGCGGCGAAAAGCACGACCTTACCAGACTTTCGTTCTCTTCACTCGCTAACTACGATGCCGCATGGGGCAAGGATAAGTGCAGGGTCGTTTCATGCAATACAACGGGCCTTTCGCGCCTTATCTCGACCCTAGACCGCGCGTATGGCGTTGACAATGTCTTTGTCACGCTTATTCGGCGCGCGGCGGACCCCAAGGAGACCAAGAAAGGCCCCATCAACGCGGTAAAGCCGGTCATGGGCGTATCGCACCACGGCCCTGATGTCAAGACGGTCATGCCGCATATCGATATTTATTCCATGGCGGTCGCCGTCCCGCACACGCTTTCCCACGTACACACGCTCAAGGTGACGCTTTCCGATTCGGTGGACAGGGAGTCAATCGTCTCGCTCCTCGCGGAAACACCGCGAATCCTCGTCGAAAAGGGCAACGAGGGATTCACCGACACCGCGCAGATATCCGAGTACTACCGTGACTTCAGACTGAGGTACGACATGCCGGAGCTCTTCATATGGGATGAGCCGCTCGATGTTGTCGGGCCCATTGCATATATCATGGCAAACGTGCACCAGGAGTCCATCGTTGTCCCCGAGAACATCGACTGCATCAAGGCCATGTGTGAGATGGAGCCAGACAAGTTCACGGCCATCAGGGAGACGGACAGGGCACTGGGAATCAGCAAGGCCCCTTCCTGTTACCGTGAGTAGCTCAAAAATATTTTTATGTATACAGGGATATCAGGGGGTGAGCTGATATGATGAAGTACACCCGCCTGAGCCTTATTTTTCTAGTTATCCTCTCATTGTCCGTCCCTAGCGCTGTCGCCCAACCGTTTGACAACACGGTGACCGTTTATGCCCCTGCCGTCACGACCCAGGATGGGGAGAATGTGGGCGTTATCAGTGAGATGAAGGTGAGCGTGTCTGAGGGTGACGGATCCATCTTTGTAGAGACGTGGCCCCTCTCCGAGATAGATACCCAGGCCTCGTCTCGGCTTGCCGCCGCCGTTGCCCGGACGGTAACGGGCATAGATATGCGCGAGTACAACTTCTACTATTCGATTATATCAAGCGCGCCGGTTATCGGCGGTCCCTCGGCTGGGGCCATCCTCACCGTTGCAACAATCGCCAGCATCCACGGCTGGGATGTATACCCAGATGTCATGATGACCGGCATGATCAATCCCGACGGGACGGTCGGGCCCGTGGGGGGCATCTACGAAAAGGCCCAGGCCGCAAGCGAGTTTGGCATCACGCTCTTTCTCGTGCCCATGGGCCAGGCTGTTGTCACCCGTGATGGGGTGCAGATAGACCTTACGTCTTACGCCCCCGCAGAATGGGGCATGGAGGTGCGGGAAGTGCTGGATATCATCGATGCCGTATACGCGTTTACTGGTTACCAGTATGAGGCCGATGCGTATGCCGGAAACATCGCAGTGGACACGTCCTTTTTTGCGGACGATGTCGATGCGGAGCTTGCCGCAACTACCCACTACCAGATATCGCTTGCTGCAGGCCTATATGACGCCTTGCTCCCGGAGGATATCGCACAGGAGCTTACTACATCCATGATATCCGCCAACGAGCGGCTGGCGGATGCCGAGCGCGCCATTGGGCAGGGCAGGTACTACACGGCGATGTCATTCCTTTTCCAGGCACGCATCTTGTATACCTATGTCGACTATGCGCTGCAGTACTTTTCCAGTGAAGACCAGCAGCGTACCATGGATGACATACTTGGCGCCACCGAGTCGGTGATAGCAGGTGTCACGTCGGATGTCATGGCATTGTCGCAGGAGATATACGGATACGCCATGCTTGATGCCTTCTCCGCTGCACAGGAGCGTGCCTTCGAGGCGCAGGAGCACCTTGGGCAGGCCAAGCTCTACCGGGTGTGGGTGGAACCCTCTAAAGCCCTGTACGCCGCAGCGCTCGCGTCCGAGAGGGCTCGTACCAGCACGCTTTGGCTTGATATCGCCGAGCGGTATTCGGGGGGGAACAGGATTGCCATCGGGGAGCTGCAGTACGATGCGAACACGCTTATCGACGATGCCAATCTAATCTACATCTATGTTTCACGAATGATAGGGGGAAGTGACCTTCTTACCGATGCCGCTGAGCTCCTTGCCATGGCACAGGAAGAGTATGCACGGGGAGATTACGCCGCAGCGCTATACAATGCCGTGGAGAGCCGGACGCTCTCATCTGTCGCAATTGAGCTCTACTCATGCGGTGGGGGGGCGCAGGAACGGATGGGGCTTTCCCGTGGGCAGGCGGCAAAGGCTATAGACCGCCAGATATCCGCAGGCATCACGCCGCTGCTTTCCATGTCATACTATGAGTTTGCCGACGCCTTTTCCGAAGAGGGCAACAGCGTACAGGCCACCTTGTACTACAAGTATGCCGCCGGCGTTGCCAACGCCTTTACCTACCTGTCGTCGGACGGCTCTTCCTCCCCCGTCTTCACGTATCTCGGGAAGGCGCATGGTTCATCCCGGATTGCCGCAGCGGCATATCTTGTCGTAGGATTTGTTGCCGGTTCCATGGTGGTTTTTGCGTGTTCCCGAAGGCGACGTAAGGTTTTTAAAGACGAAATAGATTGATACGATGAAAACGGGCCCGTGGTCTAGCTGGTTATGACGTTGCCCTTACAAGGCGAAGATCTTGAGTTCAAATCTCGACGGGCCCACCATCGCTTTTTTGCATACCGTATCCCAATCCTATGTGGGTTCAGAGTGTTTGCAGGCCTAATCAGCCATCCCGGGGGATTTATCCCCTTCAAGCAGCACTTCGCCGCTGCAGATGGGGCATCTAGCCTGCCCAGTCGTAAAATTATGGTACCCCAATCGCCATCCATTGGCAGTGGCAATCTGTACATTGCCAATTATGGTGGCACTTTGCGGGGGCGTCCGCATGATGGCATGAATATTACCCAGGGGCTTGTACGCATATGCCTATGATGAATGGGCATGCCTTTTTCCTACGATTTGCGGCCAGCAAATGCATCATGGCCCGCCTTCGCATCCTGCAGATTTTGGTATCCCCTGAGAAACCAAAAGGTTGAAATAGAATGTACGAAAGCCCGTATATGGACTTGATCCGATGCAACAGGTATTTACCCAGGAATCACTTGCCCGTTCACTGGCCAAGAAAGGATTCACCCGCAACGGCTGCTGCTACACAAAAGGGGATGTCCGTGTCGTCATGCTCGGCAACGAAGAAGAGGCTCCCTGCCATGTACCAGCGTTCGGCACCTACTTCGTAGGGGTGCATACGGGCATGCTGGTTTGCGGGGGTAGGGGGCGCGGTGGGCGACACTGCCGTGCTGTCGTGTATAATCGGGGCCAGGACAATCCGGCGCCCGTAACCCGTGCACTGCGTGACGTTTTCGATGACCCTGCCGATACGGTGGCCTGGCAGCGGCTCTTTGCAGGTTATGACGGGGGGTGGTATGTGGCATCTGACATACTTCGTTTTTTGTCTTCTTTCCGTGGAACAGGGGAAACAGCACTGGGCATCCCTACCCAAAACGCCGTCATGCTTATCGTGGCCTCAGGCGTCTTGCACTGCAACGGCATGCATGGAACAGGGCCATCAGCGCCTTTTTTACCGGCGTGCGCGCATGAGGGGTGCATCGATGCCCTGCGGGAGGCCGTGTGTTCCGGCAGTGGCGAGTACGAGGGCCTGCACCCACTCTGCGCACCGGGCGGCGTTGACGCCGGGGTGTTCCAGGGGGACTCGGCCGATGGCGCCCTCGGCATCCTCTCGCTCCTAGAATCATGGGATGCATTAGGCATACCCATCGATACATACGTGTTCGGCACTATTTTTGAGCAGTTGCAGGCAGTGGACCATCGCAAGGGAAACGGCATCTTTTATACGCCACGCGCACTCGCTGTGGACACGGCGATGCGATGCGTGCAGGCGCATACGCTCTTTCGTGCAAACGCCATTGCAGGGGAAGCCTACCCTACGTTTGAACAGGCATGCGAGGCGGGCAGTGTCCGGTGGCGCCATGCTGCGCTCGAATCTCTGGAAGAATTGGCAATACTCGACCCCGCATGCGGGAGCGGCCACTTTCTCGAGGCATGTGCATGCGCCGTAGGCGATGTGGCAAGAAAGCTTGGCGGGGCGCCCCCTTCTGTTGCATCCCTGCTGCATCATGTGCACGGTGTCGACATAGATGAGCGTGCGGTCTGGGCAGCATGGCTCAGATTGGAACTGTGGGCGGCGTGCTCTGGCAGGCGCAAAGCGCCTGGCAGCTACGCGCTTGAGGTGCGCATACGGTGTGGGGATGCCGTGCTGGCACCAATAATCGGCATCGGCGCTGAAGAAGGGGAATCATTTGCGTGGCAGGTGTTCTTGCGGGATGCCGGCGTGGAAAATTTCGATATTATCATCGGGAATCCGCCGTATGGCAAGGTGAAGAATCTGCCCATCAGCGCCACCGAGAAAGCGTCGCTTTCCAAAAGATACAAAAACGCATTCCCATCGTATCGTGGCAATATAGACCTCTACAAGCTTTTTGTGCTCCGGGCGCTTTCGCTTGCGGGCCGCGAGACGATAATCTCATTTGTGGTCCCATCGACGATGTGGGGCGACAGGGACAGCTACGACATACGGCAGAAGCTCCTTGCGCGCGAATGCTTTTATCTCGCATTCCTGGGGCTTGAGGACTCGAGACTCTTCTTCGGTGCGGGCATGCACTACGAGGTATCCGTTTTTGCATGCTCCGCCGCGGCACGGGGGCACCCCGTGGAGTACATTGCACCGGACGGGCAAGCTGCGCTGCACATCGCGCTTGGGGGAGTGGGACACCTCTTGCCGCTTGGCGCTGTCATGGGCCGTTCTGCGCTGCTCCGCATTCCCCGGTATGTGGACCCCGAACACGAAGCCGGGATCCTGTTCGCACTCGATGCGTTCGAGCGGCTTGGGGGCCATATCTCATCACGGGTAGGCGTCATCGACGAGACGCTGGGGCAGGACCATCTCGTATCATACCCCACGGAGATGATGGCCTTTTCATCGACCCATATCAAGGACTGGCATGTGGATCTTGCACCACATCCAACGCCCAAGCGTTGGGTCTGCGGATGGGGCGCCCTTTCACGGCGCCCTGTGCGCCTATCCAACGGCTCTTCGGCAACTGTGGGCGAGTTTATTTGGGATTCCCACGCTGTTGTAGGGCGCCAAATGGCGCATCGGGGGGAGCGAAAAAAGCTGCACTTCGCCCTACATCCCGGCGGGGCGGTCCCAACAAACGGCGTACGCATCGTATATGCAACCGGGCGTCTTTCGCCCAGGATGCTTTGTGCGCTGCTCAACAGCACGTGCTACAATTGGCTATTTTCCCTTTTTTCGCATACCTATAACGTCAAGCCCTATGAGCTTGGGGAACTTCCCGCGGTGGCATTTTCTCGCGAAGCGGCACGGGTCATAGAAACCCTTGTGGATTATGCGCATTTCATTGCAGCCCTGTCGTTTGAGAATGCGGCACATGAGTATTCGCGACACGCGGACATCGTATCGCTTCTTATTGACGCAGCTATCTTCGAGGCGTGGTGCCCCGGCGGGAACATGCCTTCCCTGCCGGAGCTTATGCAGGATATGGTACTGGAGATTGGCGGGCCCAACCATGGGGGCGTGCGAAATGGCGCTGTGGGCGCAATCCCCCATAGCTCTTGGGGCACGATATGCGGCGTTCTCGGCCGCATCATGGAAGACAGGGGCACCATTGTTCGGATTGGCGAGCTGTACCGGCACCCCTGGGCGCGATTCTGCCTGCCACATCCCCATAACACTTTTAAGTGGCCGTGAATATGGGGAATAGTATGATTTCACGGAGTTTCATCATTCTCGACGGCATCGGGGAGCGGACCGAGCGCGCCATGTGGCAGTTGGGCATCACCTCGTGGGATGATTTCATCACCTGTGATTCAGTGCCCCGGGTATCCTCTGCCCGCAAGGGCGTGTACGATCGGGAACTGGCGAAGGCGAAGGCCAATCTGGCGTGCAGGAACGACTTGTTCTTCTCATATCGCCTTCCCTCGGGCGAACACTGGAGGGCTTTTGGGGCATTCAGAGACTCAGTGGCATATCTCGACATCGAGACCACTGGTAGCTCAGCACAGGACGTGACCACCGTTGTAGGCATTTATGACGGGGAGGACTACACGGTGCTTATCCGGGACGATGACCTCTCCGTGGAGTCGCTTGCCGCCGCCTTGGACGGCAAGAAGCTGCTCATCACGTTTTTTGGCAGGGGATTTGACGTCCCCGTGCTCAAGCGGGAGTTTGGGGTGACAATGCCGTCTCTACACTACGACCTCTGCTTCGCAGGAAAGCGCGTAGGGCTTTCTGGCGGCCTCAAGAAGATAGAAAAGGAAATGGGCATCGGCAGGTCGGAAGACACCGACGGATTGAGCGGATGGGATGCGGTTCGGCTTTGGCACCACCACCGGCGCGGCGATGCCGATGCGCTCGAAACGCTTATCCAGTACAACAAGGAGGATGTCGTCAATCTCGAGCGGCTTTCCGATATCATTTACGGGCGCTTGTGTAATGCGTGCACCTTCTGTTGATGTTTTTCGGCATTAGATAAATTTTTATGGTTTTGACGTGATAAAACTACTATTATATTTATTACATTGGTGAGTTTTTATGCCAACTTTGACAAATATCAAGACAGCCGGCAAAGGCATTTCCCGGTATGTCGGGTCAATGCACCGCAAGGATAAGCGCGAGGAAAAAAAGATAGGATTGCTTGTCGACGGCCCGAACATCCTTCGCAAGGAGTTTTCAATAGACCTTGAGGACATACGGAGGATCCTCGACGACCTCGGTGACATACGCATAGCAAAGGTATACCTCAATCAGTTTGCATCCCAGGGCCTTATCGAGGCCATCTCAAATCAGGGATTTGATGTTACCATCGTTACTGGGGACACCGATGTCAGGCTTGGCGTCGAGGCGATGGAGATAATCTATTCTGATACTGTCAATACCATCGCGCTTGCAACACGGGACGCCGATTTTCTCCCCGTGCTCATAAAGGCAAAGGAGCATGGAAAAGAGACCATTGTCATCGGCGCGGACCCCGGATTTTCCGTCGCGCTGCAAAACGCGGCAGACTATGTCATAAAAATGGGGGGGGAAGAAGTAAAGCAGGACGACGAGATGTATCTCTGACGCCGCCTGTGCCCATACTAACCTATATGTCCAGTACTTTCACCGATGAGGCATAGGTCTGGATGAATTCTCTTCGTGGTTCAACCTTTTCGCCCATCAGGATGGTGAATATCTCGTCGGCCGCAATGGCGTCATCTGAGGTTATCTTCAGGATGAGGCGCTGCTCTGGGTGCATCGTCGTCTCCCAGAGCTGTTCCGGATTCATCTCACCAAGACCCTTGTAGCGCTGGATCTCATACCCTTTCCCGAACTCCTCGATCAGCGTGTTCTTTTCTTCGTCGGTAAAGACATATTCGGATCGCTTGCCTTTCTTTATCTTGTAGAGCGGCGGCTGTGCGATGTAGATGTATCCCGCATCGATAAGCTCCTTCATGTACCTGAAGAAGAAGGTAAGCAGCAGGGTCCTAATGTGCGCGCCGTCAACGTCCGCATCGGTCATAATAATGATCTTGTGGTACCTGGCTTTGGTGATGTTGAAGTCTTCGCCGATGCCGGCGCCGATAGCCGTTATAAGCGCAAAGATCTCCCTGTTCTTGAAAATCTTGTCAAGCCTGGCCTTCTCGACGTTGAGGATCTTTCCCCGAAGGGGCAGGATTGCCTGGGTGTGCCGGTCGCGCCCCTGCTTTGCGGAGCCTCCCGCGGAGTCGCCCTCCACGATGAAGAGCTCCGAGAGCGCCGGGTCCTTTTCCGAGCAGTCGGCAAGCTTTCCGGGAAGCGTTGTTGACTCAAGCACGCTTTTCCTGCGGGTAAGCTCCCGCGCCTTGCGTGCCGCCTCCCGCGCTTGCGATGCGACGACCGCCTTTTCGATAATCCTTTTCGCGACTGATGGATTTTCCTCGAGGAACTCCCCCAGCGCCTGCGTCACCAAGGACTCCACGATGCCCTTGACCTCGCTGTTTCCGAGCTTCGTCTTCGTCTGCCCCTCGAACTGGGGTGAAGGGATCTGCACCTTGATAACGCTGGTAAGCCCCTCCCTTGCGTCGTCGCCTGAAAGCGAGCCGCCCTTAACGAGGTTGTTCTGCCTCGCGTATTCATTGAGCGACCTGGTAAGCGCGGCCTTGAATCCGCTGAGGTGCGTTCCGCCCTCCACGGTGTTGATGCTGTTGACAAACGTGTAAATGGTCTCGGAATATGAGGTGCTGTACTGCATCGCAATCTCCACGCCGATTCCGTCCTTCTCATTTGAAAGGAATATGGGCGGTTCGTGGAGCACCTCCTTGTTGGCGTTGAGCTTTTCGACAAACGAGACGATGCCCCCCTCGTACTTGAAGTTCTTTTCCTTTGCAGTCCGCTCGTCAATGAGTATGATGTTGACGCCGCTGTTAAGGAACGCCATTTCCCTGAGCCTGTTTGCGAGGATGTCATACGCGAACTCGGTGGTCTCAAAGATTGTGCTGTCCGCCATAAACGTCACTTCGGTGCCTATCTCTTCCGTCGTCCCTATGACTTCTATGTCATGGGTAGGCACGCCGCGCTCGTAGCGCTGGAAGAATACCTTGCCCTCCCTGCGGACCTTGACCTCCATCCATTCGGACAGCGCATTGACCACGGAGACGCCGACTCCGTGGAGACCGCCTGATACTTTGTACGTCTTGTTGTTGAACTTGCCCCCTGCATGGAGCTTGGTCATGACGATTTCCAGTGCCGACTTTCCGTATGTCTCATGCATGTCGGTGGGTATCCCCCTCCCGTTGTCAATAACGGTGACCGTGTTGTCCTTTCTTATGATTACGGAGATGTCAGTGCAGACGCCCGCCAGCACCTCGTCGATACTGTTGTCCACGATTTCGTAGATAAGGTGGTGGAGCCCCTTCACATCGGTGGAACCGATGTACATGGACGGGCGCTTGCGTACCGCCTCAAGCCCCTCAAGTACTTGGATGTCTCTGGCCCTGTATTCATCTGACATTACTAATCACCATGAAAAATATGTTTTAAGCTATGAACTGGTGTATATAAAGGTTTTCTAATACCCAAAAAAATAGGATATTTTTGTGGTAATAGCATGAATTGCGGTACCTGCGACGGCACGTGGCACATCTCGCCTCTGCCGCCTTACCATGCTGCCAGCCACATGTGCCATCCCTCCTCCTAGAAGTCGACCCGTATGGCTGAAACGGGGCAGACCAGTGCGCACGAGCCGCATACGACGCAGCGCTCGGAGTCAAAGACGAGCTTGAACGTGTCCTTGTCGAGGAACAGCGCCTGTGCCGGGCAGATCGAGACACACGCCCCGCAGTCGATGCACAGGTCCCTCGAAACGGCGACATCGTGCTCCAGCGGCCGGATGGTCACCCCTTCCTCCTTCGCATAGCGGACGGCGCTTTTGATCATGCCGGGCTCCCCGCGGAGCTCGATGACCAGCTTGCCCCCCGAGCTCGGCTCGATCTTGGCACGCAGGATGTTGGTCCACAGGCCGAATCGCGACACGAACGTATGTGTTATGGGCACCTCGACAATTGTTGATGGGAAACTGAGGATGTACTTTTTGCGTTCCATAGTATCACCGTATCTCCAAGGTATTTCTGGCCCCCGCGGGGGGGAGTCCCCAGACCGGTTTTTGCAGCAGGAATCTGCCAGCCGACATTTCGTCACGCAGGCGTTCGGCAATCTCGCGCGCCTTGGCATAGCTGGAGAGCGAGGAGGTCGGGACATCCTTTCCCTCCACCGTGACGCTGCCGCTGCGCAGCTCCCCATAGCTTACCGTGCCAAGTACCGGGCGGTCCCGGCGGTGTATGCTGTAGTCGACTATCTGCGTATAAAGCTGTGAGTCTGGGACGGCAGCGGCCGCAGCCATTTTCTCATCAAGAAGCGGTATCGGCACCCCTATCCCGACATACATCGATACGCCGTATCCGGGAAAGTATGCCGCACGGAGGTACTCGGGAGACATTTCCTTCAGATTGCCCATCGTGGCAATCGTCCCGCCCCCTATGATGGTCTTTCCCCCGTATTCTCTCTTCGAGGGGGCATGCTGCGTGCCATGCCAGACGACGTACCCCTGCGCCCCGCCGAGGAAGATGCGCGTACCAAGTCCGATGGAGCGGAAGGTGGGGTCCTTGAGGAGCGGGCTGAGCTGCCCCGACGTTGCGTAGGTGACATTGCCCTTGTTGGGGAGGAGTGTCCCCATGTACGTGTCGATGCCGTGGGAAGAGGTATTGATGGCTGCCGAGTAGTTCTGGTATGCGTTGCGGGGATTAAACAGCACCGCCTCATTGATTGTTGAGAGCGAAATACGGGTCTTTATGTCCCGCAGCGGATAGCAGTCCGTGCCCTGCGATGTCGCGGCGAGGTGGACCTGTCCGCCTCGGAGGAGCTCCTCGATGACATGTGCGCCGCCGTATTCGGGGTGTGATGCCGAAACGCTTGTCGCCCCAAGATACGTGTCCACGGCGGCAAGGCCCCCATATGCGGGAACATCGTTGAGCTTGATATCCTGCATCCTGATCGGAGGGTCGCTGTGCCCGACATTGAGGATGATCCCTGATGAGCACATAGGGGAGAATGTTGCTGTCGTGACGGCATCCACCTCACCGGCGACCGCGTGCGCCCCGTCTTCTGCCACTAGCCTCACGAGCTCCTCTGCGGTAACGACGACGGCGTCGCCCTGCCTTATCCGTTTATTGATGTCATCATATGTCCGTACGGTGCCTGCCAAGTCATGCCCTCCG
Source organism: uncultured Thermococci archaeon (assembly GCA_964435645.1). GTDB lineage: Archaea > Methanobacteriota_B > Thermococci > Methanofastidiosales > NM3 > JAHKLV01. The sequence goes on along the minus strand of CAYSZY010000009.1, from coordinate 9,324 downwards.
TGGTATTTCCCTTTTAACGTGGATTAATAATGTGCGTGGCATCTATTATTCTATTTAAGAATATTTAAAGGTAACTAATAGGACTATAGGATTGTTAATACAACGAATATGCATACTACCTGTAAAAAAAGCATGGTGGCGTACTACTCTTTCCACACACCTTTGCGGTGGTCCACGATGCGCGTGGCCTTGTGCGTCGCCCGCGGCAGCGTGTCCTCGTCGTAGACGACGACCCGTGGCGAGATGCCCAATACCGCCTTAATGTCTGCCTGTATCTGGCGTTCCAGGGAACCGAGATTGCCCTTAAAGCTCTTGACGTGCTCCGTTTCTACAGTAAGCGCGTCGAGGTGATCCTCTCTGGTGACAACAAGCCGGTATTCACCGCTTAGCGCGCTGTTTGCGCGCACCAATGCCTCGATAGCCGACGGCATGACATTGACGCCCTTAATAATGAGCATATCGTCGACGCGCCCGTGTATGCCCGTAAGGCGCATGTGCGTGCGGCCGCATGCGCATTTATCATCCTCGTACGATACGATGTCGCCCGTCCTGAATCGGATAAGCGGCCTCGCCTTCTTCTTGAGCGTGGTGAGGTACATCTCCCCTCGCTCACCCTCGGCGACCTGTTCGCCAGTCTCACGGTCTATGACCTCGACGAGGAGGTGGTCCTCTGCAACGTGAAGCCCTGCCTTTTCGGTGCACTCCCCTGCACAGGCCCCAAATATGTCCGAAATGCCATAGTAGTCGAAGAGGTCTGCATCCCACAGATTCTCAATGCGCTTGCGGGTAGTTTCGATGGAACCCCCTGGCTCACCTGCCACGAAGATGCGCTTGATCGAGGACGCAGCGGGGTCGAATCCCATTTTTTCAGCTGTCTCTCCCAGGTACCATGCATACGACGGCGTGGTCCAGATGGTCGACGGCCTGAACTGCTCGAGGACCTTTATGAGCCGCTCTGACGGCAGTGTGCCGGCATGGATGCTCAGCGCCCCTATGCGTTGTGCCCCTAGCACGCATGGCCCGCCCACAAAGAGCGAGAAGTTGAGCGCGTGGCAGTACCGGTCACACTTGCGCAGGCCGGATGAATAGAAAAGGCGTGCCTCAAAGTCGATCCAGCCGTCGAAGTCCTGCTGCGTAAAGGGCGATGCGGTGGGTGTGCCGGTGGAACCAGAAGATGCGGAAATGTATACCACGTCCTCCTCCGGCACCGCGAGCATGTTGCCCAGCGGTGGGTTTGCTTCCTGGTCCTTCCGTATGTCGTCCTTTGCAAATGATGGCATCTTTGGGAGGTCGTCTAGGGAAGTGAGGGACCGCATTGCCCGAGGGATGGCTTTTGCATAGTACGGGCTGCCGCGTGTGGCGTGGCCTAATGTGTTGTTAAGTAGCTTGAGCTGCAGCGATTTGAGCTCATCCCGCGGTATCGTTTCCACTGAATCCCAATATTCCATAGTCTTCGCATCCTCTTTCGGATAGGATACGTGCGTTATTATATAATTTATTGATAAAACTATTCCTTTAATGGCTTTTACGCAATCCTTTTTAACATAAAAGGGGCACATAACAGTATGGATCCCATCACTGGCCAGATGGCGCTTATCCGCAAGATGGTGGTACCGGACGGCGTGCTGCGCGGCAGCCCGTTTGAGGTCCTGATTAAGACAATCCTTTCGCAACGCACCAGGGACGAGAATACCGATGCCGCAGCCGCAAGGCTTTTCGCCCGATTTCCCACGCCCCGCGCCCTCAAGAATGCCCCGTCGGATGAAGTTGAGCGACTGATTCGCTCAACAGGATTCTATACGGTCAAGGCGGCGCGTGTCATAGAGGTTTCCCGCATCATAGATGAGGAGCTTGGCGGCATCGTCCCCCGTGAAAGGGCCACGCTCATGGCGCTTCCCGGCGTCGGTCCGAAGACCGCAAACTGCGTCCTCGTCTTCGCGTACGGCGATGATGCCATACCCGTAGACACCCATGTGCACCGTATCGCGAACAGGATAGGATGGGTCTCAACGAAAACGCCCGAGGATACGGAGCCCGCCTTGGAGCGAGTGCTTCCACGTACCCTCTGGGCACCGGCCAACGAGCTTTTGGTCACTTTCGGAAAGCAGGTCTGCAGGCCGCAGCGCCCACGGTGCGAAGCCTGCCTTATCGCTCCTTCGTGCGATTATTTCAGGGGTATTTCACTTAAAAGGGATGCACCTTAAGGCAAATGACAAAGGGGAAACCAATAGGCTTAAAAGGTCCTGATAAGAGCATATACAGGTGAAATCATGGGAGACTTGGAACTTACGCTTGTCCAGAAGACGGATAGGATTGTCATATTCAACAAGAAGGGCTCAATCGACGAGACCGCATGCCTGTTCTGCGGTGAAAAAAAGTACGACGGCGCATCAAAGATAGCCATCGACTACGGTGCGGGCGTCCTTTTCGCGCGAGTCTGCCAAAAGGACCGCAACAAGACCCTGGGGGAGTTTATAGCCGAGGCGGTCTATGCCGCATCCGAAGTGGAGCTCGACCCTGAATCCAACATGCAGATTGACTTCGTCCTTCGCCAGTTCGAGAAGAAAAAGTAAGGAATAATCCTTATTCCTATTTTTTTATCCGGGGAATGAGTGCCATCTGGACCGACTGGCAGCTAAACGTCCTCCGTGTTATCCATCCGTTTGACATGATGCCTATGGCGCCTTCCTGGTGCTTGATCCGGTCGTTGCCGCTCAGGGTGGCGAAGATGTCGCCTATCTCCCTGCCTTTCCTCACTTCTGCCATGACCTCCGGTGGGTAGGTGAATCCGCCGCTGTGCCCGATGGTCATGGTGCCGCATGCATCAAGGATCGCGCACATCTGGGTGTCGACATGGTAGTCGCCCACGTCGTAAATGCCTGCCTCGATGCCCACGGCAAAGTCCGGGGCGGCCGTATCCATGACCGCGTGCGCCCTGTTGGCTGCCCCCTGGTATATCTCATCGATTCCCAGTGGTTGGCCGGGAACGCCCGACGGCACCGCATAGCCGGTGTATTCCACTTCGCTGCCCCATCCCATGATGGCGGCGAACTCCCCGAAAGTGATGCGCACCGCCTCGACCTTGATGGGATTTATGGAGCCTATCCCAATGCGTAGTGATTCCATACAACCCCTACAGCATGTTCAGCATAAAAGATAATTCCTCAAGCGGCGTCACAAAGGGGGGGACGTCGCACGTGATGCCGCCGGGCTCATGTGCATCGCTGCCGAATGTTATCTGCACGCCCGCCCGCGACGCCGCCCAATACGCATCGGCAGGCCCGCCCCATGCTGCGTTGTACTCGAGTGCGATGCCCTCGCGTGAAAGCTGTGAGAAAAGGGTACCGGTGTCGCGGCAGCGGTGCTGCGGGGCGAAGGGATGTGCGATAATGTCTATGCCTGCGCGTACCAGGTCCCCCATGGCGTCTGACAGGTCTATGCCATCCGACACATGCCCCACGAGATAGTCGTGGCCTTTCGGTCGCCGGCCGGCATATGGTATGGTAAGCTCTGCTGCCCTGAGCGTCTCGAAGGGGAGCGGCGGAAGCGGTGGAGCAACCGCCCCATGGAGCAGGAATCCCACCGTGCCGAATCCGCACGCAAGAAGCGGTATCACATATTCAAAGGGCGTGTGCGGCGCCCCGGTATGGCTGTCAAGATGGATATGAAGGTCATACTTGGTCCTTCTTCCAAGAAAAGTTCTGGTGGGCATATGTCTCCTGCCTCTGCACGGCGACGGCAAGGCTATCCCTGGCGAGGTTGAACTCAGGATTGAGCTCAATTGCCTTCCTGTAGTTTGCTATCGCCTCGTCGAGGTCGCCTTCCTCAAAGCTTATGAATCCGAGATTGTAGTAGGCGTCCGCGTAGTTCTGGTCGGCGGCTATGGCCTTCTTGAAAAACTCTATTGCATGTCGGTAGTGGAACTGCAGCTTGTATATCATCCCGAGGTTGTTGAGCACCATGGCGTCTGACGGGGTCTTTTTCAGCTGGGACTTGTATGCCGCAGCGGCCTTGTCCAGCTTTCCGACCTCAAAAAAGTTGTCGCCAAGCTCGCCCCATACCCACATGTTGGGCGGCTCCTCTTTCTGGATTTGCTCAAGGTATTCAATGCGCTCGTAGGGGTCTTCCATGCCTGCCTGCTTTTCCATGGCAATGCTTTTCGCGGTGGCCGACGACCCGTTTGTCCGTTCGCGCTCAAGTTCCTCCGGCGTGAATATAGTGTCGAAGAGAGGGGGGGGCATATCAGGTTCCGGCACCATTGCGGGCGCGGGCATCGTTTGCGCATCTTTGATGGCCGGAAGGTCGGACAGCACCGATACCAGCTCGGCATAGGCCTCCTTGTACCGCTCAACATAGTAGTGGGACGCCGCCTTGTTGAGCCGCATCTCGAGGGACGCTAGAAGATCCCCCTCATCGACCTGGGTCGTCCGCTGGAGCTCAGGGGGGAGCTTCTCGTGCAGCGTCTCGAGCATCTGCTCGTACCGTTCCTTGTACCGGTATTGCACGACGTCCTCCTCGATGATGCGCTGTACCTTCCGCAGGTAGAAAGCTGCCCTGCCGTACAGCTGCTGGGACACGAGGTCCTTCGCCCGGTGGTAGTCCTCGTACTGCGAGACGTCCTTTCCCAGGGACGAGAGGTAGCCAACCTTGTCGCCCATATCACCGAGCAGCTGTTCTATCATGCCTTTCTTGGTCGCAACGGGGGGCGCGGGGGCGTCATTTAAGATGTCCTTCGCGGTATAGGTCTCTAGGGTCTGCTGTTTTGTAATAAACTCGCTGTATGCGCTTTCGGGGGCATCCTCGACGGAGTACGGCACCTTTTCGAGCTTGAGCCCGTTGATCCACACGACCTTGAGGTCGCGATCGGGGTCGGGGTCTATGATGCACATGACCGCGTGGGGCGTGATGTCCTGGATTTTGGTCTGTACCCTGAAGTTTTCAAGGGGGATAAAGGATATGGACGGGTCACGCACATACGCCCACCCCACGAGGTCGAGGGGCCCTTTCCTGAGCTCCAGGGTCTGCAGGGGTTCGATGGGCGCCGTGACGCGCTGTGCGTCAAGCACCTGAAGAGACCCATCCGTCTGTGCGTAGTATCCGTAGAACACGAATATGTCCGTGGGTGAATCGAAGTGTCGAATCTGCTCATCCACGTGTTTGGCAATCATAACCCGAAAGGACATGTATATCATGTAAGATGCTAGATTGCTTCGTTAAATATTTTTCTATATTTTCAAGCTATGGGCGCCTAAGATGCATTCTTTTCCCATCGTGGCAATATTATAAGGAAAATTTTAATAATACTTCACGAATACCCTACTATTGATAACATGAAAGTATTTGCCGTGTACGGATTCAAGAATTCAGGAAAGACAGCAGTTGTTACCGCGATAATCAGGGAATTGCGCAGGCGGGGCAGGACCGTGGCCGCAATAAAGCAGATTTCCCATGCAGACTTTACCATCGACACGCCCGGGTGCGACTCCTATATGTTCTCAAAGGCGGGTGCGCGGTCTATCGGCGTCGTCAGCGAGAAAGAGACCACGATAATCTACAAACACAAAAAGTCGCTTATTGAATTGATCCCCTACTTCCACGCGGACTATCTCGTGCTTGAGGGATTCCGCCAGGGGCTGGTTCCCAAGGTAGTAACCGCAAAGAACAAGGAGGATCTGGAAAAGGACTTTCGTCCAGAGGTATTTGCGGTAAGCGGCCTTGTCGCAAATGAGCTCACCGAGTATAAGGGCAAAAAGGCCGTTTCCATCGGCAAGGTCGAAAAGCTTGTAGACCTTATCGAGGAACGGACCTTTGAGAAGATCCCCGAGCTCAACTGCAGGGGATGCGGGATGACCTGCGAGGAGATGCTCTACAGCATCGTCGATGGCGAGGCGACCATCGACTCGTGCCTTACCTACAAGCAGGACGTCCGTATCATGATAGGCGAGCGCGAAATAAAGATGAACAAGTTTGTCCAGTCGATTGTTCGCAACACCATCCTTGGCCTCTTAACGGCCCTCAACGAGCCCCAGGACGAGACCATACAGATTACCATCGAGAACTCGTGAGCGCATGGAAAAGAGGCACCTCGACCAGATACATACCCTCCTTGCCCCCCTGCTCTCCCCACAGGAGCGTTCTTTCCTTCCCCGTCGCTATGAGCTGGTGGGCGACATCCTCCTACTTTCGTTGCCTGCCCTGCTCCATGACCGCCGCCACAGCATCGCTGAGGCGTACCGCGAGGCGCTGGGCGTGACGTCGGTTATGGGGAAGGAGCGCGTCGAGGGTGAGTTTCGCCAGCCGGGGCATGAGCTGCTGTGCGGGGAGCGCACCACGACGGTGCACCGCGAGAACGGCATATCTTACGAGATAGACCTCTCTGAGCTCATGTTCTCTGCGGGAAACATAGCTGAGCGCATCCGCATGGGATCGCATCCCGACATCGGCTTGACACTTGACATGTTTGCCGGTATCGGCTACTTCACGCTCCCCATGGCGCGCCATGCCGGCGCACACGTCATCGCGCTTGAGAAAAATCCTGTCTCCTACCGCTACTTGTGCCGCAACATCGGGCGGAACAGGGTGTCGCACCTCGTCGAGGCGCAAAACATCGACTGCCGCGGCTACGATGGCCCCCCCGTGCGGCGTATCGTCATGGGCTACGTGCAGACCACCAACACGTTTCTCGGAGACGCACTCTCATATGCAGGTGACACGTGCCTGATACACTATCACCAGACCGTTCCCGTGCATGCGGCTGAAGAAACGCTTTTCCGTGAGCTTTCGCAGGCCGCAGAGGCTGCCGGAAGGTGCCTTTCTGTTTGTGGGATCCGTGTCATCAAGAAGTACTCACCTGGTGTGGTCCACGCCGTGGCTGATGCGAAAATAACATAGTTTTATTAATGATGGGATGTTAGAGGGCGGGATGTTTGAGGTAAAGGCCAAGGACGGACTGGGCCGCATAGGTCGGCTCCAAATCGGCAAGAAGGTTGTGGAAACGCCTATCATTATGCCGGTCATCAATCCAGGAAAGCTCGTCGTCACCCCCCGAGAGATGAAAGAGAAGTTCGGGACTGATATCATTATCACCAATTCTTATATTATCAATTCTTCCCCTCGCCTGCGGGAGCGGGCGCTTGAGTATGGTGTGCACAAGCTTGTAGACTACGATGGCATCATCGTTACTGATTCGGGGTCTTTCCAGCTTATGCAGTACAACGATGTCGATATCCCTAACAGCGAGATCGTGCAGTTCCAAACTGACATCGGTGTTGACGTCGCAACGTTTCTCGATATCCCGACGCTTCCCGACACGCCGTACGAGAAGGCGAAAAAGGAGCTTGAGATAACAATTGGGCGTGCCAGGGAGGCGCGCGGGATCCGTGAGGGGTACCTCAACGGGACCGTACAGGGCTCGACCCACATGCGCCTGCGGCGCAGGTCAGCCAGGGAGATGAACGACATAGGATTTGAGATACATCCAATCGGCGCCGTGGTGCCGCTGTTTATGGAGTACCGATTCAAGGAGGTCGTCGACATCGTCCTTACCGCAAAGCAGGAGCTGTCCCCCGCAAAGCCGGTGCACCTCTTCGGTGCCGGGCACCCCATGGCGCTCTCGATGTTCGTGCTGCTCGGTTGCGACCTTTTCGACTCCGCCGCCTACGTGCTCTACGCCCGGGACAATCGCTACCTGACGGTGACGGGGACAAAGAAGCTTGAGGAGATGGCATACCTTCCCTGTGCGTGCCCCGTCTGCAGCAGGCATACGCCCCAGTCGCTCCTCGCGCTGCCGCAGGCGGAGCGGACACGCCAGCTGGCGCTGCACAACCTGCACGCCACCTATGAGGAGTTCGCCCGCATCAAGCAGGCTATACACGAGGGCTCGCTCTGGGACTTTGTCGAGATGCGCGTGCGCGGCCACCCGAAGCTGTACTATGCCTTCAAGGAGGTCGCAAAGTACAAGAAGTTCATACAGGCCGACGACCCGCTGGTCAAGCGGTCTACACCGTTCTACACGGGGCCTGAGTCCCGTTCGCGGCCCATATTCTCGACTGCTGGCGCCAGGGCCCGGGAGCGCCTTCCGGATGCACAGCCGCTGCGCCATCCCATCTTTGGGTCCATGCCCGCGGCGCTTTGCCACACCTATCCGTTCAACGTTGAGATGGATCGGGAATACTATGCAGAGGTACCCGAGGGCGAGATGATCCGCGCCGTTGCTGACTACCAGTACGGCAGGGGGGTCGGCGCCAGGCTTTTTGAGGGCGGAAAGGTGTCATATTCCCGTACCGACCGGGTGCGATCAATCGTCGATGGCAAGGAGGTCATTGCGACGCTCCGCGCAAGAGACGGTCTTTTTATCTTGGGAAAAGAGGGCCAGAAGCGGCTCCACGGGATTCTTCCACACCCCTCGTACCGTGTGGCAATCGACAACGAGGTTGCCCCCTATGTCAAGAAGCGTGGCGATGTCTTTGCAAAGTTCGTTAAGGATGTCGACAAGACGCTCTATGCGGGCGAGGAAGTGCTCGTGGTGGACGAGGACGACTCGCTTCTTGGGTCTGGGTGGCTGCAGCTTTCTCCCCGTGAGATACCTTTTTTCACGCGTGGCATAGCCGTCAGGACCCGCCGCGGGACATAGGCACGGGAATCCGCTTTTCGGATTCCTTATTTTTATGCGTCCTGAATTTAACAGTTAGCTTGCAAAAGAAGTGTCCTTGCCACGTACTTTATGGACAATAAAAACAAAACAATGACATTCCTAATTGAGCCAAACGACAATATAACTTTTTCTGTCGGCACGCTGTGATTCATGGACTATTTCTTCAAAAAGCCAAGGGTTTAGGGACCCTTTCCCCACTCAAGGCCGAAGTCCGAGATAGGGTTATGCTTGTCGGCCACAAGCGTTTCGACCCCATACTCCCAACTGTTGCAGCTGCGTTCCTGCAGGTCAGGGGAACGTGCGATAGGGGGCAGTGGAGAAACCGATGCCAATTGCGTGCACGTGTGTTAAGTCAGGATGAAAACTTCGTATATGTTCCGTAAGACACGATGTGAGGGCATTCAAAATATGCCTTTGCGGCTTTGCACATAACGTATCCTACCTTATGCGCATTTGCATGCGGAAAACAAATCCCTACGTACCGGATGCAAGCTCACATCCCCTACCCCCCGCAAAGGCATCTAGGAATACCTTTCTTATCATGTTGTAGGCGGCGTTGACGCCCGCGCTTATGGCTGTGCCGTTCCCTGGGGCGATGAGGCCGTGGCGTACCCTCTATCCCGCGTACCCCTCGCGTGGGCGCATCCCCTCACTGTCAGGAAACGAGCACC
>CAYSZY010000008.1:0-25104 GCA_964435645.1 uncultured Thermococci archaeon | reverse complement strand
ATGGCAAACACGAACGACTCAAACGCCACCATCACTAACTGTGTGTTCGACTCCAATAGTGCGGAGTATGGGGGAGGCATGGAAAACACGGGGTCCCAACCCAACATCGGAGGATGCACGTTTGTCGATAATTGGGCTTATTACGGTGCAGGAATGCGAAACTACTACAACGCGCATGCCGCCATTACAGATTGTACGTTCAGGGCAAACAGTGCATTCAAAAACGGTGGCGGAATGATAAACGAGGATTATTCAGCGCCGCTCATCACATCCTGCACGTTCGTACGCAATATCGCATATGAACTCGGGGGCGGCATGTGCAACGTATCCGGTGCCGGCCCGCAGGTTGAATCCTGCATTTTTGATCGGAATGGAGCAAAAGTGTCCGGTGGAGGCATCTACACGCGCGATGCGGAAAATACGGCCGTTAACTGCATATTTTTGGATAACTTTTCAGCACAGGGTGGTGCATTGTTCAACTACAACTCCAACAGCACCATTCCCCGAACAATAACAATCACAATCACAAACTGCACCTTTTATGGTAACAAGATGATAATTGATCCAGAGGATTCTTCAGTAGGAGTGGGAAACGCCATGTACAACGCATGGATCGACACCGTTATCACCAACTGCATCCTGTGGGACGGCGGCGAGTCGGAAATTCTATCATTCTCCTGCTCACCGGCGGTCACCTACTGTGATGTCCAGGGCGGCTACGAAGGAAAGGGAAACATTGATTCCGACCCGCTTTTTGCCAACGCAGGGGCAGAGAACTTTGCCTTAATATTCGGGTCCCCCTGTATAAACACCGGCACGGATGCGCGCGCAGCGTCGTACGGCAGCGTCAGCAAAGACATCACCGGACTCTTGCGGCCCCAAGGAGGGGGATTCGACATGGGTGCCTACGAGTTCAGGCAAACATACTCGCCGGCGTCGATGCAGCCACTTGCACGAACGCAACTCCAATCAGTGCTCATCACGTGGGATGAGCTTTCAGCCAAAGTCCCTGCAGAACCCCCTGAAGAGATGGTGACACTCATCGGGCAGATCCAGGCGCACATGGCAAACGCAATGACACTTTCAAACGCCATATACGTATCGGGGCAGCTCCATCAGGCGCTGGCGCTCATGGGCGAGCTGTCTGCACTTCTGTAGGGGGCGTACAGCAGGACGATGTCCTGCTTCCCCTCCATCTTTTTCCCCATATGATAAAGCATGTATCCAAATTATGGGTACAATAAACAAAATGGTACAGGGAAAAACCATATATATTAACCTTATCAGGTAACACCATGTCAAATAAGATTCTCTCACTGCTTGTGATAGCACTGATGATCGCAGTGTCAGCACCTGTCGCCTCTGCAGAGGAAGGCGCCATCCATTACGTCCATGAAGGTGAAAGCATCCAGGATGCAATAGACGCCGCAGACACAGGAGACAGTATTATTCTCTATCCCGGCGTGTATGATGAAGGAACGCTATTTATCGAAAAGTCAGTAACCCTGCGCGGCAGTGGTGCCGATACGGTCACCCTTATTGGTCGCATACAAATAGGGGAACGCGATGGATTGGACGGGCGCAAGGCCATAGACATTACCTGCACCATATCCAATATGACCATCGACAATACCTATAATTCTGAACTTGACGGGAGCGATTTTCTGCCAGCAATCTACGGATTTATGGTCAACCGCGCAACAGATGGAGATAGTGAAATAAAGAATCCATCCCGTGTGAGCGTTATTGACTGCGCAATTCGGTCGATAGTGGGGATTCAACTAATAGACATTGACCATGTTGAGATACTCCGCAACACATTGTACGGCGGTAATGGGTTCCACGCGATATCGCCATTTGACGGAGGGGAAACACCGGAGGGAACAGGCATCTCTGTTGGACATTGTTATGATGTTACCATAGCATCAAACTTCGTCTCGGCATACGTTGAGGATGGCATATACATAGCGGAATGTTATGATATCTGCACCAAAAACAATATCGTTTATGGGTGTGGAGACTGGGGGATAAATACAGATGCCATGATGCAGATACATGCAAACAACACGCTCTATGATAATGGGTGGGGCATAAAGGTCGTCTCGTCAGAGGCATGCGTCGTGAACAATATTGTGGTCCTCTCATCACTATATGGCGCATTGGACGGGTATACCCTCAATGACATCAACCTGGATGCAGACTACGACCTCGTCTTTATGAACAACGACATATACCGCTCCATGCCCATACCGATTGCACCGTTGGACGGGACGAATCCATGGGGATTCCCCCCTGAATACGACATCCGGCTCACCTCAGCTTTCGGCCCCGTCACGGTTGATGGAAACATTTTCGAGGACCCGCTGCTCAAGGCCCCGATAATCATGCCATCCGCGCCGTGTGAAGGGCTAGACGGCGCCATCTTCATCGACAGTAGCGGAATGGAAGAAATGTTCAAGCTACATCAGACATCCCCCTGCAAAGATGCTGGCGTATATGCCGCGGCAGATACGTATGGAAATGTGATAAACGACTATTTCGGCACGTCGCGCCCCCAAGGTGGATTTTACGACATCGGTGCATACGAGGTACCGGCTAGCTACTCGCCCGCATCGATGCAACCGATGGTGATGACAGCACTGGCAAATGCCTCGCAATCCTGGAACGCCATACTCGGCTCGCTCCCTGATACGCTTACCGGAGAGCAGCAGGCGCTGCTTGACGCGATACAAGCATTCATGGAGCAGGCAAAGGCGCTTGGCAATCCCATAGCCGCCAACGGCGCCCTGCAGCAGGCGCTCGCACAGATGAACGCGCTCATGGCAACGCTCTAAGATACAGGGATACAACCGGCCGGAACTATCCGGCCACTATTCTTTTTTTTACCCACCATCGCAACTGCATGACGGCAAGATGACGGAAGAACACTACTATCAGCATAAAAAAGAGATATGACGCCGCAAATGCCTATCCTGCGGCGCCACTTATTACTGCATCACTGCAGCTTTGCAACGATGGCGTCGCCCATGTCGCTTGTCGACGCGGTGCCGCCAAAGTCCTTGGTAAGCACCGTGTGCTCGGAAAGCACCGCCTGCATGGCGTCGATCACGCGCTGGGAGGCGTTCTGTTCCCCGACCTCATCAAGCATGAGCGCCCCGGACCAGATGGTGGCCAGCGGATTCGCTACGCCCAGGCCCTTGTACTTGGGCGCGCTGCCGTGGATTGGCTCAAACATGGAAAGCCCGTTGGGATTGATGTTTCCGCCAGCCGCAAGGCCGAGGCCACCAGATATCATCGCGCCAAGGTCGGTGATGATGTCCCCGAACATGTTCGGCGCCACAACGACATCGAACCACTCTGGATTTTTCACAAACCACATGGTAATCGCATCGACAAAGTTGAACTCGGTCTGTATTGAGGGATAGAGCTTAGTTACATCCCCAAAGACTTCGCGCCACATGCCGTACATGTGCGTGAGCACGTTGGCCTTGTCCACCGCGGTCACCTTGCTTCTGCCCTGGCGAACGGCAAGGTCGAACGAGTACTTCATCACGCGCTCGCAGCCCTTTCGGGAAAGCACGCCCATCTGGTACGCTATCTCGTCGCCGTCGCATTCGATGTCAAGCCCGAACTTCACGTTGTACAGCTCGCGCATAACTTCTAGGTGCTGGCGTGACGCGCCCTGCTGCGCACGCCCGCCGATGCCAACGTAAAAGTCCTCGGTGTTCTCGCGTATGACGACAAAGTCGATGTCCTTGGGGGTCTTGTTTGCCAGTGGCGTCTCCACGCCGTCAAAAAGCTTTACGGGCCGCAGGTTGACAAACTGGTCGAAGTAGAATCGCATCTTGAGGAGAATGTCCTTCTCAAGGATGCCCGGCGCCACGCGCGGGTCCCCTATTGACCCGAAGTAGATGGATTCGTGCCGCTTGAGCGCCTTGAGCGTCTCCTCAGGCATGAGCTCCCCCGTTTCCAGGTAGTGGTCGGCCCCGTGCGGGTAGTAGGTCCAGTCAACTGAAAACCCTTCTAAATCGGCTACGGCCTCAACGACCTTTGTTCCTTCAGCTATTATTTCAGGCCCTATGCCGTCCCCCGGCATGAGGGCAATGTCATGTCTTGTCATATGTTACATCTCCTCGCATGAACGTGTGATCTTTCGCAGCAGCCCCCCGCATTCCAGCATCTCAACGACAAAGGGCGGGAATGGAGTGAACGTATACGTCTTATCCTTAGTTTTATTGATAATAACCCCTTTTCCAAGGTCTACCTCGAGCTCGTCGCCCGAGTCTATGAGCGTGCTTGCGTCAGGCAGCTCGATGGCCGCGTACCCGTTGTTTATCGCATTTCGGAAAAAGATACGCGCAAACGAGTCCGCGATAACGGCACGGATACCCGCACCGCGAAGTGCCCACACCGCGTGCTCGCGGGACGACCCGCAGCCGAAGTCCTGGGACGCCACGATAAAGTCGCCGTCTTTTACAGTGCTGACAAAGTCAGCGTCGATGTCCTCCATGGCGTGGGTCGCCAGCTCGGCCTCGTCGTCCGAGTTGAGGTAGCGTGCAGGGATGATCTCATCAGTGTTTATGTGCGCACGGGCATAGACGTGCGCTGTTCCTCGCATTATCATGATACGCACCTCACATATACTCCCGCGGGTCGGCAATCTTCCCGGCTATGGCGCAAGCGGCGGCCGTGGCGGGGCTTGCGAGGTACACTTCACTTTCAGGGTGGCCCATGCGGCCCACAAAGTTCCTGTTGGTCGTTGCAACGCAGCGCTCGCCCTTGGCAAGGATGCCCATGTGCCCGCCGAGGCAGGGCCCGCAGGTCGGTAGCGAAACGGCCGCATCGGCGCCGGTGAATATATCGAATAATCCCTCTTTCATGGCCTGATTCCAGATGTCCGTGCTTGCGGGTATGATAAGCGCCCGCACGTTCGGTGCCACGGTGTTGCCCTTGAGCATCTGTGCGGCGATGCGAAGGTCCTCTATCCTGCCGTTGGTGCATGACCCGATAACCACCTGGTCGATTACCACGTTGTCAAACGATGTGGCCGGGCGCCCGTTTGAGGGGAGGTTCGGCGCGGCTATCATAGGCTCAAGCTGGGAAACGTCGTAGCGGTGCTCGGAGACGTACGTTGCTCCGGCGTCTGACGCCACCTTCGTGTACGGCTTGTCGGTCCTGCCCGCAAGGTACGCGTCGGTCGTGTCGTCAGCGGCAATGATGCCGGACTTCCCGCCGGCCTCGATTGCCATGTTGGTAATCGTCATCCTGGCCTCAATCGACAGATTGTCGATGGTGTCGCCCATAAACTCCATGGCACGGTACAGCGCGCCGTCAACGCCGATGTCCGTTATGATATCGAGTATGACGTCCTTTGAGTATACGCCCTCGGGAAGCTCGCCCTCCACGATAAAGCGCATGCTCTCGGGCACCTTGAACCACAGCTTTCCCGTGGCAAGCACGGCCGCCGCGTCGGTGCTCCCAATCCCGGAGGAAAACGCGCCCAGCGCGCCGTGGGTGCACGTGTGCGAGTCGGGGCACACGATGGTCGTTCCCGGAAGGACGAATCCCTTCTCGGGGAGGATGGCGTGGCAGACGCCGTTTCGCCCCACCTCGAAGTAATTGGTAATGTTGTGCTTGCGGGCAAACTCGCGCAGCCGCTTTGCAAGCTCGGCGCTCTTGATGTCCTTGTTGGGGACGAAATGGTCGGGCACGAGCACGATGCGGTCCTTGTCGAAGACCTCCTCGATTCCCTCACGCTCCAGCATGGATATGGCAGGCGGCGTCGTAACGTCATGCCCCATGAAGATATCTATGTCCGCCTCCACTATCTCCCCGGGCCTGACCGCGTCCCGGCCGCTGTGGGCGGCAAGTATCTTTTCCGTTATGGTCATTTCATTCTGCATGGTTATCACTTGTAATCTGGCAAATATAAAGGTTAAATATAAAAAATGGGAAAAATGAGCGGAGTCTACCCGCTCTTCTCTCGCTCCATCTGATTGATGCCGTTGACCAGCGCCTTTACCGATGCCATGACGATGTCCTCGTCGAGGCCACGGGTATGGTACTCCTTTCCATTCTCGTCTGTAAACAGCACCGAAACGTCAGCCAAGGCGTCCGTTCCGCTCGTAATGGCCTTAAGCTCGTACTCCACCAGCCTGAGCGGGGACCCGTAGACCTGAATCATGGCCTTTGAGACGGCATCGATGACACCGGCACCGTATGACGCGGCAATCTTTTTCTCCCCGCCGTAGTCGACGGTGATAACCGCCGTGGGCGTGGTCCTGTTGCCGGTGGTCACGGTGACCTCCTCAAGCTTCACAGCAGGTTCGCCCATCCGCGACTGGTTGAGCACATCGTCCGCAATGGCGATGATATCCTCCTGGAGCACCGTCTTCTGCTTGTCCGCAAGCGCCTTGATGTGCTCGGTGATGGTGTTGAGCTGCACCTCGTCGAAGTTGTAGCCAAGCGTCGTGAGCCCGTCGCGCACCGCATGCTTGCCGGAGTGTTTGCCGACGACGATCTCCGTCTTCTTGCCGATCATCTCAGGATTCATTATCTCGTAGCACAGCGGGTTTGAAAGCACACCGTGCTGGTGGATGCCGGACTCGTGGGCAAAGGCGTTCTTGCCGACAATGGCCTTGTTGCGCTGGATGGTGATTCCCGTCAGGCGGGAGACCATCTGGCTCGACTTGAAGATCTGGCTTGTGTCGATGTCCGTATCGGCTTTGAAGTACTCGCTGCGGGTCTTGAAGTTCATGACAATCTCCTCAAGCGACGCGTTTCCCGCGCGCTCGCCGATGCCGTTGACGGTGCACTCAACCTGGCTGGCGCCGTTTCGCACCGCCTCAAGCGAGTTTGCCACGGCAAGGCCGAGGTCGTTGTGGCAGTGTACGCTGATAATGGCGTTGCCCATGTTGGGCACGTTGCCCATGACGTACTTTATCATCCGCCCAAACTCCTCGGGCTCGGCATAGCCAACGGTGTCGGGAAGATTTATCACCGACGCCCCGGCGTCGATCACCGCTTCGGTGACCTGGCAGAGATAGTCCCAGTCGGAGCGGGACGCGTCCTCGGCGGAAAACTCCACGCGGTCGGTGCAGTCGCGCGCAAACGCCACGGCCTTGACAGCCATTGCAAGCGCCTCCTGGCGCGACACCTTCAGCTTGTACTGGAGGTGGATGTCCGATGTTGCGATAAACGTATGGATACACGGCTTGTTCGAGTGCTTCACCGCATCCCATGCACGGCTGATGTCCTTTTCGACAGACCGGCACAGCCCGGCGATGTAGGGCCCGTCCACATTCTGGGCCACAAGCTTTACCGCCTCAAAATCGTCGTTTGAAGCGATGGGAAAGCCTGCCTCGATGGTATCTACGCGCAACAACCCGAGCTGCAAGGCGATCTTTAACTTTTCATCTGTCGTTAAAGTGGCTCCTGGAGACTGCTCCCCATCGCGGAGTGTCGTGTCGAAAATGTCTATTTTCCGGTTCATATCTTTCACCTAAGCGCAGCTATTGCTGTTGCGTAACATCTGAAGATTATTCATCATATAAAAAATTATCTTCTCTAAACATCGTGATAGGTATAATTTTAGCAATAAAAATACCTATTACAGTATTCTATAATCATCAACATGTCTATTTCAGCCGAAATGAGTCGGTACATTTTTATTGTAGAAGATTTTGTGTTAATGAAATCTACAACCACAGAGTGGAGATTAAAAAAATGGACGCAAAAGTAGACCTATACGATTCCACCCTTCGGGATGGAACACAGGGGGCCGGAATATCCTTCTCCCTCGAGGACAAGATTCGTGTTGCACAAAAGCTAGACGACCTCGGGATTAAGTATATTGAAGGCGGATTTCCCCTGTCCAACAAGAAGGACACCGAGTTTTTCGCGCGCATGCAGGACGTGAAGCTCAAGCACGCACAGGTGGCCTCCTTCGGAAGCACGAGAAAACCAGGCGGAGATGTGGAAAACGATGCAAATCTGTTTGCCATTCTGTCAGCCAAGGCGCCCGTGTCAACCGTTGTTGGGAAAGGTTGGACGGTTCATGTGACCGACGTCTTGCGTACCACACTCGAAGAGAATCTCGACATCGTTCGGGAGTCTGTTGAGTACCTGAAAAAGCATAGCGGGGAAGTGGTCTTTGACTGTGAGCACTTCTTCGACGGATATAGGCAAAATCCGGACTATGCGCTCCAGGTGCTCCACGCAGCCGAAGACGGCGGAGCGGACAATCTTTGTATGTGTGACACAAACGGCGGCACCACAACCGCCGACATTATTCGCATACTACAGACCGTAACCGAGAGCACCTCGACGCCGCTGGGCATACACACGCACAATGATGCGGAGATGGCCGTGGCATCAAGCATCTGCGCCGTTGACTACGGGGTCACCCATATCCAGGGGACCATCAACGGCTACGGCGAACGATGCGGAAACGCCAACCTCTGCTCGATAATACCGACGCTCAAGCTCAAGATGGGCATCGACTGCGTCACCGACGAGCAGCTGCGCATGCTCACCTCGGCCTCACGCTTCATCGCGGAGCTCGCAAACTACCCGCCAAGCGACAAGGCGGCGTACGTGGGGCGCGACGCGTTTACCCACAAGGCAGGCCAGCACGTGGACGTTATCCTGAAAAACGACCGTGCCATGGAGCACGTCTGCTCGGAGTACGTCGGAAACGAGAGAAGGATCCTTATCTCGGAGCTCGCCGGAAAGGGCTCGGTCCTCACCAAGCTCGAAAAGTACAAGGAAGGGCTCGACAAGCGGTCGCCCGAAGTTGTCAAGATGACCGAGAAGATGAAGGAGCTTGAGCTTAAGGGCTACGAGTTCGAGGCGGCAGACGCCAGCTTTGACCTGGTCATCCGCAGGGAGCTCGGGCTCTTTACGCCGCTATTTGCGCTCAAGGACTACGAGGTCAACATCTTCAACAGCGGCCAGGACGATGACTGCATCGTCGCCGGTGTCAGGATAATGGTCAACGGCAAGGAACACCGCGCAAGCTCGTTTGGGGACGGCCCCGTCGACGCCATCAGCGCGGCGCTTCGCCAGGCATTGTCATCGGCGTACCCCGTTGTCAACGACATCAAGCTCGTGGACTACAAGGTGCGCGTCGTCAACGGCATGCTGGGAACGGCCGCAAAGGTCCGTGTCTTTATCCGGTCTTCGGACAAGCAGGACCAGTGGGACACCGTGGGCGTGTCAGACAACATCGTCGAGGCCAGCTGGCAAGCTATCGTTGACAGCCTGGAATACGGCATTTTGTCCCGGCAGAACGTAGTAGGCACCGAGTGAGTGCCCCTTTTTACCAGAAAGCGGGGGCACTCCCCCACTTCATTTTTATTACCCTATTATACATTATGCACAAGGAGTGAAAAGCATGCGAAGCGATGCGATGAAAATCGGCCCGGCACGGGCACCGCACAGGTCGCTGTTCAAGGCAGCGGGCCTCACCGATGAGGAGGTCAATCGGCCGATAATAGGAATAGCCAACGCGGCAAATGAGATTATACCGGGACACATACATCTTGACACCATTACCGAAGCCGTCAAGGCAGGCGTGCGCATGAGCGGCGGAACGCCGCTTGAGTTCCCGACAATCGGGATATGCGACGGCATCGCCATGAATCACGACGGGATGCACTACTCGCTCCCGAGCCGCGAGCACATCGCGGACTCGGTCGAGCTCATGGCCATGGCACACCCCTTCGACGGGCTCGTGCTGGTCACCAACTGCGACAAGATCGTCCCCGGCATGGTGATGGCGGCAATCAGGCTCAACATACCAACGATCATCATCAGCGGCGGGCCCATGATGGCCGGCTGCTGCGGTGGCAAGGACTACAATCTTTCCAACGTCTTTGAGGCTGTGGGAAAACACGCAGCAGGCACGATGAGCGACGAGGATTTCCAGGCGCTTGAGGAGATCGCCTGCCCTGGTGCGGGGTCGTGCTCAGGGCTCTTTACGGCCAACTCGATGAACATCCTCTGTGAGGCGCTCGGCCTCGCGCTTCCCGGAAACGGGACGATACCCGCGGTGGACGGGGCGCGCGTGCGCCTCGCAAAGAAGGCGGGAATGCAGGTAATGGAGCTTGTCGCACAGCAAATCCTCCCCCGGGACATCATCACGCCGGACGCGGTGGATAACGCGCTGGCCGTCGACATGGCGCTGGGCGGCTCGTCAAACAGCATCCTCCACCTCACCGCCATCGCCGCCGAGGCGGGGATCACGCTTACCATCGACAGGATAAACGAGGTCAGCGACCGCGTGCCGCAGGTCTCCAGCCTTGCGCCCGGCGGCTCGTACCACATCCAGGACCTATACTGGGCAGGGGGCATCCCCGGCGTCATGGCACGCATGGCCGAAAAGGGTCTTATAAATGGCTCGGCACAGACCGTGCTTGGCGCGCCCATATCCACATACTACGAACATGTTACCATATCTAATGACGACGTCATCAGGCCTCTGGGCACCCCCTACAACGAGCACGGGGGCATTGTCATGCTTTCGGGGAATCTGGCGCCACGCGGCGCCATAGTCAAGCGGGCGGCCGTGCATCCATCCATGATGCAGCATACCGGCCCGGCCCGCGTCTTCGACTCGGAAGAGGCAAGCCTTGACGCGATACTCTCAGGGAAAATCCGGAAGGGCGACGTCGTCGCCATACGCTATGAGGGACCGAAAGGCGGCCCCGGCATGCGGGAGATGCTCGCGCCCACCTCGGCAATCGCAGGGGTCGGGCTCGACAAGGACGTTGCGCTTATCACCGACGGCCGCTTTTCAGGGGCGACCCGCGGGGCGTCAATCGGCCACGTCTCCCCGGAGGCCGCATCGCGCGGCCCCATGGCAATACTTAAGGATGGGGACATCATCTCCATCGACATACCCGCCAAGTCGCTTTCGGTGCAGCTCTCCGACGACGAGATAGCATCGCGGCTTGCAGCGGCAACGATACCCAGAAAGAAGCTTACAGGATACCTCCAGCTCTATGCTGCCCATGTAAGTTCCGCCGACAAAGGCGCTATACTTGACAGATCGACACTAGAGGCGTGAAATACATGAAAATGGACGGATCACACATACTCATCGAGTGTCTCAAACGCGAAGGCGTGGACGTGCTGTTCGGATATCCTGGCGGCACCATCATGCCCTTTTACGACGCACTCTACGATGAGAAGGAAATAAAGCATATACTGACACGCCACGAGCAGGGCGCGGCACATGCAGCCGACGGCTATGCGCGGGCGACGGGAAAGGTCGGCGTCTGCGTGGCGACGTCAGGGCCCGGCGCGACAAATCTCGTCACCGGCATCGCAACGGCAGGCATGGACTCGGTCCCCCTCGTAGCCATCACCGGCCAGGTGCCCACGGCACTCATCGGCACGGACGCCTTCCAGGAGGCGGACGTCACCGGCATCACCGCACCCATCACCAAGCACAACTACCTGGTCAAGACCACCGAGGAGCTGGCACGCACCGTAAAGGAGGCGTTTTTCATCGCGCGGACCGGCAGGCCCGGCCCCGTGGTCATCGACATCCCCAAGGACGTGCTCGTGAGCGAGGCGGATTTCCACTACCCCAAGCGGGTCAATCTCCTCGGGTACAAGACCATCCACACCGGCCACTCTTCCCAGATAATCATGGCGGCAAAGGAGATGTCCAGGGCGAAAAAGCCGGTCATCCTCGCAGGCGGCGGCGTTAAGATAGCCAACGCCAGCGGAGAGCTCCGCGCGCTGGTAGACAAGACGAACATCCCGGTCATGACGACGCTTATGGGCATCGGCGCCTTCCCCGAGACGCACCCCCTATCATTGGGCATGATCGGCATGCACGGCACGGCATATGCAAACTACGCCATGTGCGAGGCGGACCTCGTCATCGCCCTCGGGACGAAGTTTAGCGACCGCATCACCGGGCGCATCAGTGACTTTGCGTCAAACGCGAAGATCATCCACATCGACATCGACCCCGCGGAGATCGGCAAGACCATCCGCGTCGACATCCCCATCGTCGGGGACCTCAAGGAAACGCTTGCGGAGCTTGCGGCGAGAGCCGATGCGCGCCCCGCGAAGTCGAAGTGGCTTGACGATATCGCGAACTGGAAGGTGTCGTACCCGCTTGTGTCGCACAATCCGGATGTGCTCAATCCCCAGATGATCCTCGAGGCCATCTACGAGATTACCGATGGCGACGCAATCATCGTCACGGAGGTCGGGCAACACCAGATGTGGTCGGCACAGTACTACACCTACACCAAGCCCCGAACGCTCATCACGTCGGGCGGCCTAGGCACCATGGGATACGGATTCCCCGCGTCGCTTGGCGTGAAGCAGGCGTTTCCGGACAAGCATGTCTTTGACATAGCCGGGGACGGCAGCATCCAGATGAACATCCAAGAGCTCGCGACGGCGGTCTACAACGACCTCGACGTCAACGTCATCATCATGAACAACGGGTACCTCGGGATGGTGCGGCAGTGGCAGGAGCTCTTCTACGACAGGCGCTACGCGTCAACGCCGCTAAGCGGCAACCCCGACTTCGTGAAGGTCGCGGAGGCCTACGGCGCCGTGGGGCTGCGCATCAAGGAGAGGGAGGAGCTTATGCCGACGCTCAAAAAAGCCATTGACACGGACAACACCTGCTTTGTGGACTGCCTCATACCGCCGGAGGAAAACGTCTACCCCATGGTAGCGCCCGGCTGCTGCATCAGGGAAATGATGGGGGTGAGGGAGTGAAGCATACCATATCGGTCCTTGTCAGAAACAGCCCCGGCGTGCTTGCAAAGATATCCGGCCTCTTTAGCAGGCGCGGCTACAACATAGAGAGCCTCGCCGTGGGGCCCACGGAAAACGAGGGGATATCGCGGATGACGATTGTCATCAAGGGTGACGACCAGGTGCTTGAGCAGATAAAAAAGCAGCTCAACAAGCTTATCGACACGATAAAGGTCGTGGACCTCGAGCGGGGAAACGACGTAAGCCGCGAGATGGCGCTTATCAAGGTGCAGGCCGACTCGGCGCAGCAGCGCTCCGAGGTCATCCAGATAGTAGACGTCTTTCGCGCGAAGATCCTCGATATCAGCGACCAGATACTCACCATCGAGATAACGGGCAGGCACGACAAGGTCGACGCCATGATAGACATCCTCTCCACATTCGGGATAAAGGAAGTGGCGCGGACCGGCATGGTGGCGCTTTCCCGCGGGAGCAAGGTCGTATCGTTGCCAAAACAAACAAAACAATAATAAACACGATAAAAGATGCACACAGTATAGCACACGAGGTGTAAATATGGCTAATATGTATTATGAAAAGGATGCCGATCTCAAGTACCTCAAAGACAAGAAGGTGGCTGTCATCGGTTACGGAAGCCAGGGAAGGGCCCAGGCACTCAATCTCAAGGACAGCGGCATCGACGTCGTTGTCGGCCTCCGCAAGGGAAGCAAATCATGGGGGCGCGCAGAGAAGGAAGGAATCACCGTCAAGACCGTCGACGAGGCGGCAAAAGACGCCGACGTCGTCCAGATCCTCATCTGGGACGAGTCGCAGGGCACAGTCTACCGGGAGCAGATAGCGCAATACCTCGCACCGGGAAAAACGCTTATGTTCTCACACGGATTCAACATCACCTACCGCCAGGTCGTCCCGCCGGAGTATGTGGACGTCATCATGATCGCACCAAAGAGCCCGGGGCTCCGCGTCCGCGAGATGTACCAGGACGGCATAGGCGTGCCATGCCTCCTCGCCGTCGAGCAGGACTACTCAGGGGCCGCCAAGCAGACCGCGCTTGCCTACGCCATGGCAATCGGCTGCGCCCGCGCCGGCGTGCTTGAGACCACGTTTAGGGAAGAGACCGAAACAGACCTCTTCGGTGAGCAGACCATCCTCTGCGGCGGTGTCTCGTCACTTATCAAGGCCGCGTTCAACACGCTTGTGGACGCCGGGTACCAACCGGAAGTCGCATACTTTGAGTGCTGCCACGAGCTTAAGCTCATCACCGACCTCATCAACGAGGGCGGGCTTACCAAGATGCGAAACGACTGCAGCGACACCGCCGAGTACGGCGACTACGTGGTCGGCGACACCGTGATAAACGAGGGCAGCAAGAAGGCTATGGACAAGGCGCTGGAAAACATCCAGAACGGAGAGTTCGCCAAGCAGTGGCTCCTTGAGAATCAGGTGGGCAGGCCGTACTTCTACGCAAGGCGCGCAAAGGAGCAGAACACGCTGCTCGAGCGTGTCGGCAGGGAAGTCCGCTCCATGATTCCGTGGCTTGCAAAAAAGCAGGAACCGGAAATAGTCGTCAAGAAGAAAATGTAAGGGGCATCTTGCACCCTTTTTTCTCTTTTTTTATTGTCGTTATACCGTCTCCGTATCCCGCGGATAGTAGTCCTCCACCCTCGACGTGTCGTTTACTTGCGGTGTCGAAAACTCATAGAGCAGCGTGTTTTCCAGGGCGACTATCGAGTGGACAACGTTCGGCGCGATATGGATCTTGTCGTTTTTCGCAAAGTGCTCCAGCCGGTCGTCGAACTTGATGTAGCCACGGCCCGACGTCACGAACATCGTCTCGTCCTTCTGCGCATGAAAGTGGTATGACGTCGAGAATCCCTCGCGCAAAAACAGCTCCTTGGTCATGTACTTGTCGGTGTGCACCAGAAGCTTTTCGTGTCCCCACGCCTTGTCGGTCTTGTACTCGTACTCCTTTCTCACGGCCTCGACGTCCACGTACGTCTTGAGCGAGCGCCAGAAGACGCCCTCCTTGTAGTATCCCATCTTGTGGCTGCGTGCAAGCTCGGGAAAGAGCGTATACTCGAGCTTTCCCTCTGTATAGGTATCAGGGAATTCCAGGTCGTAGCGCACGTAGTAGATTCCTGCGTTGATGCACGCATCAAGCAGCGGCTTTTCCTCAAATCCGGAAATGCGCTCCCCCTGGGTGTAAACCACCCCATACGGGCTGGGCAGGCGCGTAACAAACATCGTCATGGGGTATGCATTGCCTTTTGAATAGTCAACATACTTCCGCATGTTGATGTCGCATACAACATCGGAGTTCCGGACGATAAGGTCGGTGTCATACATCTCCCGGGCGTAGCGAAGCGCGCCGAGAGACCCCGAGTTTTTCTCTTCCTTAACAACGGTGATGTCAATGCCGCCATATGCCGCTGCGGCATCACGGATATACGGGTAGGACGCGGGGGCCGCAACAATTGCAACAGACCCGACCCCGGCGTATTTGAACTCGAATATCTGCTTGTCAAGAAGCGTGTACCCTTCCTTGAGCGAAAAAAGCAGCGGTATGTTTCCAGAATCCGAAATATTGAGATAGGGGTGCGGATTTCCGCAGAGTATGAGTCCTGAATAGTCTCTTGCCATATGAGTCACCATATATTGAATATGTTGATATATCTATCCGGCCATTAAAAAGAATTATCGCCGATTCTTGAAAAATTCTTTATAGCACAACGCCTATCCGATGCGATGAAGGGGAAAAAAATACTCGTCACGGGCGGGGCGGGATTCATTGGGTCCCACATCTGCGAGGCATTGTACGAAAAAAACGAGATTGTCATTATTGACGACCTGTCAAGCGGGACACGGGAAAACATCGCGCCGTTTCGTGGTGGCGCCGTCACGCTGGTGCAGGAATCGATTACGGATATGAATGCCATCGCATCCGCGTTTGAGGGCGTCGACTACGTGTTCCACGAGGCGGCCATCGCATCGGTGCCGCAGAGCATCGCGGACCCGGCAGCGACAAATGCGGTCAACGTCACCGGGACGCTCAACGTCCTGCAGCTTGCGCGCGACAACGGCGTGGGCAAAGTGGTCTTCGCCTCGTCGTCGGCCATATACGGCGACACAAGCCGCCTTCCCATCGAAGAGGAGCGCATCCTCCGCCCGCTTTCGCCCTATGCGGCGTCAAAGATAATAGGCGAGTATTACCTCACGCTGTTCTACGAGCTCTACGGGCTTCCCACGGCAAGCCTGCGCTACTTCAACGTTTACGGGCCGCGCCAGGACCCCACGTCGGACTACGCGGCCGTCATCCCGAAGTTCATCGAGTGCGCTCTTGCGGGCACCGCCCCGGCAATATACGGCGACGGCGAGCAGACGCGGGACTTTATCTATGTCAAGGACGTTGTTGCCGCGAACATCTGCGCGGCAAAATCCAGGGCGACCGGCGCGTTTAATATCGCCGGAGGCCAAAAGACCAGCGTCAACGAGCTTGCGGCGCTTGTCACGTCACACACCGGCGCGAAAGAAAAGCCCGTGCACCGCCCCGAGCGCACCGGTGACATACGGCACAGCTACGCAGACACCCGCCAAGCGCGCGACATCCTGGGATTCGTGCCGAAGACAGCGCTTGCCGACGGCCTCGGCGAAACGGTCTCCTGGTACCGCAGCTCACCGCAATAGGTCGTACACGACAAAAAAGATGATTGTGACAAGCCCGGCAAATACCATGATCTGGAATATGGTGTCAGACCCGAAGAAGTACAACCTATACAGCTCATTTGTAATAAGCACGTAGAAGATTGTTACCACGATAGCAATTATAGCCATCGGAACAGCTACTGATATGCCGTGACTTCTTCGCATGCCTTTCTTTATGCGCAACTCTACCGCCATTGCTGCCACGGTAGGCAATGCGAGCGTGAAGACGTATGCCGCTGCCGCATATGAAAAGAAGTTGTCAAGCTGCACTTGGGTCGATACGACGAGAAGCAACAGTGCCAGCGCCGGAAGCACTATGCCTTTATGCTTTCCTATCATCCCATACAGTAGCACCGCAACACAGAGAACGCCGGCGCCAATCCATACATACGATTCGGCACTCATGACAAGTATGCACAACAAGTACGCAGAACAAACTAGGCGCAGCACGTTCATCGACGAGACCTCCCGATCATCTTGTACATAATCTCGATGCTGTCGTGGGGCGTTCCCTCTA
This sequence comes from uncultured Thermococci archaeon, assembly GCA_964435645.1. GTDB lineage: Archaea > Methanobacteriota_B > Thermococci > Methanofastidiosales > NM3 > JAHKLV01. Next base: position 8,135 of record CAYSZY010000008.1, on the reverse strand, counting down.
TGATAGTGACGCCAGGCATACGCTCAAGAGACATAAGCCGCCGCTTTCGCACCATGTAAGATGAGTAGAATCGCTTTGCATCCTCCAAAGACAACGTCCCGACATCCTGTGCAAACCAAGGCAGGTACGGCACTATGACCGTAATGCCCATTGATTCAGGCCGCATGGTTCGAAGTGTTCGCACCATCTTGTCAGAACCTGATATGAGGTCGGAAATGATGATAACCTGGCTCCGTTCTGACGAGTCGGCCTTTATCAGTGCCAGCAGTTCAGCCAATCCACCCCGCCCCGGGTGTGCCATACTTGAGCGCACCCGTGTAAAAAACGGAGAAACAGCCGCCAAAAATCCCTCTGCCCCATTGGCATCCGATGCATACGGCACGTCCAGGCCATCCTCGACCGCAAATGATGAGGGCACAGATTTCAGCGCATCAAGGATGAGGGCATACTGCCTGTTGCCTTTTTGCGGTGTCAGCACTTCTATAGTGCTATGCTCGTTGAAGCTCGCAAACCCCACGCTCTGCTCATGAAGGAGCAGAATCCGCGAGAGCTGCAGAGAAAGTAGCACCGCGTAAGATATAGACGATTGCCCGCCGTAGTCTGTTCGCATCGAGGATGAAGCATCTACCAAAAAGGAGAACGATGAAACGTCCTCTGATTCGAGCAACTTTGAGACAAGAGACTGCAGGCGTGAGGCAGACTTCCAGTCGATGATAGACGGACGGTCACCGGGCAAATACTCACGTATGCCCCCATACTCGTCGCCGACTGAATAGCCAAGCAGCGCGAGCGGCAATCCTTCTTTGGTTGTCTTCTTCGCAATTCGCTCAGCAGCCTTAATACGGTCACGCGAATCGTGTACGTAACGCTCCGTGAGAACCTCCACAGAAAGCAAGGTGGAAAAAAGCCTGTTGGCGTCCTGCACTTTGATAATGACGTTGCCCCACCGATATGTCCCCCTCTGCTCCCACGCAAGCACGTACCCCATATCGGCCTGCTCGCCCGGCCAGACGAGCGTAGGGTCCGTTTCGCTATACAGAAGCGACACACCGTTGGGTAGCGTGTCGTCAAGGCACATGTGCAGTGTCGCTGTCGACGCATTTGTACACGTAACAAACACATCATAGGGCTCCTTGGAATATAGTACCTCGCACACCTGCCGCTCACACGACATCTCCACGTTCTTTATGGCCTGGAAAAAAAGCAGCTTCTCGTACAGAATGTACAATAATATCGTGCCCCCTACGAGCGGTGGTGTGAGCGTGGCGAAGAAGTATCCGTACGCAAAGGATGCGGCGGAAATCAGCAACAGCACCCTCGTGACGCGCGTGGCCGCAATCACTGCATATTCCCCTGCTTAAGTGGAACGTCGACGGATGCGAGAAGCTTTTCGATAAGAGACTCTATCGACACGTCGCTGTCAGCATAGTCAGGCGCCGGTATGAGCCTGTGCCTGAGTGCACGGCGGCACACATACTTGACATCGTCAGGTATGACGTATCTGCGATTCTGGATACAGGCACGCGCCTTAGCGGTATTGAGGATTATCTCCCCCGCACGGGGCGATGCCCCGATGGAGAAAAGATTCGATTCCCGTGAGCTGTAAACGATGTCCCGGATATAGGAGAGAATGCTATCGTCGATATGCACCCCCCTGTATTCAGCCATAAGCGATGCGTAGTCGGCCTGGCGCAACACGACATGCGAATCCATAGTTCCATCGTGCTTGAGCTTGAGAAACGAGAACTCACGCTCGCGGCCAACATATCCCATCTGAAGCTGGAAAGCGAATCGGTCCGTCTGCGCACGGGGTATGGCGTACACGCCCTCAGACTCCAGGGGATTAGTTGTGGCTATAATCATAAATGGCGACTGTAGGGGAAACGTCCTCCCCTCTATGGTAACCTGTCCTTCCTGCATTGCCTCAAGAAGCGCCGACTGCGTCTTGGCAGTGGTACGATTTATCTCATCAGCAAGAAGGATATTAGTGAATATCGGGCCTTTCCTGACCTCGAACTCGTGAAGCTTCTGATTGTAGAAGACATGGCCAGTGATATCTTGGGAGAGCATGTCGGGGGTGAACTGGATACGATTGTACGATACGCCGAGTGTTGCGGTAAAGGCCTTTGCAAGCGTAGTCTTGGCAACGCCAGGGTATCCCTCAAGCAGGACGTGGCCCCCGGCCACCAGCGCGATGAGAAGGTCCTCAATAACGTCCTCGTAGCCTACAACCACTTTGGACACTTCGGCCTTAATCCGTGCAAGCACCGTATGCTCTGGCAGTTCCATGACATCCTCCGCCTCAATTGTATCAGCGCCCATTGGAACAGTATCTATTGGCTCTGGCAGTTCCGGTTCTGACATTGCGATAATTTCCTCCTCGATGGCGTCAGGAAACGGTGCGGTTGATTCACTATGTTCTCCTTCAAGCAACGAGCTACCAAATGTGGAGATGGTATCCTCCATCTCACCATATATTTTTTTCAGTGCATCCTGAATCTCGGTCAAGTCCCTTTTTGTGTTATTGTTCATCGGTGTCACCATCGTGCCTGAATTTGGCGTAAAACGAATATAGAGACCCTACGTCCCACTCCGGCATGTCTTCCTTGACACGGTATGCAAGTTCCCGTGCATCACATGGCTGGTGTTCTTTAATAGCATTGTGCCGCAGCATACGGATAATCCGCGCGCCGAAAGCTCGCCCCGTGGAGAGCAACGGTAGCTCATGAAAAATCATGAGAAGAAGCACGAGGGCTACCCCAAACTGGAAGTAGGCGTTCTTGTTGGTAGCAAGGACGACATCGACCACGTTGAACTCCTCATCAATCAAAAAATGTGCCTCGTCTATGTAGAGCGAGCGCTCATCGCTGCCCCAGAGCATACAGAGGTATTCCATGACGAATGCAGCGTTGTCCCCCTCATCGTATGAGGCGTTGATGAATATGCTTGGATCGGATAACAGGTACAGCTCACCGTCCCCATATGGCACTCTCGCCGCAAGTGTGAACGGCCCCCTAGGCTCCCCCTTGTCTATACGGCTGTTTTCATTTGTGTCCAGAAACGATGTGGGGGACGACATGATAATGCTATCGCCGGCGCCCGTAATCGTTGAGGCATAGTTGAGGGCTATGACATATGGCAGTGCATCCGCCCCCGTGCCATACTCCAGCGGGAAGACCGCCGCCGAAGCGTATGAGAGGTCCAGGAGCAGGGTATTTGAGAATCGCTCACTCAGACCCAGATACGACATGATTTCGTTTCCAATGCCGAAGTCGTCTGCCAGAACAACGATTCCCCCTGCTTCGAGGAAGACCCTCAGGTAGGAAAGCTCATGGCCGCCATACGTCCTCGACGGACCTATGATGAGGATGATGCTTTTTGACGGCTCAACAGGCAGGAGCGAGAGGTCTTTGAGCACGGTGTTGAGATAGATGTCCTCGGTGGAAGGGGTAAGGTCGAAATCAAACGTGTAAACATAATCCTTATAGAATGACGACGAACCATTCCAATCCCCGTTGAACACACTGTAGTCTGCCTCCCTTGTAAGCATGGGTACGACTATAGGTACGAACACCATGATAAACGATATGCCAAATATTGCAGAGTAAAGATAGAATCTTCTCATAGTGGACGATATCATCGCTTTTCACCTATCCGTTCCGAAACGCTGTGAAGCGCACGTATGAATGCATCGTAGGTGCGCCGCCCCACTGCAAAAGGGGAATATCTGGACAGCTCGAACGCTTTGGTAATCAACGGCGCATCGGGTTTCGTATACGGCAGCGAACGAAGGGTCGAATCGATATCGAGATGCGTCGAGTCCCGGTGCAGCGATAGGATTCCTACCCTATCAAGCATGCCGATAAGCGCACCGTACCCCACTACGATTGCCTCCTTGGTGTTACCCACCCGCTGCAGGACCGAAATCTCCCTGACGAAAAGTTCACGCTCACCCACCGGTATGGCACTAGGCATTGTGGTAAACGGCACATGACTATCTGTACCGCTTCGCTTTGTCCTTCTAGTGAGATATGCGACTACGAAAGCTATGATTGCCACCAGTCCTGCGGCGGAAAGGATATATGCAATATTATCCTGTGCCGCTCGGGCTGCATCCGACACGCCCGACGGCACTTCCCGATCGATGAGTTCATGGGGGAGAACGATTGAAAAGTGGAGTGTATGCGATCGGGCGTATAGATAGGGTTCATCCAATTCGGGAAAGAACTCGGCATACGCCGTTACAGCAAGGGAGTCTTCAAAGGGTAGCGTAAGCGCATGGGAATATGCCCCTTCCGGGCCAGTTACAGCCATATAGGAGTCTCCATTCACGGAGAATACCACGGCCTTTCCGGCAAGAGTTCCCCCGAACACATCAGAAAGATTCCCGTATACTTGTATAGCTACCGTATCTCCATCGATTGAATATGACTTATCCATTGAAAGAAAGGTCGGTATCTCGATTGTAAGGGAGACCGTGTTTGATGTGTAGACCGTCCCCTCCACGGCAGACTGGGCATAGAAGGATATAGAAGAGGACAGTATTGGCTGTGGCAGGCGATATGAAAAAACAATATGGCCGTTGCTATCTGTTTTTCCAGAAAGCACGACCGACCCATTGGCGTACAGCACAGCTGCGTTTTCGGTTACAGGCGATCCAGCAATATAAAAGAGACCGGAAACATCAATGATTCCAGACTCGTCGAGCGACGATGCCCGTATTATAAAAAACGTGTAAGAGGTGCCATAAAGCCGCTCTAGCTCATACAGGTCCTGGTCGTAGGATTTGAGCAGGACAGTAAACGCGCTGTATGCACCCAATAGATCGACAGTATCGATACCGAGGGAAGCGAGCGACTGGAACCGTGGCATCAGCGCTGCGGCATCCATAGCCAGGAGATCGATGCGTTCCCGAAGCGATACCATGAGATCGGGATGGGAGGGCGGGTCTGTGGCATGCGCAAGTATCTGTAATCCAGACTGTATGTTTGCCATATCATGTTGGGCAAGCGCAAGGAAATCATAAAACCCGCTCACTGCCGTATAATACGTATATAATTGCGATCCCGGGGGTGACACAGGAGATGCCACCATGCAGACGGGTGACAGCATGGAATTCATGGACGAGATAGGTGCATCGGCACCAGAAAACATCTCAATTGCCAGCTGCGAGAACGCGAAGGTACCTTCGTCCACGCACCTTTGGAAGTAGAGTATCAAATCTTGCGCATCATACGACATTTCATCGACGTTTTTATGAGACGGAACTGCAGCTACCAAGGATACATTAATAAGTATGACGATAAGAGTCACTAAAAGGTACCGAAATACCTTAGTTACCATACGATGTAACGCAATCGACACAATATAAACATTTTCGTTGCTTACGCGAAGTGATAATCTTGAACAAAATGAATAGCGCGTCGACACTTCTCGGCATTGTTTTCATATGCCTGTCCATAGCACTATTCTTCTTCTATCCAACAGATTCCGTTGGTGCTCGGGCAGCATTGTCGAGCTTGTTTATCGGCATATTCCTGCTCTTTTCATCCATCCACTATAATGTTCCCGCGCAGGTAACAAGTTCGGTAATTGCAGCTACGACACGAAATCTCTGCTCATTCATTAAAGGCCTCGAACTGCGGGGCGCGGGCATATTTATCCCAAAACTGGGCGTGCTGCTCCACGATAAATGCTTTGTGCCGCTGCACGAAGGTTCATCCACGGTGAAAAAGACACTCATGAACGAGGAGATGGTGCTTTTCACCCAGGGATTCGCCAAGGATTACGGGGCGTTTGTGAACTCACCAGGCGGGGACCTGATAGACCTCTTAGAAAATGAGTCTGAGACGACGTTTGCCGGCATCGGCGCCATGATGATGTGCAGCACGGTGAAGGTTGTCGAAGGGCTCGACCTCGTGCACTCCATAGACGCTGACTACGACGAGGAAACTCGATCTGTAAAAATCGTCTTCAGGCACGGCGCTTACGAGTCGATGTGCAGTTCATTGCGAAAAGAAACCCCAACCATGTGCACACAGGCGTGCTGTCCCATCTGTAGTTGCATACTAGGGGCGTTCGCCCGGGCAGAAGGGGCACCTATCCAGGTTCAAAGTGTAACAAAAGACGCCAAAGTACGCATAAAGGCACGATTCCTGGAGTGGGCAAGCGATGCTGTTTAACGAACGATTCTCCCTGATGTTTATCGTGTGGATAGCGCTGATGCTTATCTTTGCTGGAGCGGCTGAACCGGCGCTCCACATCATACTCATCTTGATAGGATTCCTTATCCTTCGCGAGCTGTTCGACACGTCCTTGTCATTCCATATCAAGGACCGCCTCAACTTTTTCCTATATGTGGGAGTCATATTTTTCATGGTCGTCGTGGCACGAAAGGTCATCGAGATTCTGCAGTCGTGAGCGGGCCGGGCGGAGGCGCCCACCCCTGACAAAGAACTTTTAATCCTCATGTGCAAATCAAGATGCATATGAAGCTCATAACATACTACACGCAACGACGGCATACCATAGAACTGTATGAGGTTGGATTTCCCGATGATATGGAAGACGCCGCCATACGCGAATGCATCAATCTGTTGGATGCTGGTGCTAGCACCTCCTTCATACCCAGAAACGTGCAGTTCACGGAGGTGAGCTCGTTTGACATCGAAGTGGAACCATTCTTCTCGTGGGACTGCACCTCTGAGAACGATGAGCCCGTAAGCATGGCACAAACGGCCATCCTGCGGGATAAGTTGACGTATGAGAAGTTCATATCGTTTATATGGGATTACAACGGCGACGCCTTTATCAAGTTCATAATGCACCTTGCCCGAACGGGGTACAAGGGCGATATGAAGCATATGATATGGGAGTTCTACCAGAAGGTGTCACAGTGGGTCCCCGTACCCCCCATACAGCAAGCGGGCCCATCTGCCGAAGCCGAAACGGCAATAAAAAAAGGAACACAGGAAAAATCAGATCATCCCCTTCCCTGGAAAGAGGTAAAAACGCTATTGGATTCGCGAAGCGCCCCCGCGCTCATACGCATTATCGCTGAGTGCTTCAAGCAGCCGGGTGCGGCGCTCACCATACGCAAGGCGGCACTGGAAACGTATAAGGATACGGACGTGATAATCGCGTCACTCGAGGCGGAGCTGTATGACACGTTTTGGTCAGTCTCCCCCCGTGGCGATCCGCTGGCCCCCTCCCTTTCCGAAGCCCAGGGCATCATGTCCCTCGCAAAAAAGATAACGAAGCCCAACCCTATAAGATATCTTGATTTCATGATAAAATACATATTGCACGCAGTACGCTTCAGCACGGTGTACGGGGGCATGGGAGAGCACTACTATACGTCGATTGTGACGATGTACGACGACGCAGCGGAAATGATTCTTACATACAGGGATTCATTGCCCCTGCAATTGGTTTTGCAGTATATGGATACGGCAATAGCGGAGAATACATTCATGGGATGGGGATTCGATGATAAGCTTAGGGGTATCAACGCAACGCTAAAGGGGAAGCTTGGAATTCACACTGATGTATGATACCCCTATTCGGCGATAGGTGCCACACGGCAAAGGTGCCATGTGGAATCCGATTATTCACCAGTATATTTTTTCACTTCCGCTGCGTGGGGCATGGCGCGCAGGACCCTACCGCGAACGATAAAGGTGGCCAAGGCGTCCCGTGTGTACAATCGATAAAAAATAACTACCATGACAAGTATCGCCGCCCCGATGCCTTCAGTGGCCTGCACGTACCCATTATCCACCACGCGCTCCCAGTAAAATGCCACATCATAGTGCGTAGAGGGCAACGCTAGCCCGCGCAGCGGCCAGAAGAGCACCGTAGGCGTATTCCACATCGTGTCAAGGAGCACGTGTGTTGCGGCGCCAAAGGAGAGCTCAGGGAGATTATAGTGGGCGCAGAGCGCCAGGAGCACGACAAGAAACAGTGCCGAATGTGCATAACCCCGCCCGGCGGAGACGCCCAGAATGTTAAGCGGCTTGTCCACAAGGTCGGGCAGCATCGCGCCAAGTACCAGAAGCCGCACGTCGAAGAGGGACTCGTCGCGCCCGAACGCGTAGGCAAGTACGAGAAGGGAGCCAATCGCGATTCCGACATGC
>CAYSZY010000007.1:0-26674 GCA_964435645.1 uncultured Thermococci archaeon | reverse complement strand
GATTGATTCCCTTGAGTCGAAATGCCATGATTTTACCGGTATTATGCACCGAATTCCCTTAGGGGGGGTCTCCACGTTGCCATCCTTGTCAACAAAGAATTTGTAGTCGCAATGTACGCAAAAGTATCCCTTGTCTACACCTGTTCCATCATGGTCGTGCTGTTCCCCATACAGGAGCACTTTTCCTCCGCAGAGAGGGCATTTTATCTTTACTGGCATGCGTTCCACCACACAATGGTATGTACGTCATGCAATAACCATTTTTTCATACGTCCCTTCGGGCATGCAACGTGAAAGGGCACGTATGTCCAATCAGTGATTCTTACTGTACAAAGCCTTATGAACGAAAGTCTTTTATATCGTTTGCCAAAAGGGTGTTATCATACGATAAGGGGCCTATAGCTTAGTTTGGTGGAGCTCCCGGCTCATAACCGGGCGGTCAGGGGTTCAAATCCCCTTAGGCCCACTTTTTTAATCTTTCCCGATTTTACCGTGTCCGTAGGGCCCATCGCAAAACGATGTGGTGTGTTCGAGTGATTGCATCTACTCGGTGCCATGGCAATGCCATACCTGCATAGTGGGCATGTTACAATAATAAAAAGGAATAAAAAAGAGGAGAAGGGGTTACTCGAAGAAGTCTTCGTTGTCCTCGACTATCTCGTCCTTTTCACCCTCTAACTCAAGGATAGTGTCCTGCGCGTCGTTAAACGCCTCGAGGTGGGCGTTGTACGTATCCCCAAGCGCATTACCTTCATCGGGGAATGCGTTAGGATACGCATTCTCAATGGCAATAAGCGAGTCTATTATGCCATAATACTCCGAATTGTCTTCATTCTGAAGCCCGATATAGTGGGCTGCCTGGCCCATATTGCCCTCGGATGCCTCGATTGATGCCAGCCTGAGATTCTCCAATGATGAGAGTGCGTAGTTGCACAGAGAGCCCAATCCCGTTGTGTAGTCTATGACATATGAAATGTCAAGCGACTGTGCCACAGATATGAGGGGTTGCGTCGTATTCTGCATTTGGGCCCACTTTTGCCCTGATAGCGTGATGGTGGAAAGTGCCGCCTGGTAGTTGCCCTCGTTGTAATAGCCCACTGCGTCAATATATTGGCTCTCCGCTGTGTTATACGATGTGAAGAACTGGGTAGACAGGGCATTGAACTGGTCGATGCGTATAATCATCTGCTGGCTTTGTGTTGCATCGATAAATGCTATAATCTGTTCATGCCATGCATCAACATAGTCGTCAAGGAAGTCTTTGTCCATATCGCGGGCGACATCTTCGAGGTCCCTTATCTCATCCAATCCGTCCCGATAGTAAGCGATTGCATCGGTGCCCTTGGCGTAAGCTGCATCGTATTGCGATTCGTCCCATGCTGTTTGCAGCTGGATGCTTGCATTGTTCCCTTTGATAATAAGCCCGTTGGCTGTATCCACACCTTCGTTCCATGCATCGAGATTCTCGTCTGACCCGCTGATGCACCCGGAAATGGAGAGCCCTCCGATAATGATAATTATTAGTAATAACGCGTTGCGTGATTTCATTGGTTCACCACGTTCAGTATAGGTGGGATGGTACATAAATAATTTCTCATAGGAGGGATGAAAATTGGGAAAAAGCGGCTACATGCCCTCAAAAGTCCCGTGTGGGCTGCTTTCGTTTCCGTTCAAGGCTCATGTTCGTTATTGCGGCTATCATTATCACCGCACCGGTAATTCCATAGATATTGAGCGACTCCCCGAGGATAATGACACCCATGATGGCGGCAAACACGACCTCTCCTGACGCGAGCACTGATGATGTCGTTGCAGAGATGCTCTTGAGCCCGTATGTCCAGAGCATAAACGGGATTGTGGTGCAGAAGAAGGCAGCATAGAGGATATAGAGCATGCCTGTCTGGGATATGGCGAAGTCCGACCTGATGCCCGTGGGAAGGAGAACAAGTGCAGTAATTACCAAGAGTATATAATTAACCTCGAAGATGTCTGCCCCCGCGGACATGACCTTGCGGGAAAACACGATATACCATGCCCAGGCAAATCCTGAAAGCAGCACGAGGAGGTCTCCCGTAAGCGTCCCTGAGTGCAGCATGTCAAACTCCCCTTCCGTCACGAGCAGGAAGATGCCGACAATACCGCCAAATACGGAAACCATCTTCCGCTTTGTTGTGTGTTCCCCAAGGTAAAAGTGGGAGATTATCATAACGAAGATGAGATTAATGTTGATAAGGAGTGACGACTTGATTGCCGTAGTGCGGTCGATGCCGATATACTGCAGGTAAAATCCTGCCGCATTGGACGCACCCATGAGATACAGGTATTTGTTCCGCAGAAGCGATGATGAAATCCGCCTTCTCACGGCAACAAACACAACCGTCGATATCATCGCCGCGATGACGAATCGCACAACGGCAAACGGAACGGGGTCGACGTGCTCAAGGCCCATCTTAATGGCGACAAAAGAGGATCCCCAGAAGATGGTGGAAAGCAGCGTGGCAGCCTCACCTTTCCGCGACTCAATCATTTTCGGGGGTCTGAACACTGTTATTTAATGGTTTCTATCAGCGCCGGGAGCGATGTGAGCTCTGTTAATATGTAGTCGCTTGAGCTGCTCATGGTGTCCGTGTGGGTGCGGTCCATTAGGACTGTAGCCATCCCAATGTCCTTTGCGCCCTTGATGCACTCTGTGCTGTTGTCGATAAAGAGCGCCTCTTCCGATTCACACCGTGCAAGGCTTAGCGCTATGTTGTATATCTCTGGCGCAGGTTTGCTATGCCCCACGTTTTCCGATATCACCACATGGTCGAAGAACGCCTCAAGCCCGAGCCTGATGATTTTTTCCCATTGTTTTATCGATCTGCCGTTGGTGATGATGTTGAGGCTAAGGCCCATCTGCTTGAGCTTGATGAGTGTAGGGATGCTGTCCCGGTATGGGCTCATGTTGGCAAACTTGGTGTTGTGGTATGCAATAATGCCTGCGGCAACAATCTTGTCGTTCTTTTCCCCCATTGTCTCCTCAACAAGGATATCGAAGTGGTGGGGGTAGTTCGACCCTCGTGTCTTGAGAATATTTACCAGCGCGATGGACGCATCATCGGCGCTCATGGGAAGCCCCTTGTCGGTCATCGCCTGCATGGCGGCCCTTCGCGCAAGCTTAGCAAGCCGGGTCGTGTTGTGCAGCGTGTCGTCAAGGTCGAAAAACACCGCCTTAATCATAACTAAAAGAAAAGAGAGAAAGATTAAAAATGTATGGTATTTCCGTTGTGTAGCGCTGCCGTTACGGTCCCGTCGTCGGTGATGGTGCCAAGGTCATAGGTAACATGGTGTTCTGAGAGTACCTTTTGCGCAGTGGCTGCATCCTGCGGGCGCACGATGACGACAAACCCAATCCCCATGTTAAACGTTTTGTACATCTCCCTGTCATCAACGCTTGCATAGTGCTGGATGGTCTGGAACACGGGAAGCGGCGGCGGCATGGAAAGATTGAATCCAACACCCTTCTTGAGCCGCTTGAGGTTGTAGAGCCCCGTCCCTGTGACATGCACAAGCCCGGTGGGCTGTACGTGGTCCAGCAGGTCTAGGATTGCCTTGACATAGATGCGCGTCGGTTCGATAAGGAGGAAGTATTCCTCCTTAGGAACGACCTTGCGTGCAAGTGTCAGCCCGTTCGAGTGGATCCCCGAGCTCTCGATGCCCAAGACTATGTCCCCCGGTTCGATGTCCTGTCCTGTGATGATGCGGTCCTTATCGACAATGCCGACCGCGGTGCCCATGAGGTCGAATCCGTCCCCGTCGCCTTCAAGCAGGTCGGGTACCGTTGCGGTCTCCCCGCCGATGATGCTGACCTCAGCCTGGCGGGCGCCTTCCAGCAGCCCCTTGCCAAGCTCTGCCATCATCGCCGTGTCGGGCGTCTGGACGGAGATGGTGTCTACAAAGGTTATGGGTGTCGCCCCGATGCAGATGATGTCGTTGACATTCATCGCCATGAGGTCGATGCCCAGCGTATCGAGCTTTCCGAGCTCCATTCCCACGAGGATTTTTGTGCCGACACCGTCGGTGGCTATGGCAAGCGCGCGGTCACCCAGGTCCACAAGCCCGGAAAAGTGCCCAAGCCCCAGAAGGGGTGCGCCGACCTTTCCTGCCCTAAACGCCAAGGTCTGCTTTACATAGTCGCCGATTGTGGCGATGGCCTGCTCCTCTTTTTCGATATCAACACCTGATGAAGCGTAGTCCATATGTCTCACCTACTCTTTTCCCAGAATGCGCAGGGCAAGGTAGGCAGCGTTCTGCCCGTTGTTTATGCCCACGCATGCCACTGGTACGCCCTTTGGCATCTGTGCGATGGAGAGGAGGGCGTCAAGGCCCCCCAGCGCCACGCTGACGGGAACGCCGATGACCGGCCGCTTCGTCTGCGCTGCTATGGCGCCGGGGAGGGCTGCGGAAAGCCCCGCAACGGCGATAAAGACGCCGACATCCTGCCGCGCCAGGGACGCGACCCTCTCGGGGTCCCTGTGGGCCGATGCCACCTCTACTGCATAGGTCACATCTTTTCCCCTTAGGACTGACTCGACCTTTTCCACTATGGGCATGTCCGATGCGCTTCCGGTGACGATGAGAATGTCCGGCATTTAGTGCACCAGATGCATTCTGTAGTCGTCCTGCTTTGCGAAAGGCTGTCCCGGCACGCGGATTTCCACGGTGTGGGCAATCTTTTCCGCACGGACCTTTGCCTCCTGGACATCGTCTGCCAGGGCAAGTGCGACACCCATCCTTCGGTGGAATCGTGCTTCCGTCTTGCCGAAGAATCTGATGGATGACTCAGGGTACATGTTCATGGCGTTGTACACGTTGCCAAACTCCGCGTCCCAACCCGAGTACGGTGACTTGATGACGTGTGACGCACCGGCCTTGAGCGGCTCGATGACGTTGAATCCGTCACGCTTGAACGAGGGAATGGGGAGCCCGAGGACTGCCTTTGCGTGGAGCGCCTGCTCGGAAAAGCCCGGCGGGTGTGTTATCATGGTGACCATGCCCGTGTCGTGGGGGCGGGGCGAGATCTCGTTTGCCCATACGTCGTCCCCCTTCACGAAAAGCTCGCAGCCGAAGAGCCCGAGGCCACCAAGTGTGTCTGTAATCTTTTTGGTGGTCTTGTAGATGCTCTTTTCCGCCTTGTCGCTGACTTCCGCCGGTTGCCATGACGAGTGGTAGTCCCCATCTATCTGGTAGTGCCCGACAGGTTTGGGGAAGGTGGTGGTTATCTTTCCGTCTTCGTTAAAGTGCCTGATTGCGAGTTCAGTTACCTCGATGTCGAAGTCAATGTGCTGCTCGACAATAACCCAGTCACCCTGGCCGCGGGCCTTGGTGTTTGCCACTTCCCAGGCCTTTTCGATATCCTCGGGGCCTGCGACAAAGTATGAGCCATATCCCGATGAGGACATGATGGCCTTTGACCAGCAGGGGAATCCTACCTTCTCACAGGCGTCACGGAGCTCGTCAAGTGTTCGGGCGTACTCGTATTTCGATGCCTTGACGCCGGCTTCCTTCGATATCATTTCCCTGGACCGCTCGCGGTGCATGGTAATGTACGTGGCGCGTGCGTTGGGAATGATGTTCCACCCGTCGTCCTCGAGGGACTGGAGCGTGTCAAGATTGATGGCTTCAATCTCAGGTATGATGGCGTCGGGCTTTTCGTATTCGATAAGTGAGCGGAGGGCGCCTGCGTCCTGCATGTTGATCGTATAGGCGCGATGCGCGACCTGTTGCGCGGGCGCGCGACCATACCGGTCAACGGCCACGGTTTCGATGCCCATGCGCTGTGCTTCGATGACAATCTCCTTTCCGAGCTCACCTGAACCAAGCATCATTATTTTCGCAGTTGTTTTGGTGAGGGGTGATCCGAGTACTTCCCTCTTTTTACGTTCATATCTTGCCATGTGCAATCACTCCTTACGTCTCAATCTTTCCTATTCCGGGGATCCAGTCAATGGTCTTTCCGATAAGCCCCCGCTCTTCCCTGTACTTGAAAATATCGCGAGAGAGCTCGGCCTGCTCGAATCGCTTCCTGAGAAGCGCAGCGCTGCCGATGTCCTTGCGGTGGAACAGCTTCCAGTCTGATGTTACATATGCGCACGCCTTTTCGGCGATTTTGCTTGCTTCCTCAATGGTGTCCGCGGCAGCGTACATCTCAATGCCACGGGACCCGCCCGTGTACATCGTGCCGTCCTGCTCGTATACGGACCCGAAGTATGCCTTTGCGCCAAGCTTCCTAATTTGCTCAAAGTTGATGTTGAGCTTGTGCCCTGCCCCGATATCACGGAGATTGGGGTATCCTTTTGGCGCGATGATCTTGACGACGTTGGCCTTTCGCTCAAACCGTGCCTTGACAGTGCCGAGGGACCCGTTTTGCATGCCTTCGACAATCTCGTCGAAGTTCTGCAACTGGGGCATGACATTTACCGTTTCCGGGTCGCCGAGCCTCGAGTAGAACTCGATGACCGTGGGGCCCCACTTGTCTGTAAGCATGAACTGGCCCGAAAGCACGCCGAAGTATGGCTGGCCTGTTTCCTTCTGGATTGCCTTGACGACCTTTTCCACGATTTCAAAGGACGTCTTGTATTCCTTTTTGGTAAGGAAGGGTAGTATCTCGTCCCTCCCTGAAAGCGATCCCATGCCGCCGGTTTCCGGGCCGATGTCTTCCACAAATGCGTGGGGGTGGTCCTCTACCATCTTGAGCGGGACGATGTGCTTGCCGTCGGTAAAGCACTGCAGGGTGTACTCGACACCCTCGACCCGTTCCTCGATGAGTATGGGATCCTCGAGATCCTGCGAGAGATTCTGGTCCACAATGTCCGAGACGTGCTGCTTTTTGGCCGCGCTCTTCTCGTCCTTTAGGTACGCCTGCAGGTCTGCAATGACCTTGACTCCCTTTCCTCCTGCCTGCCTCGTGGGCTTGATGGCCACGGAGCCGGGGTACTCGTCGATGTAGCGTATCGCTTCAGTGATGTTTGCAAAGGTCTTGAATCTGAGCCTGCCGTGCATGCTGTACTTTTCCATAAGGCTGCGCATGAATCCCTTTGATTTCTCGATGTCAGCGGCAACGCGTGATGCGCCGATGACAAAGAATCCTTCTGCGCGAAGCGCGTCGGACACGCCTGCGAAGAGCGACTCCTCGCTACCGATAAAGATTACATCGGGGCGTACCTTCTTTGCGATTGCCGTCACTGCCTGGCCGTCGAGGATGTTGACAATATGGAGCTCCCTTGCTAGCTTGAGCAGCCCGGGATTCCGTATGTCGCTGGCAGCATATACCTCATATCCGCACCCGATTGCGTTTTCAGCAATGGCGTGCTCACGGGCCCCGTTTCCTACTATCATGAACTTCATTTACTTCAACTCCGGAAATGATCCCGACATGCAACCGGTACAGAACGTTCCGCCGCCCAAGGCTTCCTTAAGGTCCTCAAGATGGAGGTACCCGAAGCTGTCTGCATCGATGATGCGGGCTATCTCATCCTCTTTATTGTCCACGGCGATAAGCTCATCCTGCATGGGGATCTCCGTGCCGAAGGGGCAGGACGCTATGAGCTTGGGGCTTCCTATCCTGACGTGCACTTCCTTCGCGCCGCGCTTCCTGAGAAGGTTGACGATGTTTCTCATGGTTGTTCCCCTCACAACGGAGTCGTCGATGAGGATGACGCGCTTTCCGCGAATTGCCGTGCGGATGGGATTGAGCTTGAGCTGGACACCAATCATGCGCTCTGCCTGCGTCGGCTTGATGGCGGTACGCAGGTGCTGGCCCGTCCTCATGAATCCGATATCGATGGGAATGCCCGTTTCGTTTGCATACGACATGGCAAAGGGGATGGCCGTTTCGGGGACACCGATGACGACATCCGCGGTGACCTTATTTTCCTTGGCGAGGAGCTGTCCGATCTTTTTCCTGATATCGTGTATGTTAATTCCATTGATCTTCGAGTCGATACGCGACATGTAGACGTATTCAAAGATGCAGTTTGCCGGTGATATCTCTTCTTTTGGCTTGTCTTCCTCGATGTAGTGCCTGTCGACAATCACGATCTCCCCCGGCTCTATGTCCCGGGAAAGCTCGGCGCCGATGACGTCGAGCGCCGCGGTCTCCGATGCGACAACGGCAAGGTCGAATCCGACGCCACCGATAAGCAGCGGCTTGACACCCCTCTTGTCGCGGGCAGCTATCATCTTGTCCTTGGTCAGGATGACCATGGCATATGCGCCGTCAAGCGTTCCAAGGAATCGCTCTACCGCTTCCGCTTCCGGCATGGCCGCAAGGTCAGTCCTCAGGGCAGCCACCGCCTCTTCGGTAATAACGACACTGCCATCAAAGAAGATGGAGATGTCATCGCTCTGGTAACTGTTGCCGTCGCGTGTCGCGACACCGCCGATGCCTGCAAATCCCTTGAGCCCCTCTATGTCGTCAGGGGTCATGTTCTGCTGCACAAGCCCTTTGTGTGCGACGCTCTTGATGCGCTTGTAATCGGTGGTCGCCAAGGCAAAGCTTTCCTGGCCTCGCGACTGTATTGCTACCATCTGATAATATACAAATCGTGACACATCCCATATCTCATCGAATGCGTAGATTCCACATACTCCCGTCATGCTACAACCTCTTTGTTTCTTTCCACTGTTTTCGTTCGGTTTCCCTGTTCTTCCCCAATGCTTCTGCAAGCTCGCAGGTGATACAGGTGGGGTAGTCACCTGTAAGGCATGCAAGGCAGAGCTTGGATCGGGGGAGCCCGATGGCCTTAACGAGGCCCTCGGCGGACTGGTAGGTCACCGAGTCAGCTCCTATCTTCTGCTCGATGCCGCTGACGCCGCCTGATGCTATCAATTCATCCTTAATGGTCATATCAATACCGTAAAAGCAAGGGTGTGTTATGGGCGGGCAGCTTGATACGAAGTGCACTTCCTTTGCGCCGTACCTCCTCAGGAGGTTTACGATGCGCTTTGAGGTCGTGCCGCGCACGATGCTGTCGTCCACCAGCGCGATACGCTTTCCCATAACCTCCTTGCGAATGACATTGAGCTTTTCTACGATTGCCGTTTCCCTGTATCGTTGGGTCGGCATGATAAATGTTCTTCCAATATATCTGTTCTTTATAAGCCCCTCTCGATAGTCGATGCCGTTTTTGAGGGCAAATCCCAGCGCCGCGGTACGTGCGGTATCCGGCACGGGCACCACCGTGTCCACTTCGTGGTCGAACCCGATTTCCTGCCCGAGCCTGAATCTGACCTCATAGACGCTTTTGTCCTCTATCACCGAGTCCGGGCGCGAAAAGTACACATATTCAAAGATGCAGTGGGCAGGCCTGGACTTCCTGAGCTGGGATGACTCTATGCCATTGGGCGAGAAGGTCACAGCTTCGCCGGGTGCGACATCGCGCATACGCTCATACCCTGTCACGTCAAGTCCTACGCTTTCGCTGCACACCATGTATGATGGCCCTGTCTCGGTCTCCTTTTTCCCGATGACGAGGGGGCGTATGCCGTGGGGGTCCCGAAACGCGATGACCTCCCCGTCGTTCTTTCCTAGGAGCATTGCCGCGGAATACGACCCATGAATAAGGTCCATGGTCTCACCCAGCGCCGTGTCGACATCGCTGCAGGATAGCTTATCCGCCAGAATGTTAAGGAGGATCTCCGTGTCCGAGCCGGTCTGGAGTGACCGGTGCTGTTCGTAGAGGATCTTTTTGAGCTCCTTGCAGTTGGTAAGATTCCCGTTGTGGGCGAGCCCGAGCCCGTAGGGGTAGCTTACAAAAAGCGGCTGTACCTCGTCTGAGGGCCCCATGCCTGCAGTTGGGTACCTGACATGCCCGATGCCGATGTTGCCCTTAAGCTCTTCGAGTGGAAACGACTGGAAGACTTCCGAAACGAGCCCGTCTCCCTGTTTCCGGTAGAACTTCTCGTTCATGGTGAGGATACCGGCGGAGTTCTGCCCCCTGTGCTGGATGGCGATAAGCGCACGGTACGCCTCCCATGCCATGTCTGGGCCGCACAGGCCGATAACACCACACATCAGAAGTTCTCCCTTATGTACATAAGTACTGACTCAAAGAAGGTGCGACCTGAAAATCCATTGTCGTTCCCTTTGAAAAACGTTCGCTCGGGGTGGGGCATCATACCAAAGACATTGCCCTTCCTGTTGCATATGCCGGCGATGTTTTCCGGGCTGCCGTTTGGATTCCATGGGTATCCCGCATCCTCGTTCCCGTCCGGGTCCACGTACTTAAATACTACCTGGCCAGCCTTCTCGAGGTCTTTGTATGCCTGATCCCCGCCTGCCAGCAGGAGTTTTCCCTCGGCGTGTGCCGACGGGATGATGAGGTGCTCGCCCTGTGATATGAGATTGGTAAAGGCGCATTTCTTCGTCGAGACCGCCTTGAGGATGGTATGCCTGCACTCAAATCGTGCAGAGTCGTTTCGTGCGAGGCATGCGGTCACGCCCTTCCCCTCTCCGGGGAGGAGGCCCAACTCCACGAGGATCTGGAATCCGTTGCAGATGCCGCCGACGGGGTACCCGTCGCGCACAAACGCCTCGAGCTCGTCGCCGAACGTGCTTCGTATCCTCGATGCGAAGATCGATCCTGCCCTGATATAGTCACCTGCGGAAAATCCGCCAGGGAGCATGAGGCACTGGAAGTCCTCAAGCGAGGTGAACTCATTGAGGTGCACCATCCGGGGCGATGCGCCAAGCCGCTTGAATGCGTCATACATTTCCTGCTCGTTGTTCGTCCCCTCTATCCTGAGGATGCATACGTTGATGTCCTGCATGTTCTGTTCACCCCATGATGTCCCAAATGGGAGCTTGCCACGCATCGTACATGCCGTCACATGACACGGATGCCAGTGGCTTGTTGTTATATGCAATAGTAAGCGATGCCCCACCTGTGGTGCCTATCTTGCGTACCGCGATGCCCCTGCTTCGGAATACCTCTTCAAATGCCTCCGCGTTTTCAGGCGCTATTTCGCAGGCCCAGCGCGTGTTGGATTCCGAAAAGAGGGCTATGTCTGCACGAAGGCGCCCGGTAAGCGTTATGTCCGCACCGATTCCGGAACCGATGCACATCTCCGCCAGCGCAAGCGCAAGGCCCCCTTCTGACAGGTCGTGGCAGGCGCGGATCTTGCCACTTGCAGTAAGGTCTATCAGTGCGCTAGCGGCGCTGGCCAGCTTGAACGGATTGACCTTTGGCACTGTGCCGCCGGAAACGCCGAGCATCCTGAGGTACGCGCTTCCCGCCATCTCGTCAAGAGTTTCTCCCACGAGATAGACCACGCTTCCCGCCTGCTTGAACGGGACAGTGACAACCTTATCGACATCCTCTATGATGCCGATGCCCATGATGGCAGGTGTCGGCGGGCAGGCACCGGCGGGCCCCTCGTTGTAGAGGGAGACATTTCCCGAAACGAAGGTTGCACCGACCTTCCCTGCAACGTGCGCAAGCCCTTGGACCGCCTGGGAAAATTCCCACATCTTCTCCGGTTTTTCCGGATTTCCAAAATTGAGGCAGTCCGCAAATGAGTGGGCACGTGCCCCACATGCCGCAAGATTGCGCACAGACTCGTCAACGGCGCTTGCAGCGCCCCAGAACGGGTCGAGGGCAACAAAATGGGGGTTGACGTCCGCGGTGAACACGAGTCCACGATTTGAGTCTTCCAGTGGCTTTATGACGGCCGCGTCAGCGTGCGTTTCCCTAGCTATGCGGCCCACAAGCGGCGGTGAAACGGTACGTGCCCTGACCTCAAAGTCGTACTGGCGTATAACCCAGTCCTTTGAGGCATTTGATGGCATGCCAAGCATGCTGATAATCGTATCGGCATAGTCTGCCGGCTCCGGGAAACGGGCAGCCCGCTCCTCGCGCAGCGGCGCCTTGAGCGGCCTCCGGTACATTGGCCCCTCGGTAACGAACTCGAGATCCATATCATATATCTCTGTGCTTCCCCATAAGAGGTGGAGGCGCTTTTCGGGGATGACCTCCCCTATTGCCACGGCGGTGACGTCCCACTTCGTGAAGATGCCTATCACTTCCGCTAGCTGCTCCTCGCGCACTGAGACCATCATCCGCTCCTGCGACTCGCTTACCCATATCTCCCACGGCAGCAGATTTCCCTCTTTGAGGTGTACCTTGTCGAGATTGACGCGGGCGCCAAATCCCCCTGCAAGTGCCATCTCCCCGACAACGCAGGAAAGCCCGCCCCCTCCGAGATCCTTCATTCCCGTAAGCAGCTTTTTCTCGTTTGCCTCGATGCATGCGTGTATGAGCGGTTCCTTTGTGATGGGGTCCCCGACCTGTACTGCCGACCTGGATGACGTGTCCGAGTCGTCCTCAAGCTCCTTTGAGGCAAAGGTGACGCCGTGTATGCCGTCGCGCCCCGTACCGCCGCCAGCGAGGACGAAGATGTCGCCGACGCCGCCCACACGGGAAAATATAATGTCCTTTTTCGGGATAATCCCGACGCATCCGACGTTTACGAGACAGTTTCCGAGGTATCCTGGGTGGAAGCAGGTCATTCCTGCAACGGTGGGTATGCCCACCCTGTTCCCATAGTCCCTGATGCCATCAACAACGCCTGAAAAGATGTATTTGGGGTGTTTGACGCCTTTTGGAACCAGCGCGCGATCGGTGGTAAGCGGCGCGAAAAAGATGGGATCGACAAGCGCGATCGGTTGTGCCCCCATACAGACGACATCGCGCAGGATTCCGCCGATTCCCGTGGCCGATCCCCCGTATGGCTCGATTGCCGACGGGTGATTGTGGCTTTCAAGCGCCACCGCGTATGCGTGGTCGCTGTCAAATTCCACGATGCCCGCATCCTCCTTGATTACACAGATGTTCTGCGGTGCATCCTGATTGAAGAGGTATTTCTTAAGGTAATATTTAGATGATTTGTAGCAGCAGTGCTCCGACCATGCCTGGCCCAGCGCCTGGAGCTCGATGTCCCGTGGATTCCTGCCCTCATTTGCGAAGTATTCCCTGATGACCTTGAGCTCGTCAACTGAAAGCCCCGTCCCGGTCTCTTCGCTTATGTGGGCAAGCTCTGCGTCCGAGACGTTGAGGTCAATCTCAGCAACGGTTGCCATGTGATTCACCAGGTAATCTCATAATTGTGAACTACAGGATTGGAGAGAAGCTGCTCTGCCATCGCCCTGACCCTGCCATCGGCCTCCGCGTCGTCCGTGACATCCATGGTAATCTTGTACCGTTTCTGCACGGTTACGGATGATACTTCCTGGAATCCAAGAAGCGACAAGGCTTTCTTTACATTTTTTCCCTCAGGGTCGGAGATTCCCTCCTTGAGGCTTATGGTGACTGTAACGTCTTTTTCCATCTTACTCAACACCTGTTATCTTGTATTCGAGTTCTTTATAGAATGCCGCGGCCTTTTCGATGATATCATCAGGCAGTGGTGCGATATCGGGCTCTGCCTCGCCGCGTTCCCGCGCGCGGTAGAGCGATTCCTTGTAGCCGGTGGATTCGTAGTACTTTCGTACAAATTCCTTTGACAGCTCAATGATGGAGCCATTTTCCCATGATGCCAGGTCCCAGAATCTGTCCTCGTCGGCGGTACCGTAGACATCGATGACCATAAGCCCCCTGTTCTCATCGAACGCGAACTCCTTCTTGCCGTCGACGTGTATAAGCCCCCTCTGCGCGACCTGGGCCTCGATGTCCCGGTCGATGGCGAGTATGATATCAATTATGCGAACGTACTCCTCTGGCGTAAGCCCTGATATGGCGAGTGCTTCGTCGGGGGAGAGGAGGCGGTCAATGCGCTCAAGCTTTGTCGATGTCTCGACATACGGTACGAGGAGCTTTTCCCCATACTGCACTTTGTGCCCCGGGGGAAATCCGATATCCTGTGCGAGGAGCGTGCCTTTGCACAACCGGTCAAACAGCGAACCGGCGACGTAGTGCCTGGCAATAAACTCCAGGGGGATTAGGTAGTTTGTCGTTTCGGGGGTGATGCGCGCATACTCCCTGATAATCTCCACTTTGCGCACCTTCATCCTGTTCGGCGCGGTCTGTTCTATAAAATGCGTGCGTATTCCGAGCGCCCTGGCCCTGTTGAACCAGTACACCCCTTCGGCACACAGTGTAGCGCCTTTCCCGGGGATAATTGAGGGAATAGGCTTGTCAAAGACAGATATCCTGTCAGAAAACTCAAATTCGAGCGTCGTGTCATCTGTAGAGACTATTTCCTTTACAGAACCAGATCGTTGTGAAGCCATTGTCACCACCGATTATACTCACTTATGTGAGGAAAAATATGGATATTTAAATCTTTTTTAACATTAATATGTCTAATTTGTACAAAGATTTATAAAACATACTGATTTGGGATTTCGTAAGGTGATACTATATATACCATTGCTACTCTGGGCTCGCATTCAGCGCTGAATATTCTTCGCGGAGCCAAGGACGAGGGGTTTGGGACATACCTCGTCTCCCCACGAAATCGGACGTTTTATGAGCGATTCAATGTTGCCGACACAATACAGTACGTCGATGACATGTCTTCCGCTCTTCGTGACGCACCCTCACACCTTCCTTCCGACTCGGTCATGATCCCCCATGGGAGCTTTATTTCTTATTTACCATTGGATTACATTGAGCAATCATTTTCACTGCCTGTATTTGGCAATAAGTATCTTTTCAAGTGGGAGTCTGACCGGGAGCTTGAGCACCGGTGGCTTAGCAGTTCAGGAATCCAGATTCCGCGCTCATTCGAGTCGCCTTCCGACATTGACGCCCCTGTCATCATCAAGCTCTTTGGTGCCAAGGGCGGCATGGGATATTTCCTTGCCACCGACAGGGAAGACTTCGAGCGCAAGATCCAGCGCGTGGAAGGCCCATACCAGATACAGGAGTATATCATCGGCGTCCCCATGTACTTCCATTTCTTCTACTCCCCTCTCAAAAAAGAGCTCGAGCTGCTTTCCATCGACCGCAGGTATGAGACAAACGTCGACGGGCTCGGGAGGATTACCGGGGCCGACCAGGCGCAGCTTTCGATAACCCCCTCATACACCGTTGTCGGAAACTTTCCCATCGTTATCAGGGAATCCATGCTGGAGACCGTCTTTGATATCGGCGAGCGCGTCGTGAGGGAGTCCCGGCAGCGTGAGGACGGCGGCCTAATCGGCCCGTTCTGCCTCGAGACCATCTGCACCCCCGACCTTGACATCGTCACGTTCGAGATATCGGCGCGCATAGTTGCAGGAACGAATCCGTTTATGCCGTCATCGCCATATACATACGCGAAATATGGGAAAGATATAAGTTGTGGACGCCGGATAGCAATGGAAATAAAGGACGCAATCGCAACTGACCGATTGGAGGAGGTCACAACATGATTAACAGACAGGATGTTATCGATATTGCCAAAGGGTATGAACAGGATAAGATTAAGATAGGCGCACTTGCATCGCACTCTGCGCTCGATATCGCTGACGGTGCCGCTGAAGAGGGATTCAGGACAGTGCTGTACTGCCAGGAGGGGCGGGAAGCGACATACACCAGATATTTTAAGGCGAGGCGGGATGCCTCAGGTGCTATCACACGCGGATTTGTGGATGACTATTACACGTTCGGCACGTTCAAGGAGACCGCAGAACCCGCAACGCAGCAGAAGATGCGTGATGAAAACGTCATTTTCATACCGAACAGGTCGTTTACCTCTTACATCGACATGGAGACGGTGGAAGACTCCTTTAACGTCCCTATGTTCGGCTCCCGTAACATGCTTCGCATGGAGGAGCGCAGCGAGCAGCAGTCGTATTACTGGCTGCTGGAAAAGGGCGGCCTTCCCTTCCCCGAAAAAATAGACAGGCCGGAAGACATCGACGCATTGGTCGTCGTCAAGCTACACCATGCGAAAAAGAAGCTTGAACGCGGATTTTTCACCGCATCATCATATGAGGAATACAGTGAGAAGTCTCAAAAGCTTATAGAGCAGGGCGTCATTACACAGGACGCGCTCGATGGCGCGCGCATTGAGCGTTATGTAATTGGCCCCGTGTTCAACTTCGACTTTTTCTACTCGCCCCTTGAGGAGGAGCTAGAAAAGGTAGAGCTGCTTGGTGTCGACTGGCGATTCGAGACCTCGCTTGACGGGCATGTCCGCCTTCCCGCGGACCAGCAGCTTACCCTTAACGAGGCGCAGTTCCTCCCCGAATACACGGTCTGTGGCCACAATTCCGCAACAGTGAGGGAATCGCTTTTGGAAAAGGCATTTGAAATGGCGGAAAAGTTTGTTGCCGTGTCGGAAAAGCATTACGGCCCCGGAATCATCGGCCCGTTCTGCCTTCAGACATGTATCGACAAGGACCTTAACTACTCCATATACGATGTCGCCCCCCGTGTAGGTGGCGGCACAAACGTGCACCTCGGCGTCGGCCATCCGTACGGCAACTCGCTGTACCGGACAAACATGTCCACGGGGAGAAGGATTGCCATGGAAGTCCGCCGCGGTGTGGAAGAAGAGCGCCTGGACGAGATTCTCTCGTAATCAGGCTGGCTTTTTTATATGAGGCGGGAGCTAAGTTCCCGCCCCGCTTCTTTTGCAGCCCCTAGGGCGCGCGTGTCCTTGAGGACATCACCTTTTCTAAAGGCTAGCATGGCGCTTACCGTTGTGGAGATGTCGCACCCCAGTGCCTCAAGCGGCCATCGCATCGCCTCGATGACGAATCCCATGTCATGCGGCGTGCTCTGCTCGCAAACAGTGCAAACGATACCTACTTTTCCTGTTCCCTTCCACAAGCCCTTGAATGGCCGTGGTACCGTGTCACCGAATTCGTAGTAGGGATACAGCCGGTCGATAAATGCCTTCATGCATGCGGTGATGTTGTAGTTGTATGTGGGCGACCCCAGTATTATGCCCCGGGCATTGTCGATTCGCTCGTACAATGGGGTCATGTCGTCTTCAAAGCGTGCACAGCGCGTGGTGCACTGACACGCCTCGCACCCGACACATGAATGGAAGCTGAGGTCGCGGAGCATGATGCGTTCCACCTGCAGGCGGGAGTCCATCTCCCCTATTATGGCGTCTATCAGGATGTCCGTATTTCCTTGCGGCCGGTAGCTGCCCGAGATTGCTAGCACTGTTTTTTTCATATGATACAACCCCTGCCCCTAGGTTCCTTCCCCTACCTTGCGCTCACGCGCATCGATGATTAGTTTTTCCAACGCTTCGTACGCCTTAAGCGCATCGCGCTTCTTGAAGAGAAAGATGAATTCTGTAAACGTTGAGAAGATGTCGATAATGTTTAGCTTTTCCATGGTTATGGCACGCAGCAGCGAATAGAGGTATCCGGGCACGTTAAGCGTATGCTCGTGGTACTTGCAGTTTATGATGGTGACGTCCTCGACAACGGAGAGGGGTGAGTACTTTTTGGTAAAGGCAAGGAATTCTTCTATGCGCTCGTGTTCGAGTACCACGGATATCTCCTGGGAAGACTGCACCATAAAGAACGTCTCTCCAAATTCCCACGCTATCGATTCTGAAAACTCGTCGATGCGCTTGATGAGATCGGAGTTTTTGAGAAAGGCGATGTTTGCTATATCATTCTTAAGGATGAGCTTGGTCTTGGATATCGAGTCCGCAAGATTTTTATCCTCACCCCTGTTGCCCTTAAAATGGTACCGCTGGATGGCAACGGAAATTGATTCCACGGAAACCTGCTTTTCCATGCGCCGCTCGACCTCGTTTATAATATAACGCGCAAGGCCGTTGTAGTTTATGATATTGCTTAGCAGGTAATCTGCCATTAGGGGGAGGTTGTCAATAATTTCGGTAACAACCTTTGCTACACTTTTTTCCTGTTCCATAATAAACAACACATTTGGGAGCTTGTTGTTTATGAAACACCAACTAAAAATAAAAACATTTCTTGTTTTTTATCCCTACTGGTGGCACTCATGGGAAAATTAGTAGGGTTGATTGCTATTCTTCTCATCGCGCTCGTAGCCTCTATTTGTATCGGCGGTAGCGACGGCAATGAAAACACGCCAGTCGTGGGCACGGATGCCACGTACCCACCGATGGAATGCATTAACGGTCTTCCGAATGTCGGCCTCAATCTTGGGCAGATGGCATCCGGTATCCTCGCGCTTTCCCTCAAAAGCGGTGCTTGTATCGCGGAGATTTTCAAGGCTGGCATAAAGTCGATAAAGAGGGGCCATATGGAGGTCTCGTTCTCCCCAGGGATGACATCAACAGCTCGTCGTTCAACGTGCAGAATCTTCGGACCAAAGGGTGCATGGTGTTTCAGCAGTTCAATCTGTTCCCCCGCATGTCCGCTCTTGACAATCTGATGCTTGCGCCACTCAAGGTCACGGGTTAGGACAAGGCGAAAGCCGAAGAGCGCGCAATCGGGCTTCTCGACCGCGCGGGGCTGCGGGATAAGGCGTCTTCCTGCCCCCATGAGCTTTCAGGCGGCCAGCAGCAGCGTGTCGCCATAGCCCGGGCTCTTGCAATGCACCCCGGTGCCATGCTTTTTGATGAGGTGAAGTCATCCTTGGGCCCGAACTCGTAAAGGGCGCACTGGACATCATGGAAGACCTCGCCAAGGCCGGCATGGCCATGCCGGTAGTTACCCATGAGACGGGATTTGCGAAGGAAATCGTAGACCGTGTCATCTTCATGGACGGCGGATACATTCTCGGGGAGGACACGCCAACGGAAATATTCGATAATCCGCAGCATGGGCGGACAAAGGGATTCCTGGCCAAGATCATTTAGCCCACGATAATCCCGCGTCGAGCTGCCCGGGGTGCCTTTTTTAATATGCCATGCGGTGTAATTGTATGGACATCAGTAATTTTGATGTTGCGTGCCATGATTTGGACGCGGTGGCTCGCCTCATTTACCTTACCGACAAGGACATCTCGTCCCTGCTGTTTGGAAAGGATATGCAGTCTGCCAAGGAATGCATTAAAAAGCTCATGTTCATCGGGGGGAATTCCCATTCCTTGGAGTATGTTCATGTTGCGGCATCGGGCCGTGCTGTTGACGGGATTCTGATATGTTTCGATGGTGCCCAAAAGCGCGCCATCGATGATGACCGGGCATTGGCCTCAGTTTCATGCAATATGCGTAAAATAGCCCTGTTAGTCCTTGGAAGGACGCTGAATCACATATTGACAAAGGACATCGATGGCGATGAGCTCTATATCAGCAACATTTCCGTCAATCCCTCCGTTAGGGGGCGCGGCATCGGGACCAAGCTCGTGTCATACGCCAAATGTATCGGGAAGGAGAGGGGGTGCAAAAGCGTTCTTCTTGACGTTTCGACAAAGAATACGGGGGCCTACCGGCTTTATGAACGATTGGGATTTGTCCCCTATACAACCCGGTCATCCCTCCTGTTAGGCAGAAACTGTGTTACTGCCATGCGTTGCGTGCTTTGACAAAGCCCGAAAACGGCACTGTGCGCCCCTGAGGCGCTGCATCAACTGCCCGACAGCATAAATGTGGGGTACGCGGCACCTTTTGCCCCCGCCCTTGCTGTATGGTGCGAACAATGCCTTACGCCACCATTTTCATCGCAACCCCCGTGCCCCATACATCCAAACTAGGTCGCCCGGGACGCCTCGCCGAACGCCTGCCTGGCGGTAGGAAAGAAGCCATCTACCGCCCAGCGCCTGCAGTACCCGTACTCCCGCTTCCGCAACTCGCCCCCTAGCTCCCGCGCTGTAAGGCCACCCCACCGGACAAGCTGGTGGGCGCAGGTCTTCCGGGCACCTGCCATGTCTGCAAATGGTTCTATGGAAATAAAAAGGATTCAGTTGATTTATGCAACACGGCACCACCAACAAAAACTTTATAAATAGCTATTGACACATTTAACTAAACTTAAAGTTAACTTTACTTTGAATAATATTATTTAACTGAGGTGATTTCATGAGTGATGAGGACGTTTTATTCAATCTCATGGGGAATGAGACCCGAAGGCTTATCCTTAAGATGCTAGCGTCCGGGCCGTGTTACACAACTGAAATTGCCGACCGGCTCAACGTGGGGCAAAAGGCCATAAACGAGCATATGCGCCTCCTGCAGGAGGCGGGGCTTGTGGACCTCTTTATCCAGAAACAGAGCAGGGGAAGCCCGCGTAAGTATTTCAGGATAAACAAGAGCGTGCGCATGGAGTTTGCCTTTGGGCCGTACCGCTTCGATACTATAATCGGGGATTTTGTTGAGCACGACATACCCGCGCTCATAGCTGCGTTCCCACAGCTGCGGGGCATTGAGGAGGAAGTCAAAAAGTCCCAGAAAATACGGGAGATATCTGACCTGGCAATCGTGTTTGCATCCCTTTACGAAGAGCTTGAAAAGATAGCGCTTGCCAAGGAGTATATAGAGAACAAGATTGATGAGATTCGCAACAAATGCGTCGCCCTGTGCGATGAGCTTGAGCTAGAGCAGGCTGAAAAGCGCATCATTATGGAAGTCTTTTCAGCGGGAGGGGCCGTTTCAGACAAGGAGCTTTCGCGGCGCCTCAACGTCCCAGAGGAAGAGGTTTCATCCTCTATCCGCGTTCTTGAGAAAAAAGGGCTTCTGAAAGTGCGCTGAAAGTGCGTCAGCCTGGGCATTGGTTTTTGTTCGATATATTGACACACTTTTTTTGTGAAGGCAACCTTTATTAATCGGTGTCCATTAGGTTCTCTTATACATAACAGGGTGTGCCCATGGACACAAAGACACTCAAGGCAACATTTAGGGAGAAGGCTTCTAAGGATTATCGGACATATTTTGCTGTCGACGCGCTGGAGGAAAATGGATTTTCACGGCATCTCTGCAGCAAATGCGGTAAGTATTTCTGGTCATTAGACGACCGTGACGTGTGCGGCGACCCCGATTGTGAAGGCGGGTACTCGTTTATTGGCAACTCTCCCGCAAAAAAGATGGATTATATCGAATGCTGGGAGCGATTCTCAGCAATGTTTTCTGAGCGTGACTACACGGTCATACCACGGTACCCCGTCGTTGCTCGATGGCGGGATGACACCGACTTCGTCCAGGCATCGATATACAACTTCCAGCCTCATGTGGTGTCTGGGTCTGTTGCACCCCCCGCAAATCCCCTCGTTGTGCCACAGTTCAGCCTCCGATTCGGCGACACCGACAATGTGGGCATATCGGGAAGGTCGCTTACCGGATTTGTGATGATCGGGCAGCACGCGTTTACCAAAAAAGAGCATTTTGACCAGGACAAGTACTTCCGTGACATCTATGCATGGCTTACCGCCGGCATGCAGATCCCCTCACGTGACCTCGTTTTCCATGAGGACGGGTGGGCAGGTGGCGGTAACTTCGGGCCCTGCATGGAATTCTTTTCGCGTGGCGTGGAGCTTGGCAATCAGGTGTATATCCTTTACGAGACAACGCAGTCCGGTACGCGGGAGCTCGACCTCAAGGTGCTTGACATGGGTGCCGGGCAGGAACGATTTACCTGGTTTTCACAGGGGACGCCATCTATTTACGACCCTGTATTCCCCACGTCGCTTAAGCATATTTATGAGCATGCAAAGATTGATATCGACTTTGACCTCTTCAACGCATTTGCCCCGTATTCGGGGCGCTTGAACGTAGATGAAAATGACGATATGGATGCTACATGGCAGGAGATAGCGGGGTCTATCGGGACAGATGTCACTACGCTTCGTAACGCCGTGCTGCCCCTCTCCGCTTGCTATTCCATAGTGGACCATTCTCGGGCCCTGCTCTTCGCACTCGCCGATGGCGCGCTTCCCTCAAATGTGGGCGGCGGGTACAACCTTCGGGTGCTTTTCAGGCGTGCTCAGTACTTTATCGATACCTATGGCATCGATACGTCACTCAGTGAGCTTTGCCGCATCCATGCAGCATACATCGAGCGCGAGTTCCCGTTCTCCGACGAGGCGCTAGATGACGTTGAGCGCATTCTTCGCGTAGAAGGTGAGAAGTATTGTGCGACAAAGGCCAAGGCAAAGGCCATGGCACGCTCAATGCTGGCAAAAAACTCAATGAGCACCGAAAAGCTCATAGAGCTCCACGACTCCCACGGCGTTACGCCCGAGCTTGTGCTTTCCGAAGCAAAAGACATGGGCGTGCCGTTCGAGATGCCGCAGGACTTTTACATACAGGTAACGGAGCGCCACGAGGCGCAAAAGCAGGTATCACAGGCAAAAGAAAAGAAACAGTTCGATGTGCCTGATACCCTCCTTCTATATTATGAGTGCTGCCCACAGGATACCTTTTCCGCCACGGTACTCGCGGTTGAGGGGGGCGATGTGGTGCTTGACCGCACGCTCTTCTACCCCGAGGGCGGCGGCCAGGCACATGATATCGGCACGTTGCAGGGGCATGCGCTCACTTCAGTGCAAAAGCATGGCACTGTTGTTGTCCATACCGTCCCTGGCCATACGCTGTGTGTCGGGGATGCGGTCGTCGGGTCATTAGACAAGGTACGCAGGGCGGCGCTGACCAGGCACCATACTGCCACCCACATCATCAACGCCGCGGCCCGTGCCGTGCTTGGCAATCATATCTGGCAAGCAGGGGCTGAAAAGACTGTTGACAAGGCACGCCTCGATATTACGCATTATGCCTCGCTTTCCGACAAGGAAACTGATGAGATCGAATTCCTCGCAAACGAGTATGTGCTCAGGGCGCTTCCCGTAACCAAGAAGTTCATGGGGCGCGACGAGGCCGAAAAGCAGTTCGGATTCAGGATATACCAGGGTGGGGCCGTCCCCGGAAGGGTGCTTCGTATCGTCACCATAGAGGGGCTCGATGTAGAGGCATGCGGCGGTACCCATACGGAGTCGACAAGCGAGGTGGGCCCCATAAAGATTCTCAAGACGGAAAAGATCCAAGATGGCATCGTCCGGATAGAATACGCCGCCGGCCTCCAGGCCATACACGGCATGCAGGGCGATGCACGCATCATCCGTGAGGCTGCCGATACGTTTAGGGTTGACCGGCAGCAGCTTGTACCCACATGTGAGCGATTCTTCATCGAATGGAAACGCCGGGGAAAGGAGATTGATGAGCTTAAAAAAGAGCTTTCTTCCGTCAAGCAGTCGTCGCTTTCAGGCAGATTTGAGGATCGTGGCGGTGCCAGATTCCTTGTCGCCACGATTGAAGGCGACACCGAGGTGCTTCGGGCAACGGCGTTTTCCCTTGCCGCAGACGATGCCGTAATAGTGCTTTCAAACGGGAGGTCCCTTGTCGTTGTATGCGGCGATACTGCCCAGTCGCAGGGGTACAGGGCCAATGAGGTCATTCGCCAGTACGGCAAAGGTGGGGGCAAGCCTGATTTTGCACAGGGTGTGGCTACAGGCCCACTACCGGAAACGGTGGCATAGACGATTTGTGCTTGTTTTCCTCTATTCGGTGCACCAATGATGCGCTCAGCGCATCATTGCATGTTATTTTTGTGTGATTTCCCTGTTCCCATTCCCTAAGGAACGCATCAATCTGCTCATACGTTCCCCCAAGCTCCCCCTCGTCAGTCTGGCCTTCCCATAATCGGGCAGACGGCGGATTGTCGATTATGTGCCGTGGCACACCGAGCAGGGCTGCCATACTAATGACATCTGTTTTCCAGATATCCCCCAATGGCGCGAAGTCCGCGGCGCTGTCCCCCCATTTTGTCGAGTACCCCAGGATGCGCTCAGTCTTGTTTGAGGTGCCCGCGACAAGCCTCCTCTCCCTGTTTGCCATCATGTAGAGGTAGGTCATGCGGAGCCGCGGCTTGACATTTGAGATAACGTACTGGTCGTTCCGCACGTCCTGCGGGTAGTTTTCGGCAATGCTTTGGATGGGTTGTGCCAGGTCGATGATGTGATAGGGGACGTTGAATGCCTTACACACCGTGATGCCGTTTTTGGCATCTTCTTGCGAGTCCTTTGAACCATCCGGCATGAGCAGTGCAGTAGTGTCGGCTGCCTGTGCGCACAGGGCGCATACCACCGCAGAGTCAACACCTCCGGAGACACCCAGCACAACGCCGTCCGCCTTTGCGTTTTGCACCCGGGACGCTATATCTCCCTGCAGGATCCCTATTGCCTGATTCAGGGGGCCCTGTCCCATCAGATGCCCCCAAAGTAGCTGAATGTGATGATGTCTATGTTATTTTCAAATGATGGGCCGTGCCCGGGGCTGATGTGGCCGGCGTCGATTCCCATAAGCTTCCTGAAGCTTTCCCTGAGCTCCTCGAAGCTTCCCGTGGGGAGGTCCGTCCTCCCAACGCCCGTTGAAAACCAGGTATCCCCGCTAAACAGCGTTCCCGTATCCTCGTCGAGCAGGCAGATGCTGCCGTTGGTATGGCCCGGCGTATGGATTACCCTGAGAGTGTGGTCCCCCGATGGTATGCGGTCCCCTTCCTTAAGCTCCCGAGCAACAGGAAACCCGTCAAAGGTTGGGGAAAAGTGCATATATACGGTTTTTTTCGTGCCCTCACGTACCGCTTGAGCATCAGACTCATGTACCATGACGGTCGGAAATCCCCCACAGTTTCCAATATGGTCGTAATGGCAATGGGTGAGTATGACCGTTTCTATGCAGATATCCAGCGATGCCATGGCATGGTCGAGGTACGGATTTGACGGAAGTCCGGGATCGATAAGTATCGGCGCGTCGCCAGTAAGGATATATGAATTGGAATTGTAATCCTGTGACAGAATCTCATGTATCATACTGGATACTTTTTACCGTAATATAAAATGCTATCTCTATAAAAAAAGGGAAAAAGGGAAAGGGGTGTGTTATTCCGATTGTACCGGATTGCCCAATTCCATAAGTGTCTTTACCTTTTCCACGAGCTCCGCCTTCTTGTCGCCGGTAAAGGCGTACTCGAACACTTCTGCAATGCTGCTGGCAGTGTGGATTTGTGCCTTCTTCTTGTGACGTGCATCAAGAAGCACATCGGCCAGATTGGATTCCGGGATGATGATATCGTTGATGCCGGCGTCAATTGCGGCCTCTATCTTGGCGTTTACCCCCCCTATGGGCAGGACTTCGCCCCGTACTGAAAGCGAACCTGTCATGGCGATGTCCTGGCGGACTGGTATTCCCATGAGTGCTGATATGACCGCTGTCGCAATGGTGATGGATGCAGAGTCGCCTTCGACGCCCTCATAGGCTTGGAGGAACTGGACGTGTATGTCAAAGTTCGATATGTCCTTGCCAATGTATTTTTTTGCCAGGACCGAAACGTTCTGGATGGACTCTTTGGCGATGTCACCTAACTTGCCTGCGGCGATGATCTTTCCTTCCGACTTGCTTGCAGAGGGGGCGGCTTCCGCCTCGACCGTGGAAACGATGCCGCTGTCGCCCATGACTGCCAGGCCGTTAATCCGTCCAATTGCCTGGCCAGTAACCCTGATAATCTGGTATTCGCGTTTCTTCTCGATGTACTTGTCAGCTATCTGGTGTTCAAGGGTGCGTGACTTGTCCTTGGCTTCGTGGATATCATCAATGTCGACAAGCTTTTTATTGTGTTTGTACGCCAGGTCCCCTGCTGCCCTGATAAGGCCCCCAAGCTCCCTGATGCGCATGGTAATATACCCCTTTCTTCCAGCCCTGCGCAGTGCCTCGTTGACAATCTCCTCAACGGCTTCGTAGGTGAAGTGGGGAATTTTCTTGTCCTTTGTGACCTCTTGGGCAACGACCTGCACGATCTTTCGCCTGTTTTCCAGGGTATCCTTCATGACATTGTTCATGTAGATTTCGTACCCATATCCGCGTATCCTCGAGCGGAGTGCGGGGTGCATGCCCTTGACGGTCTCAAGATTGCCTGCTGCAATGAGAACAAAGTTGCATGGGCAGGCCTCTGTCCTGACCATGGCACCAGAAGACATTTCGCTTTGTCCCGTAATGGAATACTTCTTTTCCTGCAGAGCGGTAAGGATTGCCTGCTGCATCTTGATCTGGAACGTGGAAATCTCGTCGATAAAGAGCACACCTTTGTGTGCCCTGTGTATCATTCCCGACTCGACACGGTCGTGGGGAGGGGTCCCGAGCCCTCCTGATTGGAATGGGTCATGCCTGACGTCGCCAAGGAGCGCACCGGCGTGCGCACCGGTGCCGTCTATAAAGGGCGACATGCTTTTGTCCGCGTTATCGACAAGCAACTTAGGAATAAGTGCAGTACCCTTGGAGCGGGTCATGTTCTGCATGAGGAATATGAGCAGCACGATGATAAGTATGCCCGTTAGAAGCTGTCCTGTGGTAAATGAGAGGAAAAGCACGATTGCCATGACAAAAAAAAGCACCAAGTGCTTGCTGTTTTCTTGTTGATTCGCCCGTGACTTGTGGTGATTTACAATTGCCCTTCCTTCAGTTGCCTGAACCGACCGTATCTTCGGCGTATTGGGGTCTTCCAGATTCGGGTAGCATATGATGTCTTCAAGCTCCTCTTTTGGGAGAAGTTCTGCCATTGCTTGGCCAAGCATCGACTTTCCGGTTCCGGGTTCCCCTATAAGAAGGACGTTTCTTCGCTGTTTAGCCGCAATCTTGATGATTTCGACAGCTTCGTCTTGCCCAATGACTTGGTCGATGGTGAGAGGGGGTATCTCGATTTGGCCGGTGTGCTCAAACTCGTAACCAATGCCCCCATCTGATAGTGTGGCCTTAGATTTAGAATTTGTCATGG
>CAYSZY010000006.1:0-27999 GCA_964435645.1 uncultured Thermococci archaeon | reverse complement strand
GGGGCGCTATCCCGTGCAGATGCACCATAATGCCATTTTAAGAAAATTTTAGTATTAATGCATATATCCTTTCCGTGTTCTCATTCATTCAATGGAAAAATATAATTTCCCCACCGAAGAACGGAACCCCCAATATGATATTATTATTGCATTGAGTCATGTGACCACACTAAAGGATGCATCATCGATAATCCTTGACGTGCTGATGGCTCAGGACGAGATTGACGCATGCGGATTCTATGCGCATGATGCAGAGGATAATGTTCTGAGCTTGGTGTACCAGCGAAATCTATCGGAGCAGTTCATCGAACGTACGCTCGAGTATGACATGTCCCGGAACAGTTGGAACAAAGCCATTCTCTCAAAGCAAGAACCGTTATTTTCATATTACCCCGACATGCTCGATACCTATGATGTTGAGCATCATTTCGCGGGCATCGGGGACTCCTTCCGTGCCGTGGCAATAGTGCCAATCATACACGAAACAGCGTTGCTTGGCAGCCTTAATGTCAGCTCGAAAACTGTCGATGCGTTTAGCGACAAGACCAAATTGTTCATACTCGAAATGGCTTTTGGCATCAGCAAAACGATGCACAGAATCTTTGTAGAAGACAAAATTGCTTCAAAATCCATGGACCTCGACATGATCCTTAACATGACCTCATCAATCTATTTGGTATGTGACTTTTCCGGCAAGATGATTTCATGCAACAGGGCGACGACGGAAAAGCTTGGGTACACGCATGAGGAAATACAAACGATGTGCATCCCCGATGTATATCCTCCCGAGCGGCGGGATGAAGTGCTGCACACGATGCATTGCATACGTGCGGGAACGCAGGCATTCTGCAATATCCCCCTTATCACTAAACAGGGGCGGCTCTTGGAAGTCACGACGCAGGTAAGCGTCACGAAATGGTGCGGGAAGGATGCGCTTGTCGGCATATCCTACGACATCGGTGAAATGGCGGCGATGCAATCTGATGTTCTCGCTCACTGGCTATCCCTGGAGAACATGCTTTGCAATATAACGGACAAGATTTCCGATGAATGCAGCGAGTGGGAATCAGAACAGATATTCGCCATGCTCGGGAACGGGCTGGGCGTTGACCGGGTCTACCTGTTCAGGTTCAGGGACAATCTTACAAAGATGGATAACACCATCGAGTGGTGCAAGCCAGGTGTGGAAGCCCAGATAACCAATCTTCAGGATATAGACACTGCCGCATTTCCCTGGTGGATGACCAAGCTAAAAACAGAACGAATAATCAATATTGCAAATGTTGGCCTGTTGCCGCCTGAAGCGTCTACGGTGAAGGAGATTCTCGAAGGCCAAAACATCAAGTCAATCCTTGTCGTTCCCATTATTGTTGAAGGTGGGTTGTGGGGGTATATCGGCTTCGACCAGACCTCGTACATCCGTTACTGGAAAGATGAGAATGTACGAATAATTAAGATTATTTCAAAGATATTTGAGAACTCATTGCACAAAAAGATGCTGACAGATGTCCTTATCGTACGAAATGAGGCGCTACAGAGAAAAAACTATGAGCTGGAGAAATTTACCCGTTCCCTTTTCCATGACATCCAGACGCCGCTCGTCTCCATCTATTCGTATGCAGAAAGCATCAAGGAATGTGCCAATCGGCATGGGAATGAAGAAATGAATCAATTGGTGGAAATCATGGAAAAAAAATGTGATGAAGGTATCCACTGAGACAAAAAAGATGGGGCACTGGATACGGGAAAATGGGTAGCAGCTGTCGGTATGCCCCACGTGCGCATTTTTGTTGTGCCTTACGCAGTGGTTGGTACGCCAAGGGCATGGCATTTCCCCTCACTGAATAAGGATGCCGGAATCCTGTACCATATTCGTCGGTACGGAATACGTTTCCATCGTATGATCCATGGGGCATTACTAATCAAATCCATAACTAAAACCTTTTATATTCCCCCAAAAAGGATATTCCATACACGGGGTGTCACGGCATATGAGAAAGAAGGTAATCTTTAATATTCCAAAGGAAGCGATTGAGACATCAATCATCCAGGACCTTGTCCGCGAATACGGGCTTGATGTCAGGATACTGCGTGCTAATCTCGAGCCCGAGTCGGGCGGACGGATTATTATTCTTATCAACGGGGACAAGGATGAAATCGAACGGGCAATAATCCACGTCGAGTCTGTGGGCATTAGCACACGATTCCTCGAGCATGACATTCGCTGGCATGAGGATCTTTGTGTCGACTGCGGGGCCTGCATATCAATCTGCCCCACCCAGGCGCTCTCGCTTGACCGTGACAAGTTCAAGATGCGCATCAACTTCGACCGCTGCGTCGCGTGCGGGGCCTGCGTGGAGATGTGCCCCACCAAGGCGTTTTCCGCCAACTTCTAGCGTGGTGAGCGTGAAAAAGACCGATTATCTCCGGACCTATCGCGAGTCCGTCGCGCACGACGACCTCGTATCCTACGGCATCGTCATCGACGAGACCGACCTTCTCATCAGCTCCAGCCGGCAGCGTGCCCGCACCGCATACGAATCCACGGCACGTTATCGGGGTGCCATCCAGTCTTACGGCGCCGACAATCCCCCATTTCTTACGTCATTTAAGCCAGTCCCCCACGACGGCGCGCCACCCGGCATCGTTTCTGCCATGCTGCGCGCCGCGGACCTCGCGGGGGTCGGCCCCATGGCGTCCGTCGCCGGCGCGATAGC
The DNA here is from genome assembly GCA_964435645.1 of uncultured Thermococci archaeon. Classification (GTDB taxonomy): domain Archaea; phylum Methanobacteriota_B; class Thermococci; order Methanofastidiosales; family NM3; genus JAHKLV01. The sequence continues at coordinate 25,282 of CAYSZY010000006.1, read as the reverse complement.
GGAGCATGTCGGCAAAGACCTCCTGCGGTCCTGTACTGACGTCATCATCGAAAACGGGGGGGACCTCTTTATCTCAACGTCAACAAAGCGGCTCATCGGCACCTTTGCCGGCACGTCGTCGTTTTCGGGAAAGATCTTTTTCGAAATTCCGCCGAATTCCACGCTTGGCATCTGCACATCTTCCGGCACGGTGGGGTATTCGCAAAGCTTCGGCAAGGCTGACGCGGTCACCGTCATCGCGCCGTCGGCAACGCTGGCGGATGCCGCCGCAACGGCCATATGCAACAGGGTATCGTCGCCACGTGACATCGAGGGTGCGCTTGCCTTCGCACAGCGGATTCCGGGCCTTTTGGGCGTGCTCGTCCTCATCGGTGATGAGATGGGCATGTGGGGTACCGTGTCCCTTAGCAAGGAGTCCACTGACGAGCGCATCGTTCTCGCCGTTGCCACCCATCAAAATGATACATATTTCTAGTTTATTTTTCGATAATTTCAATAATATAATCATCTATTGCACATACGTGCCAAAGACACACGTGGCCGATTAACATCGTCGTTGCATGGGCGCGTGTGGCGATTGCGACATGCCCCTATACCGACTCTGTCTAGTTCTTTTTTATCATCGGATGATTCTCTTCCTTATGCCGGCAGCTATGAATCAGGCGCAGTGATGCCTTCGGTCCCCTTTTTATTATTTTTTTCATATGCATGGCATACCTCTCCCCATCACCGCCCTGACGAGAAACCATAAAAAGCCGTATTGAGAAGCTATCACATCAATACGGTGATATCATGATTCATCCCATCGATTACCGATATGGCTCCCAGGAGATGCGAGACATCTTTGAGGAGGACACCCGGATCCAGCTGCTTCTCGACGTCGAGGCGGCCATAGCACAGGCCCATGCAAAGCTGGGGCATATCCCCGCCGACGCCGCGAAGGCCATCACGGACAAGGCGAAGCTTGGCATCGTCAAAAAGGAGGACATCCTTGCAGAGGAGGCAAAGATAAACCACGACATCATGGCCATGGTCAAGGTGCTTGCCGCACAGTGTGGCGAGTGGGGCCGATTCGTCCACTTCGGATCGACGTCAAACGACATCAATGACACGGCAAGCGCGCTCCAGTTGCGCGACGCGCTGGCACTCGTTCTTGCCAACATCCAAACACTCAAGGGCGTTTTGGCACAAAAGGCTAAGGAGAACATCGGCACAATCTGCGTCGGGCGCACCCACGCCCAGCACGCCATACCGACGACCTACGGCATGAAGTTCGCTCTCTACCTCGACGAGCTGCTTCGAAACGAGGAGCGGCTGAAGATGTCATACGACCACAACACCGGAAAGATTGCGGGCGCCGTGGGAACCATGGCATCATACGACGACGGCATCCTCCTGAGGGGGGAAGTGGGCACGATTCTCGGCATCAGGATGGCACCTATAACTAATCAGGTGGTCCCCCGTGATATCTATGCCGAGGCGCTTACCAATCTCGCGCTGCTGGCAACGCTTCTGGACAAGATGGCAACTGAGGTCAGGAACCTCCAGCGCACCGAGCTAAACGAGGCGGCCGAGGGATTCAAGAAGGGCCAGGTGGGCTCGTCCACGATGCCCCACAAGAAAAATCCCATCATGTCGGAAAAGACCTGCGGGCTTGCGCGTATCCTCTACGGGAACGTCACCCCCGCGCTGCTCAACAACGTGCTCTGGCACGAGCGCGACCTCTCAAACTCCGCACCTGAGCGCGCCATCATCCCGGAGTCGTTTATCCTAATCGATGAGATGCTCCGCTGCATGATAAGCGTTTATGGAAATCTTGTGCTCTTCCCTGACAACATCAAAAAGAACCTCTACCTCTCAAAGGGCAAGAACCTCGCCGAGGCCATCATGATTGCACTTACCAAAAAGGGCGCCTCGCGCCAGGACGCGCATGAGATACTCCGCACCATTTCCATGGCGGGTGACGACTTCATCGATGCGGTAAAAGCAAACAAGGATGTCAAGGCGTATCTCTCCAACGAGGAGCTCGACTGCCTGCTCGTCCCCGAAGCATACATCGGCGAGGCAAAGCGGCTCGTGGAAGACGTCCTCTCGCGGGTGTAACAGTATCCCTTTTTCTTCTTCCATTAGCATGGTGTACTATCTTTATATATTCTGGTAATCATATAGTGCTGTCGGGATTATTCCCGGGATATGATGGAGGAATGAAAATGAGTGGAAAGTTCGAGTATTATACGGACAAGGCGGGGCATTACCGATTCAGGCTCAAGGCACCAAATGGGCAGATTATTGCCGTGGGCCAGGATTATAGCTCCAAGGAAGCGTGCCTCAAAGGCATCGAAAGCGTCAAGAAGAACGCCTCTGATGCGAAGGTCGAGGTAGTGCACTGATAAAATGGGGGGTAGTCCCTCTTTTTTTTCGTTTGCCACGGAATTCTAGAAAACGTATATATAATGTTCATGATATTATATGCAAATGTCCCTGCTTCGCATACTGCATATCGACGGCAACAGGCCCTATGCCGAGTCATTCCAGCGCCATATGATGCATCTTGCCTCAAACACCGGCGCTACGCTGCTGTTTGACACCGTTGACGTCTACGATGACGCGCTTAATATGATCAAGGCCAGGACGTACGGTGCGGTCATCTGTGACGTAGCCGTTTCTGGCGGCGGTGCCCTACAGCTTTTGCGGGAGCCCCTTCTTTCGTCACCCCCTGTCATAGTCCTTGCCCACACGGGCTCGGAAACGCTGGCTCGCGATGCTTTTAAGGCCGGGGCGCATGACTATTTTCCCGCGTCCGGCAACGTGTCGGTATATGGTGAAATATTCGAGTCAATCCTATCTGCTGCCCAACTGGCCCCCATACGTGGAAAAGGCACCTCCTCAAATGACGCTGTGCTGGCGCAGACTGCATACGAGTTTCTCACCCTTCCCGACGGCGACTCGCCTTTTCACCTCGTCGGCTCCCATATTGCCCGGCTCTGGCCTGAGGGATGCGTACTTCTCTTTTCATACGAGCGCGGCGGGGGCCATTTCATCCTTGAGGATATGCAGGGCCCGCCACATGCTCTGCACGCCCTGGAGTCGGTGTTCGGTACTGCGATGCGTGGGGCCGAGTGCCGCATCGATACAACCTGTATCCCCATCCACGGCCATGACGGGCTCGCCCCGATCGGCGTATCGTTTTCGACCCTTTTGTGTGGCATGATACCGGATGCGCTTCAGACCGCGCTTTCGGCACAGCTTGACGTGCAGCAGAGCTATTCATATGCGCTCTTGTGCGATGGGGGGCTAAGCTGCCTCGCCTTCCTTATCCACGTCCGCGGTGCGCAAAAGCTTGACCCGGAGCTTATCGGGCCGTATATGCGCCAGGCGTCCATGGCGTTCCGGCGGCTGTGCCTTGAGGGCCATATGCGTGAGCAGCGAAACGAGCTGTCGACGTTTGCCCACACGCTTTCGCATGAGATTAGAAATGACCTTGCTGTCATCAAGGGGTTCGCATCGCTCGTTTCTGGCGATGAGAATATCTCCTTACAGGGCCGCATTATCGAAAAGGTCGACGGCCTTGCCGCATTCGTGGGGCAAAGCGTGGCACTTGCAGACGCAGGAACCGTTGTGGGCGATCCTGAACACATCGACATGGATGAGCTGATTGATGGGATTGCGCGTGCGGTGCTCCCTGTTTCGATAACGTACACGAGGTCCCCACTGCCTTTCGTTCACGCAGACCGGCAGCGCATGACCCAGGTAATGCGAAACATCCTGCAGAATGTCGTGGACCACGCCCAGGCGCATAATGTCTCCGTTTTGGGCTTCAAGGACCATGCCTCGTGCCGGTATGTAATCACTGACGACGGCACGGGAATCAAGGGTGACGCTGAGCAGATATTCGAGTGGGGGTATACCACGTCTGGCAGGGGTTCGGGGCTCGGGCTTTCGATAGTATCCCGCATCGTGCGTGCCATGGGGGGGACCGTGTATGTGGCAGACACCTCCGGGCGCGGTACGCAGATGGTGGTATCCATTCCGTGCGGCTTGGAACCAACACGTTTATAAGGAAAATATTCTCCGTTTCACACGGTAGTGATTATCATGGATGACTGGATAGCAAGTGCCGTGGAACAGGCAAAGGCGCTCTTTGACGAGGGCGCGTGGACGATGGCGTCGGTAACGCCCAAGGGGCAGGACGTCAACAAGGCTGACCTCTATGTCTTTGAGGGCTCCCCGCCGAAAGGATACATACTTGCAAGCCACTTCTACAACAAGGTCATCGCGCTCGACCAGCACTTTACTGTTTTGAAGGCCTTCTCGATGACGGACGAGGTCATGGGCTTGTACACCGAATCGTATAGTGCGGCCCAGGGCGGCATGCCGCAGCAGGACCCGTTTGAGGGATTGTAAAAAAGGGTATCCCCACGCTCCATTCACGTCCTGCGATGGCTTGTTGATCCATTGTCGTTTATAAGTGATTCAAGCACGTCTGCGTATCGTCTTGCAAGGCACTCGTAGCTAAACCGTGCATGCACATCCCCGTTTGCGCAGTAAGCAATTCCCCCTGTAGACGCGTATTCATCATACAGCTGTGCGAGTGTTCTTGCCACATCGTCGTCAGAGCTGGCACACTTCCCGGCGCCCTTAACTATTTTTTCGATGTCAGTGCCTTCGTGTGCCCCTGTAAGAAGTATCGGCCTGCGCACCATGAGGTATTCGAAGACCTTGGCGGGAATGACCCCTGTTTGCGTAGCGTCCTCCCACCCCATGACCCAGAGGAGCTGGGCGCGTCGCATCCTGTCGTATAGGGCATCACGAGGCAAAAATCCGTGCTGTGAGACGATGTTGCCAAGCCCGAATTTTTTTGCTGCTTCGTCAACGCTCGCATATATGGCACCATACAGCTCGATGCGCACTTTGTTCTTAGGGATGAGTCCAGCGTCTATGCACCGCCGCACCGCTTTAAAAAGCCGTTCTGGGCGTTGCTGCCCCTCGTACACGGTGCCGGCGTACACGATTGAGAATATGCCATCCAGCACCTGCTCTTCTCTGACGCCCGCCGGGTCGTACCCGTTTGTGATGACGAGGGGGCGCGTGCGGTGAAGCGTACCCAGTTTGCCGGCAAACCCATGGGATACCGTCACAAGCGCGGCGGCATTTCCGAGGATACGCAGCTCCACAGCTTCAGCACAGGCCCGGCAGGTACCGGTGGGCGTATCGGTATGGCACTGGGACCAGAGGTCCCGAAGGTCTGCAACCCAGGGGATGTGCAGTCGGTGCGAGATACGCTGTCCGAGCACATGCACGCTTTCGGGCGGTGAGGTCGTGACGATGGCGTCAAATGGCACGTCCCTGTGGCACCGACATATGTGGCGGTACACGGATGCAATCCAATATGCCATTCCCTGCCCGTAGGATATCCTGCCTACCATTGAGGCGATGCCAGTCTGGTGCCGCGTCATGGACCAGAGGCGGTCTAATGCACCGAGTGGACGAACATAGTGGACGTGCCCCGTATCATGCCCTGTACCGGCAGTTATGACATAGGGGTCCCACCCGTGGCGCGGCAGGTACGTTGCCAGTAGGTGCATGCGCTGCCCGCCCACCTCAGTTCCCTTCGGGTCGAAGTAGGAGATTAACGCCACGCGGCGCACGTCTCCTATGTTACGTGTAGACTCCTCCGAGTTGGTGTGTTCCCGTCTGCATCCACCCTTCATTATATCATCTTTCCTGATATATGTGTACATCAGTGAAAATGTATAAATGTATGCGCCCCGATTACGCGTAAAGGGATTGTGGGAATATGGGTGAACTCTTGGATGATTTTTTTGGCAAAGATTATTTTGATGGTGGCACCGACGGTGTTGGCGGACAGATGGCCCAGTATCTCTTAGAGGACTACGTGCTCGAGTACCGGTACCTCATAAAAACGATAAAGGATACCTTCTTCCCCGAATCAGCGCTTGATATTGGGTGCGCCAAGGGGTTTTTGGTCATGGCATTTCTTGAGCAGGGCATCGATGCGTATGGTCTTGACATCAGCGAGTATGCCATTGGGGCTTCACCCGAAAGCGTCCGGCAACGCCTGGGCGTACATGACGCCGGAACAGAGCCGCTTCCGTTTCCTGACGATTCATTTGACTTTGTCACGATTCTGGGCGTCATAGAATACCTCAAAGACCATGAATTGGCCATTTCGGAGATACGACGTGTTCTCAGGCCGGGTGGACGGGTATACCTTACCACGGTCTTTAAGCGCGAGCGGGGAGACCCGTACCGATTCAATATACATACCGCGGCATTTTGGAAGGCAGCATTTGCCCGCTACGGGCTTGCGTACGACAAAGACGCGGTAAAGGTACTGCTGAAAACGCGTGTCCGGTATTTCCAGGACGCGTTTCGGATGGATCACACATCGGTAAAAAAGGATGGATTGCGGTTCAAGGTCGGGCGCCCGCTCATGTGCCATGGCGGGCCGCTGGGCCGCTGGGCCGCATACGCATACTATCGGTGGTTCTACCGATTTGTAACGGGTTACGGCAACATGGTCTTTCGTACCATGGAATAAATAACGCGTGCATCATATGAATTGGCATGTTTGTTCATCATGGTGGCATGCACGTGCATAACATACGTGAACGATAATATAGTTTGATACCATACGCTGTTATTGCATCATGTACGCAATCCTGTGAGTAGGTGTCCTTTTAATCAATGTTCCACTGAATGTCAGATGCAACTATATCAAACCCCTCTTTAACGTGCAAGTGCTGCAGCACGTCTTCTGGTGTTACTATTGTGCCATTTGCCATGTAAATATAATCATAGATGTCCAAGACACCTGTTATGGTGTCCAAATCTCCTGATAATGAGAACAAATGAGGATGGAGTGATATGTGCAACGTAGGCCGGTTGCTCTTTAACGCACGTATCATTGTTGGCAGAACAATCTCCTCACCGCCTTCGATGTCCATTTTTATGAAGTTGTAGTTCTCAATACGCGTCTGCTTACAGTATTCGTCAAAGGTGAGGGATTGCACTGCAACGCTATTGTGCGATTCGGAAAAGATTATGCTCGACATGCTGTCACCCAATCGGGTATGCGTTCCAAGAATCGCATTCCCACACGTCGGCCCTATACAGAGACGTGAACATGTTATTTTTTTTGAGAGAGCGCTGTTCAACGAAATATTGTGTAGCAATTCAGCGTATGCGTATGGATCAGGTTCAATGGCAAAGCAATGGCTTGCCAGGTGGCTGCCATAGAGCGCTGTGGGCCCGATCCACGCCCCTATGTCTATGAATGGATGATTGTTATCGAGAAAATAGTCAAATATCCTAAACGTGTACGGCTCCCACGTGTTGTTGTTAACAGTTTTCCAAAAGTGCGTGTACTTGACATCAAATGAGAATCTGTTTTTGCATACCGTATATGCCTTTGAACTGTAATAAATCCTGTTAAATCCATTTTCTGCCATTTCCCGTAATGATGGAATCATAATCGTGGCACCTATGCCGTTTTAATGTATAATAATAAATACATATTGACAAATCTTGGCACCGACTCTGGACACTCACTGCCTGCCGTAGACATTCTGGACAAATCCCGACGTGTACGCGTGAAATATGTCTGGATGGTACTCTGGCAGGACACGGCCGATGCGGTATGGGTCTGTAGATTCATCAAGCTGGCCCGGTATGATGGTGTATGCGGACTCGTAACCGCTTTGCATCGCCATGCGCGCAATGCGTTCGTCCACATTGGCGTGGTGCCCATGCGGATATGAAAAGTGCCGTGCGGTGATGCCGGTACGCGTTTTGATAAGCTCTCCCGCAACCCGAATTTCGTATTCGGCCTCGGTTGCCCGGATGTGCTTGAGGCTTGGGTGTGTGAGCGAGTGGGCACCAATGCCTATCCCTTCCGCATGCATCTTTTTCACGTCATCCCATGTCACGGTTAGGGCATCACGTACCTCCCTAGGCATGCAGGCGTCGGTCTGCGTTTCCAGTCCACGAACGTTCGAGAGCGTTTCGGAAAAGGGCATGCCCTTGATCTGTTCTATTATGTCCCGCGCGGCTCGCAGCCGCTGTGCCTTTTCCTGAGGGAGGGTATGTGGGGTGTCCCCCACGGCAACGGTGGGTGCCGTTGAGTTCATGATGCTGTAGCACGCACGGTCCCACCAGAACGCATCCCGTGCATCGATGATGCCTGCTGACAGGAAGGCGGTGGCGGGGATATCGTATTTTTTCAGGACCGGCACGGCCTGGGTGCACGTGTCCTTGTACCCGTCATCGAAGGTGACGCATGCCAATCGGTGCGGGAGCGGTGCCCCTCCTCGGAGCATTTGTGCCAGCTCGTCAAGCGCTACGAGCGTAAAATGGGTTGAAAGGTACGCCATCTGGTGCTCAAACGCTTTGAGTGGCACGCTGGGGAGCATCCAGTCCCCCCCTTGGGGCCCGACTCGATGATATAAAAATACCATTCTGCGTGGTCCACTAGAAAGGTGTCCGTAGAGTGCCAGCGCCCCCGTTTGCCGCAGGAACGGAAGGGCTGAATAGAACAGGCGTTCTTTGTTCATCTTCTTCCCGCCCCCTCGATGGCGTTGATTGTAGCAGTGTAGTCATAGCGTGAGATGATATCGTGCTCCGCCCTTTTGCATCCCTCAACACACGACTCCCACCGTGCCCTGTCCTCCGATAATGACCGTACGGCGTCGCGTATGGATGGCGGCGAGTTGTCGGGGATTATGACGCCCATGCCGTACCTGCGTACCTTCTCGGCGCTGCTTGTCCCCTCCGTTGTGATAACCGGCGTGTGGCAGATGATGCCCTCATACACCTTGTTGGGGAGCGGGATCCTATGATGGAGGTTGTCCGGCTCAAGCGGCAGGATAACACAGTGGGACCGGGCAGTCCGCTCCAGCAGCTCATCGCGCATGAGGTATCCGAGGTAGTCCATATTCCTGCATGCCTGGATGCGGGTGAGGCATTCTGAAAGCGCCCCCTTTTCCATCTCTGGGCCTGCAAGGAGAAATCGGCAGGAAGGAAGGCCGTACATCGCATCCAGTATCTCGTATACGTGCCTGTTTCGTGCGATGTTGCCAAAGTAGCATGCAGTAAATTCTTCGTACCGTTGTATCTTCTGCAGGGGAAGGGCACTCCGTTCCATGGGTGTCGGCAGGCAGGGGTATATCTTGGTCTTGGACCAGTCTGCGCATGAGCAATGCCGTGAAAAAAAGTCATCTATCGCCTCCTTGCTGATGCTCAGCACGAGCTGTGAGTGCCGTATGGCAGCGCAGGTAATCATGTCCACTATCTGCGGTATCGGCGCGGGCATGTGTGCGAAATGGTAATAGTAGAAGTCATGGAGGTCGTGGACAAGGGTTTTGCGCGCAAGCTTGGTGTAGAGAAGGCACACGGGAACGGCATCCGCATTGATGCATATTACCGTGTGCGGATGGTATTTCAGGAGTCGGATAAAGATCCACACCCACCATAAGGGGATGAGGAGAAAGTATGCGGAAGAATTCAGCGGCGTGGGGACGTTGAATCGCCTGACGTATGCGGACCGGAACGTATAGGGCTGGTCATGGTACCTGTTCCACCCTAAGAACGCCACGTTGTGCCCTCGGTCGAGGAGCGAGGCGCCTCGCTCCTCGATAAATCGTGAGTTTCTTATCCCGGACGCATGCACGAATGCTATCCTCATACGTGTCCCTTCTCCTTTTTCATACCATTGGGCAGCGAGAGCAGAAAAGCTTTGAGCCTGTTATACTTCTCATCGCCCTCGTCAAAGAGTGTTTTCTGGCATTCGAGCGCACGCTTCTGCAAGTGCGGATAATCGTTGATGCATGTGGCAAGCGCATCGCGCAGCGATTGCGCATCTGCCCCCTTTGCTATCACGCCGCAGCCTAACTCCCTGACACATGACATATTCCCTATGTCTGTTGCCACAACAGGCCGCGCATGTGCAAGGGACTCAAGCGCCGAGAGCGGGAGCTGCGGGCCCCCGTCCAAATCTACATAAGGTATGATGACGCAATGGTGGATTTGGTAGTATTTCTCAATGTCAACGCGCTCGTTGACGACTGTTACGTGGGCACTGATGCCCAATGTGGCGATGTCACTCATGAGCGTGTCGTAATAGTCCTGTCTCCACAGGAGGGTGAGGTGCGCGGCATGCGTATCCAAAAGCTGCGAGAACGCCTCGAGGAGCAGCGGGACACCTTTGCTGCGGTAGCGGTCTGGTCGTGCTGGCGTCCTGAGGGGCGAGCTTGCAAAGAGGATATGAAACGTATCCGTGGTCGGAGGTGGCAGGGGCCTGAGATGAGATGGGTCGATAATGGGCGTAATGACGTATAGCCTATTGTCTGGCAATCCGAACGCGCGCAGCTGCTCGGCGATGGCTGGCGTCTCCGCTATTGCGCCTTTGAGGAACGGGGCGATGCGGCGTGCCCGTATCTGCGGCTGCCCTTCGTTGACAAGCCCCGAAACGAACGGCACGCATTTTGTGACGTTAAGAAAGTCAAGATACGGCGACTCAATGCCGCCAGACAGGATAATGGTGTCATACGAACGCTCCCATGACTTGAAGACGCCATACCCCCATGCCTGATTGATGTGGCCGATAAGGGGGTATTTCTCGAGGTACGGTCCTGTGTTTATCATCGTGTACCTGCCGTTACGCGTTCGAAGGTGCCATCCGAGCCCCCTGCTGGCGGAGTAGACGTCTGCATCCAAAAAGATGTTGAGGCGGCGGATCTTGTTAGCCATACACTCGTCCGTGCGGTCGAGCAGGCTGCCGAATATGACGATATCGCTTTTCTGTCGGGCTTGATACGAGTTCCACGGCATGACACTGCGAAGAAGGGCGCGTTCCTCCGCATCAAGTATCGACATGCTACGTATGCATACGCTGTATGCAGCGATGCCCACAATAAACGGTACCACAAGCCCCGATGGCGTTGTGCGCATCACAAGTGCCACCGTTCCCGCCATAACGGCGGTCGACATGATAATCTTTGCAAGCGGCCTCGCACCAGGCCGCGGAAGCAGTTCGCGCGTTGCGTAGCGCAGCGTTACGGTAAAGTCGATCAGGTATGCGGCAACGGTGGCGACGGCGGCCCCCTCGATGCCCCACACAGGAATAAGCGCAATGGTAAACGCGGCGTTTGCAGCGGCTGCAAGCGAGTAGGTCCACCCTACGGTCTTTGTCCGCTTTTCGAGGTAGAATGCCTGGGAGATAATCACTTTGCAGCCGTGAATGGTGAGTGCGAGTGCCACAAGGGGCAGTACGCGGACGCCCTGTTCAGCCATTTCTGCCGTGGTGAGCGTCGCCAGGATGGGTGTAGCGAGCAGGTATCCCCCCACAACAAACGGGATGCAGATGAGCAGCAGCGCCTTGAGCATAAAGGTAACGGTCTTTTGGACCTGCGCCCGGTCCCCCTTGTCGTACATTGACGCGAGGGATGGGAGGAGCCCCATTCCCATGACGCTTGCCATGAGAAATGGCACCGAGCGCCCGATGGTGTAGGCGGGGTCGTAGTTGCCTACCGCAGCAGTTCCTACCATGATGGCGATAAGGAATCGGTCTATGTAGGAGACTGCCCACGATGACACGTTCATGGGGATAAGCGGCAGGCTGAATGAAAAATACGGCGAAAGCGATGTTCCGCGCCAGGAATGGCCGGAAAGGAATCGTGTCACGTACGCTGCAAGCGCCACGAGCAGCGTCGACCGCACGAGAAGTATGGCCCCGACCGCACCCTCTATCCCCCACCCCATGGAGATAAACAACCCTGCGAGACCGAGCTCAAGCACGTTTTGGATAAGAATGGACACACCGTAGTCCCGCATCCTCCGCAGTGACTGGAGCAGCGCATGGTATAGCATGCCAAGCACCCATATGGGTATGAGTGCGGCGATGATGCGAATTACCTGCTCGTTCCCGTCAAAGAGCGATGTCGGAAAGAATGGGGCCCCCAACCAGAAGATGGCGCCCGTACCAATGGAGAGCGTTCCCGTCACAATGACTATGCGGTAAAAGTCCCTGGTGCAGGACTGGCGGTCCTTTTGGAGAAAGAACCTGAGCATGGCGTTGGGGAGCCCGAGGTCGAGCATAGAAGCCAGGAGCGGCAGGAGTACCCATGCCTGGACCCAGATGCCGTACCCGACACTCCCGAGCCCCTTGGTCAGGATGGGAAGAAGGACGATGTTGCTGATGCTTATGGAGAATCGTGATATGGCCAGGATGCTCGTGTCCCACGTGGCGTCCCTTATGGTCGGCACGTCTTGTCCCCCCTTTCCGTGGCGATGCGCCTTACAAGGCCGAGCAGCGCATCTGCCCCCGCACCCCATGAAAACGTCTTTGTCACATATGCCCTGTTCCCCTTACCGAGGTCCGGGTCCGCTAGCGCCTCATTGATGGCGGTGGCCATGGCGCGGGGCGAGCGCTCACGTACGAGCAGCCCTGTGCCTTCCTTGACTACTTCGCGTGTCCCACCGACGTCCCTGGCCACAACGGGCTTTCCCGCGCTCATGGCCTCTACCAGTGTCAGGCCGAACGATTCGTAGTGGGAGCTTGAGACAAAGAGGTCGCAGAATGCGTAAAGCGTGGAGAGTGTGGCTTCATCGACAAATCCGAGGAATCTGACCGCATCGCCGACGCCGAGGCTGCGGGCCAGCCGTGCGTGCCTGTCCGTGTCACCCTTCCCCGCGACGAGCAGCACGGCGTCGCCCCCGACGTGCGGCAGCGCTTCGATAAGGTCTGCAAGCCCCTTACGGGAGTCCGCGGGGCGCCCGACAAAAAGGAGCTTTTTCCTTCCACTCGTGCCCGTCTTATCCTCGAGGGTAGCAAGGTCGCCGCTTGTCAGCGCAACAGCCTTGTCGTCCAATCCATTGGGGATGACCGTTATGTCGTCGCCGCAGACACCCAAGTCCCGCATCAGCGCCTGCTTCACATACCAGCTCACGGCGACAAGGTGGTCAGCATGCCGCACGAGCGCGGGGTCGAACAGGGGAGCGGCACCGAGCTCGTTGCCGATGTTTCTGATGCGTTCGGCACGTGACGGCCTAAGAATGCGTATGACATCACGCGCGGACTGGTGCATGACGGTGATAAGCGGGCAGGGAAGGGTGCTTCCCTTCAGCGGCAGGACGGAAAATCCGTTGCCTATGACGGCGTCAAAGCCACCAGCATCGCACATTATTTTTGGAAATCTGCGCCAGAGACCGTACCAGAATCGGGGTATGCGGAGCAGGGGGTGCGTACCTGCCGGAATCACATGGCACACAACAGGGGTGGACGCCCCTTGCCCATCCGCTGGCGACGGGCACACGACATGCACCTCCGCTCCGCATGCGGAGAGCTCCCGCACCATGGCAGTTGCATACGTTCCTGCACCACCGTAGACAAACGGGGGGTACTCATAGGTGACAACCGCGATACGCAACGATTTCTGCCTTCCCTGCACACCCATACTTTCACTTGGTTATATATGCTTAAATATATAATCCTGGCATGCTCGGGGGCCCCTGCCGTGTTTCAAGCGGATTTCCCGGGATGCCCACCAGAAACGATTCTGGCAGACCGTATAATGGCGATGACGTTTTGTTCGCGTTTTGGTTCGTCGACACAGCATGCCGCTGATGCCTGGCTCCGGTTGCCGTATCCCGCATCGGCAAGCGTGGACAGCCCCCCTGTACTGCGGGTGTCGGTGCAGACGCCGGTGGCCACCCTTTCGATTTGCTTGTGTGGTGCAGATACCAATCATAAATGCCCCACGACGCATAATGGGCGGAGACAATCGAAACCGTTTTATTGGGCATGATGTCCACACATGTGTCGTCAAGGTCGAAAAGCGCAATCATGCAACTGTTATTTGTGGCACGGATTTAAGAGGCGTATCAGTTCGTAGGCCATACGATTTCGCACCAGGGGGTTCTACCATATGGGCTGCGTGCTAAGGAAAGCTATTTTAAGCGTGTCTTCATTGTACATCTGTGCAGGAACAGGATACAACCCTTGCATCATGGCATACGAGAAACTCCCTTTTTTTCGTGCTGTTGGTGCTGTCCGTTGGTATAGCCTACTGTAAATATGTGGAGCTTCTCAAGATTCTCCCCATGTGGGACGCCTACTCGTTCCTGCTTAACGCGCTGACCTTCTCTGGCGTAGATTTCGCTTACTTTGAGAACAGCAGGGCGCCGTTACTGCCGTTTATCGTTTCAATCTTTTTTAGAGCCGGCATCGTGAAGGTCGACGTCATCATGGCGGTCGACGCTGCGTTTGCCGTGTTCGGGGCACTGGCCATGTACGCGCTTGTGCGCCAGAAGTACGACCAGGGGGCAGCATTCCTTGCGGGGCTCTTTTTCATCTGCCCCATGATTATGGTGGGATGGATAGCCCAGGGGTATGCAGATATCGCCAGCATCTCGCTCTCCGTTGCGGCTGTCGCCTGCTTCGTACGGGGCGTTGACGGGAATCCTCGTTGGCACCTGCTCTCGTGGCCGCTGCTCATGCTTGCATTTCTGGCGCGAAACACCGCCGCCTTGGCCGGGGCCCCCATGGTTTACTACTACCTTGCCGCACGCCGGGACTACGATGATCTCTGGTGGCATGCCGCGGGCGTGGCAATCGCCGGCGCGCTGTTTGCCCCGGTCGCCCTGTTCTACCGGGCGCGCATCGGCGATCCGCTCTATTACCTCAACACCATCTTTTCCGGGTTGGGGAAAAGCTCATCGTCTACAGGCTCATCAGGTGTCATCTACGACCCGAGCAGATGGTATTTTTTCAATCAGTTCAAGGAATCTTTTTTTGAGCCGCACGTACATTATGTTATCGTAGGCGCCGTGGCGTTAGGCCTCATTGCGCTTGTCGTGCGTTACATCAAGGGGGCACATATCGAGTTTACGGGCACTTTTCCCGTGCTCTTCCTCATCGCGACCTTCTTCTATGTCTTTTTGAACTTTTCGTTCATATTTGGCCAGATGGCGCTCATGCTCATCATGATGGCGCTCATCTACTACGCGCGCAAGGTGCCGCGAGGCGCCTTTTTTGGAATGCTCGTACTCTGGCTGCTTAGTTATCTTCTCTTCCACTCCCTCTACTACCAGAAGGTGGTGCGGTATTATGTCACCATGCTCCCCGGATTTGCCGCCCTGTCCGCCATATCCGTTTACGCCCTTGCCGAGGCGCTACGCTCCAATGTATCATACAAGCGCCTCTGGACGGGCATTGTTGTTTCGTATGTGGCACTTGCGCTCATCTTTTCCGCATACACCTCCATCGGTGACACCCACCTGGGCGATTCCGGCGTGGTAAACGCCGAAGCCATAGCCGTGGCAGCTTTTCTCCGGGAGTCAGTGCCTGACTATGAGGCTGCGCTGTACTATTCAGACCAGTGGGTCTACACCGCATGGCATGCGCGGGTTCCGATGTATGCAATGCCCTTTTTCGAGGACTTTGGCTCGTTTGAGCACCAGCTCCAAAAATACGGCGTCGACTACTATATAACCTACCGCGGGCCGAACTTTCCCACCTACAGGGAGATCTTCAGGCAAGGTGAGATGTGGGTGCTCGAGCGCCAGACCGTTGTGGAAAAGCCCCGATTCCTTTTTATCGGTGCTGCATGGGAAAACTACATCGAGCCTATCCTGGGATTCGAGTACTATCTCATAGACGGCGAAAAGGAGATTGAGGAGTGGAGCGACTATGTGGACGACTACTCGCTTGACGAGCTGCTCTCCTATGACTTTGTCGCGCTCTACCAGTTCAAGTGGCACGACCGAAAGGCCGCAGAGGCGCTATTGCAGGATTATCTTGCGTCAGGTGGAACGCTTGTAATAGACTGTTCGGGAAACGATGCGTCATCCGGCTACAAGCTCGATGGCTACGTCTTCCTCGATACCAACATCATCCGGGCTGAGCTTACCAGCGAAAGCGAGATTGCACCAGAGAACGTGCGCGAGGAGTACGCCTTTTCAAGCTTCGTCTACGGTGACGGCAGCTGGTACGGCGACACCTACATCCCCGTCGCTTCGCAGCCCGACCTGCACGTCTATGCATACGTGGAGGACACACCCCTCCTTGCCATGGAGACAAGGGGCGAGGGCCGTATCCTCTGGGTCGGCTACAACTACGTTTTCCACGCCTTTGACAACAAGAACACGTCTGAGGCGCTGCTTCTCCAGGAAGCGTTTTCCGATATCCTTTCCTAGAGCTTTCGCCCTATTTTTCTGACATCCTTTCGTACCTTGAGAAGCTCGCGCTTTACCTGGAGCACCTGATTGGACACGAATCCGAAGAGGAGCACGATGATGCCGCTGACGATAAACAGCACCGTCAGGTTGATAAGCGGCCTGGTGGGGTCAAGCGCCCCTTTGAAGAAGAGGTAGATGATGTATCCTCCTGAGGCCAGCCCGAAGAGCAGGAGCAGGATCCCGATGCCGCCAAAGATGAGAAACGGCTTTTCATGGGCCGAGAGCCAGAAGTGGCCTGACGCACCGGATCTGAAGTTGAACTTTGACTTGCCGAACTTGCGCGTCCCGAGATGTACCGGCACCTCTGTGATGGAATAGCCCAATGCTGCGGCCTTGGCGAGTATCTCAGGATTTATCTCCATGCGGTCCGACTCGATGTCAATGGCGTCAAGCAGCTCGCGGTTGTATGCCCGAAACACCGTCGTGGTGCTTTTGACCGTCGCCGGCATGGCCCATGAAAGCACGTAATTTCCCAGCTTGCTGATAAGCTTTCTGTGGAACGGCACGCCCTCGAGCGTGCCGCCAGAAACATACGGGGAGCCGATGACGAGGTCGTATTCCGGCATCATCTCCAATAGCTTCGGCGTGTCGGCAGGGTCAAAGGTAAGGTCTGCGTCAAGTGTTACCACAACGTCCCCCTTGGCAGCGGCGATGCCGCGCTTGATTGCATACCCCATCCCCCTGTTGCGCGGGTATGAGACCACCACGACGGAGGGGTACTCTGCCGAGAGCGCCTCAAGTGCACCCTGCGTCCCGTCGGACGAGCCATCGTTGACACAGATAATCTCATACTGTTCGTACGGGCGCATGGCATCGGCTGTTCTTTCCACGGCCAGGCGCACGTTGGCCTCCTCGTTGAACATGGGGATGATGCATGATATAAACATACGATAACATGGGAGCGAGTATCCTAAATACTTATCCCTTTTGTACAATTGTTCTAGGAAAACTGCAGGTCGCGGCAGGGCGAATGCACCTGTGCCACGTAAAGGGCCGCGTAGTATGCCGCACATATCGCGCTAAACGCCACAGCCGTGCCCCTTCGTTTTCAGCACACCGGGCTTCGGATTCCCCATCGTGTCGTATGCCCCTGCATAGCCTGCCGCCGTTACGTGATAACGTGGTGCATATGCACTCGCCAAAGCCCCAGTGCTCAGCAAGCTGCATTGCCAGAATATCCGTACGGGCGGTGAGGGGCATGCGATTGGAGTTGGCGATGAGCATATATTCATCCTCTGCTAACCGCTTCAAATCGCTGGCACTATAGTGGGGGCAGAGGGGGGTAAGCAGCCCTTTTCGATTGGATACACCATCGCGATACGGCTGCCATGCGGCCCCCTCCTGTCACCTGAGGCATATGTCTATAATCCGCTTCCCGCTGGCCCCGTCGCCATAGGGATTTGCCCATGTTCTTTGTTCGGAGAGCATCACGTCCGCCTTGGTGACAATGGAGTCCTCATCCGTCCCCGCGACGATGTTTGCCCCCACGTCCACGGTCTCCGGCCGCTCAGTGTTGTCACGGATGGTGACACACGGCACTCCGAGGATGCACGCTTCCTCCTGGATGCCCCCCGAGTCGGTGACGATAAGCGATGCGCGTGCCTCCATCTGCAAAAATCGCAGGTAGCCGACGGGGTCGATGACCGACACGCCATGGGGCGGGGTGTAGCCGAAGTGGGACATCATCTTCACCGTGCGGGGATGCGCCGGGAACACGACGTCCATGCCGAAGTCCCCCACCAGGCGCCCCATGGCGTTGAGGATGCTCCTGAGGCGCTGGGGATTGTCAACGTTTTCCTGTCGGTGGGCCGTTACCAGGATGTAGTCCCGCTCCGTGACGGGGTCAGAGCCGTACCGTTCCTCCGAGAGTGCGACATGCGCCCGGAGCGCGTCCACAACGGTGTTTCCCGTGACAAATACCGATTTGGGGGATATCCCCTCGGAAAGGAGGTGCCCTTGGGCGGTCTCCGTCGGCGCGAAGAGCAGGCCCGACAGATGGTCAGACACCACGCGATTGACCTCTTCCGGCATGTCCCGGTCGAAGCTTCGCAGCCCCGCCTCGACATGGCCGAGGCGCGCCGTGCTCTTGCTTGCTACGAGCGAGCCCGCAAGCACCGTGTTGGTGTCGCCTTGGACGAGTGCCATGTCCGGCATGTCTGACGCAAAGATCCGCTCGATGCCGGCAAGCATGGCGCCGGTCTGCGCGCCGTGCTCCCCTGAGCCCACGTTGAGATGGTATTTCGGTTCGGGAAGCCGGAGGTCATCGAAGAAGACCTGGTCCATGGAAAAGGAGTAGTGCTGCCCCGTGTGGATGACGTAGTACGGCTCGCCGCGCGCCTCGAGCTCGCGCACCAGCGGCGAGCACTTGATTATCTCGGGCCGCGTCCCGAGGATTATGGCAATGGTCATACTTTCTGCTCGTCTAGCATACGTTAATAAAGTATCTCGCCGATACACTTTCCATACCAATTCTGTGGTGGAACGACATGAAAACGGCACTCATTACCGGCATCACGGGCCAGGACGGCTCATACCTTGCGGAGCTTCTCCTCTCGAAGGGATACGACGTGCACGGCATCATACGCCGCTCAAGCAGCTTCAACACGCCGCGCATCGACCATATCTTCGAGGACCCCCATGTCGAAGGGGCGCGGCTCCACCTCTACTATGGGGACCTCTCCGACCTCGGGCAGACCTCCCATATCATCTATAACGTCAAGCCCGACGAGATCTACCATCTCGGCGCCCAGAGCCACGTGCGGGTAAGCTTCGACATGCCCGAGTACACCGGCAACATCACGGGCCTCGGCACAACGCGCCTGCTTGAGACAATCAGGAAAAGCGGCCTGCCCATCAGGTTTTACCAGGCGTCAAGCAGCGAGATGTATGGGTCGTCGCCCTCCCCGCAGTCGGAGGAGACCCCGTTTCGGCCGAGAAGCCCGTACGCCTGCGCCAAGGAGTATGCCTACTGGATGGCGAGAAACTACAGGGAGGGATACGATCTTTTCGCATCAAACGGCATCCTCTTTAATCACGAGTCTCCCCGCCGGGGCGAGACGTTTGTCACACGGAAGATAACAATGGGCCTTGCCTGCATCCTTGCGGGAGAAAAGGACACCCTTTATCTCGGCAATATCGACGCCCGGCGCGACTGGGGATTTGCCCCCGAGTATGTGGAATGCATGTGGCGCGTCCTCCAGCAGGACGAACCCGACGACTATGTCATCGGCACCGGGCAGGCACACTCGGTCCGTGAGTTTTTGGAGGAATCCTTTTCATATGTCGGGCTCGACTGGCAGGATCATGTCACCATCGACAGGCGTTACTACCGTCCGACAGAGGTCGAGGAGCTTGTGGCCGACGCCTCAAAAGTGCGAAAAGCCCTCGGCTGGAATCCGAACGTTGACTTTTCCACGCTGGTGCGCATCATGGTCGACGCCGACCTTGCTGCCGTGGGCATCGAGCCCCCCGGAGAGGGGCGTGAGCGGCTGCACAAGCTATACCCCTCGCGATGGTGGGGCAATGAGTGAACCCGAACTTTCCCCGGTGCCCATCGGCGACCTCGTGCTCGGCCCCGACGAGCGTGCCGAGCTTGGCGATGTCATCCGCACGAGCCAGATATCCGAAGGCCCCAAGGTCTGCGCCTTCGAGGAGCTCTGGGCGGAGTATGTCGGCACCGACTACGCCGTGGCGCTCAACTCGGGCACGTCCGCGCTTGTCGCGGGGCTGCTTGCGCTGCAGGCGGCGCACGACCGCCCGTTGCACCGGGGCATGGGTGTCGTCACGAGCCCGCTGACCTATATCTCCACAAGCAACGCCGTCATGCTTACCGGCTGCGAGCCGGCCTTTGTTGACGTCGACCCCGATACGTTCTGCATCACGCCTGATGCGGTGCGCGCCCACCTCGAGTCCGTCGACGACCCGTCGTTTTATGGCCTTGTCCTTCCCGTGCACCTCATGGGATACCCCTGCGACATGGCCGGAATGCACACGGTGGCCCAGGCGTACGGCCTCGATATCTTTGAGGACTCGGCACAGGCCCACGGGACCCTTATCGGCGGGAAGCGCACCGGGTCGCTGTCGCGATTGTCTGACTTTTCATTCTACATAGCCCATAACGTCCAGGCTGGCGAGATGGGCATGATTACCACCGATGATGACGAGCTGGCGCGCCTGGTCAGAAAGATCAAGGCAAACGGCAGGGTCTGCGACTGCCCCCGCTGCACCCGCACGGCGGACGGGTGCCCGCAGCACCCGGGCGAGCGCGACCCCCGATTCACCCATGACATCATCGGCTACAACTTCAAGGCATCGGAGTTCCATGCCGCAATCGGCCTGGCCCAGGCTCGAAAGGTCGAGGAGACAATCCGCATCCGCAAAGCGAACTTCGACTACCTTTCAGAGGGGCTTGAGAATGCCTCCGGCACGCTCCGGCTCCCGCCGCCCGTTGAGGGCGTCAGCCATTTCGCATATCCCATGGTCGTTGAGGATGCATCGGTCTCCCGCGACACGCTCTGCCGCGCGCTGGGGCGCTACGGCATCGAGACGCGCCCGCTTTTCGGGTGCATCCCTACCCAGCAGCCGGCATTCGGGAAGTTTAGGGTATGGTACGAGGGGCACCTGCCCAACGCCGAGCACCTCGGCGCCAACGGCTTTTATGTGGGATGCCACCAGTACCTCTCCCGCGGCGACCTCGACCGCATCATCGCATCGGTGCCCATGGCGCTGCGTGACATCGGGGTGGGCGTGTGACCGCGCTTTCGGGCGCGTCGGTGCTTGCCACAGGCGGTGCGGGGTTTTTGGGGCGCCATGTCACAGCCCTCTTTAGGGAAGCGGGTGCGGACGTCTTTGTCCCCCGGAGCCGGGACTACGACCTTCGGAAGGAAGGGGACGTCTCGCGCCTCTTTAGGGAGGTGAGGCCCGATATTGTGGTGCACATGGCGGTGACCGGCGGCGGAATCGGCTACAATCGCTCGTATCCTGCCACAATCCTTCATGACAACCTGCTCATGAATACGCTTGTCGCGCACCAGGCAGCGCGCTCGGGTGCCAAAAAGTTTGTCGGCATCGGCACGGTCTGCTCGTATCCCAAGCACACGCCGGTCCCGTTTAGGGAGTCGTCGCTGTGGGACGGGTATCCCGAGGAGACCAACGCGCCCTACGGCATGTCGAAAAAGATGCTGCTTGTGCAGGGGCAGGCCTGCCGCGACGAGTTCGGGCTGTGCGCAATCCACCTGCTGATGGTCAACATGTACGGGCCGCACGACAACTTTGATCCCTCATTCTCCCATGTCATCCCCGCGCTTATCAGAAAGTACGCTGCCGCGGCCGCATCATGCGCCCCGTCCGTGACGCTGTGGGGCACAGGATCCGCGTCACGGGAGTTCCTGCATGTCGGTGACGCCGCCCGGGCGGTCCTGCTCGCAACACGCCACTACGGCGGGCGCGAGCCGGTAAACGTCGGGTCGGGCGAGGAGATCTCGATACGGGACCTCGCTGGGCGTATCGCCGGCATCGTCGGGTACGGGGGGAAAACGCGCTGGGACGCGTCAAGGCCTGATGGGCAGCCCCGCCGGTGCCTGGACGTCTCACGGGCCAAGGAGCTCTTTGCATTCGAGGCCGAAACGCCGCTAGCAGATGGGCTTGCCGATACATGGAACTGGTACCGCCAGGGGCGGGTACAATGAATCCCACACTGCTTATCGGCACCATCGCCTGCAACGCGTCTGCCCAGCTCCTGCTCAAGGAGGGGGCGTCGCGTGTGGGTGGCCATGCCTCCCATGGGCTTTTTTCTGCCATGGCGCGCAGCCCCTACGTTTTGTCGGGCCTTTCGCTTTACGCAGCAAGCTTTGCCATGTACTTCGTCCTGCTCCGCGACACAGAGGTGAGTGTCGCATCCCCCGTGGTCATGGCGTCGGTCTTCGTGCTTATCTATCTGGCATCGTTTGCCCTGCTCGGGGAGGCGCTCACGTGGCACAAGACGGCTGGCATAAGCCTTATAATCGCGGGCATTATCTTCTTTTTCATCGGGAAGTGAGGCAACATGCGAATCGGCGTGGCGATACTGACATTAAACGAGATAGAGGGGATACGGGAAATATATCCCCGAATCCCCCCTGATTTCCTCACCGACACCTTCGCCGTCGACGGCGGGTCGACGGACGGCACGCTGGAGTTCTTCGGGGCGCGGGGCGTGCGGGCATACGGGCAGTCGCGGCGCGGGCGCGGCGACGCGTTTCGCATGGCGTTTGCAAATACGGACTATGAAGCCATCGTGTTCTTCAGCCCAGACGGGAACGAGGACCCAGCCGACATACCGCTCCTTGCGCGCGCCGTCGAGGGCGGTGCAGACATGGCGATTGCCACGCGCATGGCGCGCGCATCCTACAACGAGGAGGACGACTCGCTCTTGCGCCCGCGCAAGTGGGCCAATCAGGCGCTTACCCTCATTGCAAATCTTCGCTGGAACGCCCGATTCCTCATCCGCCGCTCGCCGTACGTCACCGACACCATCAATGGATTCCGCGCCATACGCCGCGAAGCATTCGAGGCGGCCGCTACGGATGCGGATGGCTACAGCATAGAGTACCAGCTGTCCATACGATTCCTCAAGGCGCACCTGCATATCGTGGAGATACCCACCAGGGAGCTTCCCCGCATAGGGGGAGAGAGCTACGCGCGGTCGTGGGACACGGGAAAAAAGCTGCTTATGACCTTTTTTAGGGAGCTGGTGTGAGGCAGTGCCATGAATGCGGATACAAGAGCGAAAGTCATGTGGGCTCTGCCCTTTCTTGCAGTGCTGGTAGGTGCCGTGGCAATAGGCGCCCTCGGCGTCATGCGCGCCTATCTTTCCGGCCCGTCGTGGGACACGTGCGATTACCTAACCAATGCGCTCTTCTTCACGGGCGGCTACCCGGTGGACTATGTGCTCCTCCCCATCAGGCCGCCGCTGATATCGCTTGTCACCGCTGTCGCGTTTAACATCTGGTCCGTCGACGAGGTGGCGCTTTTCTGTATCGATGCCGCCTTTTATGTTATGGGCGTCGGGGCGTTCTACCTCATACTGGAATCGCGATTCCTCCGGACGGTGGCCGTTGTAGGGGCGGTGCTGTACGCCTGCTCCCTTCCACTGCTCGAGTGGGTGGCAGTGGGGTATTCCGACGTCTTTGCCATCTCGTTCGCCTTGGTTATGCTGTACCTGGTCATCCTGGCATTCCACCACGACCGCCGATTCTTCATCCCCGCGTGGATATGCGGCGTGCTCATGGTGCTTGCGCGCCACACCACTCCGTTTATCCTTATCATCCCCGTGTTTTATGCCTCGTTCTGCTGGTCAAAAGGGTTCGATTACCGCTATAACATATACGGGGCTGTGGCGGGCCTGTTTACGTACCTTGCCTTTACACCGGTGCTAACAAGGGCATATGGGTCCCCCGTCGAGTATCTCTCCTTGATTGTGTCCAGGGCGCTTTCAGCCTACAACGACCCCGGAAGCGACTCTATTTTTATCGTGCTTGATAAGTGGTACTATGCCAAGGCCATCGACAATGTGGTAACCCAGAGCCGTAATCTGGCGGTGCTTGTCGCCATTATTGTCTTTTTCGGGCTCTGCGTCTCGCTCTTCCGTTCGTCGCTGTACTCAAAGAAATATGTCACCGGCTCGGTCTTCTATGCCTTCTGCCTGCTGTGCTCATTCTATGTGGCACCTTCATGGTCCTTCCTTTCCGGTACTGTGCTCATATGCGGCCTGCTGTTTCTTGCGGGGCGGTACCTCGGAGCGCACGAGCACCATGACCTGGCGCTGGATCTTGCGTTCTTCCTTTGGTTCTTTGTGGGCCTTTCGTACTTTTCAAACGTCGACACGAAGGTCGTTCGATTCATGATAATGTTCCTGCCGCCGCTCTACTACGCCGTTGCCCTCGGATTGTCGGGCTACCTCCCCAAAACACCAACCCGCCGCATCCCTGTTGGCGTTGCTGCTCTCGTCATCGTGCTGCTGGTAAGCGTGGCCGGCATGGTGCAGTACTACGACCCCTCAGGGATATATGCTGCATACTCTGATGGTGACCGGTATGATGAGTCGTTGCTTGCAGATGACCTCTCGTCCCTTATCGGTACGCTGGGGGAACTCGACCCTGATGCATACTACAAGAACGTCTACGCCAGCTCGTGGACGCTGGCGTCATGGCTGTTCAAAAAGACGGTGCATCCCCTGGATTCTGGCATATCCGGTGACCGTACCGAGTATGAGCTCCAGATGTACGGCTGCGACTATTTCCTCGATGAGTACCGTGCCTTTGCATCGTATGAGTCTTTGGCAACAGTAAGAGGGATACACCTTTTTGCCAGAACAGATGTTTGGGACCGCCCCGATATACTGTATATCGGGCGAAATCTGGAAAACTACATCGGCGAGGTACTGGGATTCGAGATATTTGTACGAAACGGCGAGTATGTTATCAGGGAGTACTCAGTCTACGTCGACGATTACTCGATTGAGGAGCTTTCAGGTTACGACGCGGTGCTGCTCTATAAATTCAAGTGGCGCAACTTTGACGCCATGCTTGATTTGATTGATGCATATGTTTCGGGAGGTGGAACGCTTATCATTTCCGGTTCGGGCAATATGCGCGAGGACGCATTTGACCTTGACGGCAGAAGCTTGTTCGGCGTAACAGTGCTGCGAAAGCCGTATATCAAGAATCCTGACATCTACATTGATCCCGTTTTTGGTGGGGAATACTCGTTTTCAGCCTTTGTGTTAGAAGGCTCCACGTGGTATGGCACCACCTATATACAGATGGAGGACAGTACCTTCGACATCCTCGCGCGTGCCGGCAACAACGTGCTTGTTGCTGAGCAGGGCGTTGGAGCGGGAACCATTTTCTGGCTTGGGGGCAACATCGTCTACCATTCTTTTGTAAGCTACGACCGTTCCGAGCGGTCCTTTGTCAAGGATGCATTCTGGTACATGATTTTAAAGTAGGAATATGTTGTATTACTTGTATATACTGAATTTTCTTCTAAT
>CAYSZY010000005.1:0-30634 GCA_964435645.1 uncultured Thermococci archaeon | reverse complement strand
TGGCCACAGATTGTAAAACAACACCCCTAATAGCGAACCATTAGGTTTCATGATGATTGTGCAGTACATCCACTATTCCTTTTCAGGCGTTGGCCCGTTGAGACTGCTTCCCGGTACAATTCCCTTTCGGGACCAAATCGTTTAGGATGTAGATATAATTTCGTTCCAGTATAGCACCGGATTGAAGATACATCCATTGACTCCAGAAGCCATTCGATCGACGCTTTGCCATCGCCTCCAAGCCCTTTTAAAAGCCGGTGCTGATATGCCATCACTCACATATGCTGTCTCGTACTTCTACACGGTTGCTAGGCATAAATAGTTTTGTTGAAACGATATTGGGATATATTTTTAGAAAAATATTATGATAGGCAGCATTGTGGTAATTAGGGCATAGTGTATTAATGCCATGCGCATTGCGCAAAATACTTTTAAGCACCAATGCACGAACATATTCATGAAGGCACATCCCCCCCTTGTCATCATAGGGCTTGTGGCAGTACTCATTGCAGGATGCATATCCTCGGGCAGTTTAAACCCTGCTGAATCGCCAACTTGTTCGACTGTTGCAGAATGCTACGCTAAAGAGCTGGGTTACGAATACGAAACACGAAGTGGTGAACACGGGGACTATCTTGCCGTGGTCTTTTCAGACGGGTCAAGTTGTGATGCGTGGGAATTTTATTGGGGTCGCTGTGGTGAATCGTGGCAAACGGAATATCTCTTGGATTTTATAGAGATACAGGCCATACGGGAATGGCCTAATGAGATAAAGGTAAGCGGGTATATGCGCGCAGTTGCCATCAACGCGTCCGAAAAGGGATACTATGTCATGGAGAAGGACACGCACCTGGATACGTTGGAAGTAAGATCGGCCTCAGGCGATATAATACGGGAAATAAGCGTCTTTATCAACGACGCATGGAAGGAGGACCTAACATCGGCCCTCGCATCATGCAAATAAGCTATTATAGATTTTTCTTATGGTATTTGGATACGTACCACCCCGCGCCCACTATCAGGGCAATGACAATAAGCAGTGCGGCATACATCCCCGCGCCATGGCCCCCTGTTCCTGCTACAGGTTCTTCATAAGGGGCTACAGTGGTAGGGGGGACCTGTGTCTCGCTCGGCGCATTCGTCCCGGTAACCGGTTGTGATGGCACAGGTGTCGCTGAGGGGGGAATAGTAACTGCGGGGGAATCATATAACTTGTATATCCTCCCACCAATACATGCCCACCGCTCACTGATGGCAATATCATCGGTGTTGCCGCCCGCGTCATCAAAGACGTGGAAGTACCCTGTATCAAAGCAGTATACCACCCATTTAGACTTCTTAATATCATAATAAAGAACATGGCCGTTGTTGAATGTGTATTCGCCGGTATTGGAAGAAAGCCGTATCGAGTCGATACCGTAAATATCTGTAGCATACAATGCATTAGCAGACGCACCCACATGGGAAAACACGATTACAGTACCATCTATGCACGGGTCGGCCTCATCGCCGGGGAGAGAGGAAATTTTAATTGCAGGGCCGCCTGACACATCCGAGCAGTAGATATTCCAGTCATCGTCATATTGTGCATACACCACGGTATTCCCAGAGATGCGCGGAGATGTATGGCTGTTATTTGATGTGGTGACCATGCTGCTTTTTCCTGTAAGCGCGTTATACGCGAAAATTTGCTTATATGACAGCATCCATTCGGAAAAGACGAGCGTATACGCATCATGGCCATTGGCGGTCTTAAGGCGGGTGTCCTTCCGATAGTTTTCGGAAATATTCCAGTACATGCCATAGTATTCCGAATCACCGACCATGACAAATACCGCCCCGTTATCAAGCAGTGCGATATTGCCATCGCTAAGAAAAACGTCGGTAACGGCGTCCTCTAGCGTCACGAGATTTACTTCATGCAACTCATATGTGCCCCAGTTGGCGCCAGATGGGGGCAAAGCCTCAAATAAATAATACAATGTCTGCCGTGCACTGATCTGCGGCTGGCCATATGCATCACAGGATACGGTACCGGAGTAGGTGACCCCTATACGATTATCATAGGTAGATGCCGAAGATGTGCCCATTGTGGCGATTACGAACGCTACACACAGAATCAGCGTAGCAACGCGAGATGAAGATGTGGGCATGATACACATATATCATAGATGCTTATTAATCTTCACATTTTTGTAGTGCCATAGGGAAAAACTTATATGTACAAAAAGTAAGTTTATAAAAAGCTACGTGAGGCACCACTAGGTGAATCGTATGACTATGACTCAAGAAGAAAAAATGGAACTTGCTGACGACCCCTCCATATCAGAAGAGACTCTGCTAAAGTTAGCCAACGACGAAGACTACGAAGTCCGACGAATTGTCGCATGGAACGAGAATTCAACAGACGAGATATTGGGCTTGCTAAAGAATGAACCGTACCTTTACCAGGTCTTGGAATATCGGGCTTCGGAATGTATCCCGTTTTCTGAAAAACTTATCAGGGAGCTTTCAACGTCCACAGAACCGTTTGTTAAGAGGATGATAGCATATAGCGATAATGCGCCCGAAGACATACTTAGATTATTATCCGAAGACGAGTCGGAACACGTGCGCATCGCAGTTGCTGCAAATCCTCGGACACCCACCGAGATAATTAAGAAGCTTTCAACAGACAAGGAGGAGCTTACGAGAAGAAAGGTAGCACGTAATCCTTCCACGCCGGTGGATGTGCTTGTATCCATGGTAGATGACCCCAAATATACCGTTCGAAGGTGTGTTGCAGAAAACAAGAATCTTCCTGTAGAATATCTCCATAAGCTTGCAAAGGACGATGAGGGGCACGTTCGCTACTGCGTGGCCGGCAATCCTTCGACGCCCGAGGCATGCCTCTGCGAACTATGCGATGACAAGTATTACGAGATTCGCATCAATGTCGCAATGAATCCCTGCTGCCCCGAACACTTGCTGGACAAGCTTTCCAACGACGAGATCGATACGGTGTGCGACCGGGCACGGGAAAAGCGGATGCAGAGATTCTAGAGCAATCCCCTATCTCTTTTTCTCATTATGAATATTCGCACCAGTGGATATTCTATTAGTATTTTTCTATTCACAGGGCATGCATGCAGTGATGCATATTATGATATGGCTGTGTGGGCCCGGTGGGGCTTTCTGTGGCTGCCATTGCACGTTCGCATAAATCTGTTGGCACAGAGGCCCCACTGGCTTTAGCCGTTGGTCGTTGGCCCCGGGAGGCCATTGGTGGAAAAGGTGCGCACAGGTGGTTGCGGCACCTAGAACATCAGCGTTCCCATCAAAGCACTCCGGCTAAACATACATTATTTGGTTTCGCACGCAGTATGCCCCTGTGGGATGAATCTGCCCATTGGCAGGCGAGCTCGTACGGAATGGTGCAACGCCATGGAAAACAAGGGGAAAAGCCATGCAATTGCCTGCGCGCTGCATGCATATCATTCATAATCCCATGCATCGCATGAAGCATCATTGGCTCTCACGGAAAAACGCAGCACCCCTGTGAAAAAATGTAACATTGCCAATGAAATTCTCAATGTTAAGAGAAAAAAGTTACCCAAACATGCTTCTCTGCAATTACTTTAAGAAATACTTCCACTGATTGATAAATATTTGAAACGATAAGATGCCAATGAAGGGAAATATAATATCTATACGATGTCACTAATAACGAAAAGCGGAATAATTTACTTTACTGCATCAACAGCCGTGTCAAACGCGTCCTGCAAAATATCCATACTCCCACAGGTACGGTAAACTGGAAGATTAAATCGCTTTGCCAGCAGGTGCTTGGCATCACGTATTTCCTGTGATTCTATCCCTATCTCTATAAAAAGTGCCCGCTCATAGCTATCGGCCTCAAGCATCATGCGTGTCATTGAGTCGTCATATGCCTTACCAGTGCGTTCGGAAATACGCTGTATCATCTTATCCCTATAAAGTGCAAATCCGGGAATCACAAAAAAGCTTCCGCCCCGCTCAAGCTCCTTCATATAAGATTCATACCCTAGCAAAGAGCATACGCAGTCGTCGACAATGTTCCCGCCTGTGCAGGGGTAGTACATCCGTACATCCTCCCGCCCTATTATCTCATTTAGCGCATTGCCGCAAGAGCCGTACATGAGGAGAAACGCGTCGGCCACATGCTTGTACTTGTCTATCGCAGAATCGACTTCGTAACGCAGCTCGTCGATATCAACGTGTAATCCGATTGGAAGGATGTCAATGATAAGTGTAATATCCTTGGATACGCGAGGCATAAACGCAATATCCCCCATAAACCTGACATTGACATCATGCCCATCCATCAATTGGGCAAACTTATCGTTCTCTTCAGAATGCTCCATGAAAATACGGGATATCCCTGACTGGGATATGAGGTGCACCAGTTCCGTTTCGAACACCTCGCAGGAAAGGATAACCAATCTGTGCATACTGATGCTTGGGAATAAACGATATAAATCTTTTCCACACCGCAGGGGAGCTATGGCCGTTACAGGTCATCAAGGTATTTTTTCCGTTTTTCCTGATATTCCTCAGGGGAGATAAGCTCCTTGTCAAGCAAGTCCTTGAGCTTGAGCAGTTTGTCCTCGATAGACATTGCCGGCGCCTGTGGGGCCGCCACGGCAGCCGCGCCGTATGCAGGGGGCGCTGCTGGGGCAGCGGCAGGTTGCTGCCCGAAAAGATACGGAAGGCCCACGAGCCCCGCACCAATGCCTGCGCCGGAGGACTTGCCGATGCCTCTCATGCTCTCCACAATCTTGATAATATCAAGCGCCTTGTCCGCCTGGCCCGACTGCATCGCCGCCATAAGCGGCACACCGTACGTGGGGTCTTCCGATTCGAGCTTTTCCAGGTAGGGGAAGGTGAATCCGCCAAATTTGGTATCGAGAAGCGAGAGGCCACGATTCTGGAACTGGCTAGAAAGTGTTGCACGAAGCTTCGTGGTGACATCAAGCAGCTTGGTCTGCACGGTGATGACATCATGTCGGGAAAGCTCCTGGATTGAGCCTTGGACAAAGAAGTTGCGTATGAACGAGCTGACATCAAGGGCAGACACCTCGCTCAATCCGCCTGCAAGCTGGGTGAGAAAGACGATGGGATCGTCTATCTTGAAGTAGAATTCACCATATGTCTGTACTTCAGTCATCCATGCAAGGTACGTCTTGCTCATGGGCATGCGCATATTGAGCCCGAACTTGCCCTTGTGCTGGCGCAGGGAGATGTAGATTATATCGACCTTAAACGGCGTTTCCCCATACCCTGCAAGGAAATTGAACGCCTTGGTAAGAAGCGGTATATTAGCGGAGGTAATCACATGCCGCCCCGGAAGAAAAACATCATAGACCTTTCCGTCGCGCATGAAGACACACGCCTCATACTCCCGTACGACAATCTGTGAACCAAATCGTATATCCTTGTGGGGATAGACCCACATGATGTCGTCCTCGCCCCGCTGGGGCCATTCGATGACATTTGTTTTTTGTGTCATGTACGTATCACTCCGGTAAGTCATGTATCAGTGATAAGCGTGCATCAAACTGTGCGGTAAGCTTGTCAAATGTGGATGAGAGGAGCTCCTGCGCTTCGAATATTTCCTCTTCGCGCTTTGCGGCATCCTTAACCTTTTCGCTTGCATCCACCAGCGTTTCCGCGTACTCAAGCAGGGAAACATCAAATGCGATGATGCGCTCAAGGTCGTCTTCCCCCACTTTTATGGGATCAAAGAGCCCACTGTACCCGTGGGGGGCATGGCGAACCTTGGTAGAGAACGTGTCGAGTGCGAGGTTGACCCGGTCGACTTCGCGATAATCGCGGTCATACATAACAAGCATCTCAAAGGAGGCGGAAAGATTGCGTGATGCCTTCTTGAGTTCCAGGAACAGCGTCTCACGGACCAGCTTGTCCGTGTCGCGCAGCTTTTCTTTTTTGCTATACCCCCGGTATCCGGGAATAAGGCGCAGTGCCTTTTCAAACAGGGAAAGCTCTTCCACCGTGCGCGATACAAACGCGGCGCCCTTGTCGTTATCTTCCACCATAATTACACACATCCTGTAGACCATATGACCTTATAATATATGAATATATATCTTTTCATGCTGCGTAATCGATTACCCCGGGTGATGGTTCCCTGTTATGCGCATATCGAGGAGCGGGTCGTACGGGTATTCCCTCCCGATGCAGCCATCCCTCTTGCAGAGCATGCAGGGCCCAAACGGCAGGTCCGAGGGAAAATATATTCCGGATACGGACTTGAGCGGATTCATCATGTTGCTTTCCTCAATGCGCACCGGGAGGGCGCGGGTACGCGAAAGAATGCCGAGAAGCGTACGCTGTACACCAATCGGCCATGTATCAAGTGAGCCGGGCGTTATCTTCGATACGGCCCCATGATTGTATGTCATGCAAAGGTGCCGTTCAACAGCCCTTCGGACAGATGCGAGCAGTGCGTTTGCCATCATGTCCGCGACATACATCGCGTAGGGCTTCCGCTGGGCACGAATGGCCGTGTCAACACCCGGCCCAAGCGTGAACACGAACGGGTAAGCGACATCGGCACCGGTAAGGCAGTAACGGAGCAGGGGGCCGCCCATCGCGACACCGCAAAGCTCGAAGGTGCCGGCGTCACGGGTCACAACATCACATGACCGGTAAACCACCTCTGGTTGAGCCGCGGATGATATCGTGTCACGCAGCGCATCGAGGGCATCAGCATGCCGTGCGGCATATGACGGCACTATAGCTGCGCGCACAAGCCGCATATCGATACACACATCGCTGCCAAGCACCTTCATAAGACACCTATGCGCTCCCCGTTAAAACAGGTTTCAGCAACTGCCCTCATACGACATCCATTCTCCGGAAGCGGCGTATGGAAAGCCAAGCAAACGCAAGTGACATCGCTGCGAGTGCGGCTAATGCCCCCACGGCAGATACGCCCCCGTCCCATGCACCCGTTTCACCCACATCAGAGAGCCCCGCAAGCAGGGAGCGCAGGTAAAACGACACGGTGATATAGGGTATCCGCCCTGGAAGATTGGCAAGGACCGTTTCCCATATGAATGCGAAGAGCAGCCCCACCATGAGCGGATGCTTAAGGTATACGCCCATGAGATTGTACAGCGTGCCGTACGCCACAATGGCGCACGCGGCCGCTGCAAGCAGGATGCAAAGCGATGGCATCCCGGAGCCCAGCGACCCGTTCCATCCTAGTATGAGGGCGTACGCCGCCACGATGGGGACGGCCAGAACGGAGAAGGCGGTGATGGTGTAACCCATTATGCGCCCGATTACAATCTCTGTACGGCTGCTGGCGTTGGTAACGAGATAAGATATCGTGCGGGAGGATATCTCATCGCGGATAAGCGACGTCCCGGCAATAAGCGTGACCACCGGTATGACAAACTGGAAGTATATGATATAGCTGAAATCCATAAAGAACACTTCCGGCGGCCCCTCGGTGGGATTGGCGGACCAGTAAGCCGCAATAAAGAGAGGCAGCAGTGCTAGGGCCAAAAGCGCCGGTGCCCTTCGCCCACGGTACTGCTGGCGCATCGTCATACGGGCCAGTTCCCAAAGGGGATTGGATTCATGTGCCGCGCTCATTTTCTCACCAACCGGTCGAAGAGTGCCTGCAAATCATTGCCGACAGGCGCCAACCCCCGTATGTCAAGGCCGTCCTTTGCCACAAGCGAGGGAAGCTCGTCGAAGAAGCGCTGCTGGTCGGCGGTCTTTACGACGAGGCCGCCGGGGACAGCCGACGCGCTGTGGACAAGCCCGCGGCCCATGAGTTCCGAGCCCAGGCGCGATGGTTCCGCTGTTTCGAGCCTGATCGAATGAGTATGGTGATCTATGGTGCCGAGAATCTCGTCGACACCGCCCTCAAGTATCATTTTCCCGTCTGACATGAGCACTACGGTGGTGGCGAGCCGCTCCACCTCATAGAGGATATGGCTGCTAAGCACCACATGCATCCCGCGGTCAGCCAAGGCGCGTATGAGCTCATAGAGCTTGACGCGCACGATGGGGTCGACGCCGGTAAACGGTTCATCGAGGATGAGGAGGGACGGTTCGTGAAGCAGCGCCTGGGCAATCTTAAGGCGCTGTTTCATGCCTTTGCTAAACGTTCCGATGAGGCGTTCCTTGGGGTCGAGCCCCACCGTTTCCAGGCAGCGGGCGGCCCGCTCTGATGCGGTGTCCTTGCCAAAGCCCCGAAGACGTGCAATCATCTCGAGAAACTCGATATCCCTCATGCCGAAGTACAGCGCCTCGTGCTCGGGGCAATACCCGATACATGCCATGAGGGCGGGATTGTCGAAGGGATTTTGCCCCATGACGGACAAAATGCCCTTATGGGGGGAGCACTGCCCGGTGATAAGCCGGATAAATGTCGTCTTTCCGGCGCCGTTGGGCCCCACAAGCCCGGTGATGCCGCCGTGCACCGATACGCTGAAGTTATTGAGGCCGACAACCTCGCCATACCACTTTGAGACATGGTCCGCAGTTATGATTGCGCCCATCACGATCCCCCCTTTACCAGCATCTCCCGCACAAGCAGAAAGGAGCAAATCGCCATGATGCCGCCGAGTATCGCCGCAGAGTACCCAGCACTGTATGCGTAAGGTGGTGTTATGCCAAACAGCCAGGAGATGACCATCTGAAGATTGTCCCCCACCGAAATGAGGCGCGCATACGCATCCGAGGAAAGCGACTCCATGATTGATGCGGCAATATCAGAAAACAGCACAAAGAAAAATATCCCCGCACCCGCATACCTGCTGTCGCGCAGAATCGCTGAAAGCGCTGCAACGACTAAAGTGAAAAATATCGCGAGTGTGACCCCCGAAACAAGGCCCGCACCGATGACCCGCCCGCCATCTCCAATTCCGGCGCCTGATGTGGAGAGCATCGCAATGGCCATAAGAGCCACAAACGGGAGCAGGGTGAGAACCGAAAGCGAGACAACGAGCGTTGCGATGCGCCCGAAGAGATATCCCCCGGCACCGAGGCGACGCGTGACGTGCAGAACGATGCTTCCGTCCTTGAGGTCATCGGCGATAATGCCGGCGCCTGCGACAGCTGCAAAGAGGAGGAAGAGGATCTGGGCATCAAGAAAAAGCGATACGTAGTACTGCGGGTTGAAGGCCGTTTGGATCACCAGTGCCTCAAAGACACGGGGCACGACAACAAGGCCGTATGTAATAAGCACTATTGCCAGCGCCCACTTAGACCGAAGTGTCGAGAAGACGCCCTCCCTGACAAAGAATCGCATCCTCGTGCCGTAACCGGTCCGTGTGCCCGACCATCCCTCATAATGGCGCGCAAGGTCATTCATGCTGCTCACCCACCACCTTGAGGAACAGGTCCTCAAGTGACTGCGTGTGCTGTGCCAGGAATCGAACCTGCACACCGGCCGCATACGCGGCCTCGAAGACCAGGGCGGAAAGATCCGTCCCCGCAAGGACGATATCGGCACCAGACGGCTCGTACCCGACACCGCGGCGTTGCAGCTCGGAAAGGAACGCGGCGGTGTCGCCCCGCACACGCGCCACGGTCTTTTCCGCACCGAGCGCCGATGCGAGGGTATCGTACATCAGGAGCCTGCCGCCATGCAGGATGATGACATCGTCACACACGTACTCCACGTCAGGCAGGAGGTGCGAGCTTAGGACGATGCTTTTCCCCGTAGATGCGACATCGCGAAGCAGGTCGAGCATTTCCTTGCGCCCTTCGGGGTCAAGGCCGTTTGTCGGTTCGTCAAAAAAGACGATCTGCGGGTCGTGGACCAGCGCTTGGGCCATCTTGACCTTCTGCTTCATGCCGGTGGAGTATTCCTTGACTTTCCGGTATCGCGCCTGCCCCATCCCCACATAGTCGAGCATATCGTGGGTGCGCCCCATGGCGACATCCGGCGAAAGCCCGGCAAGCTGGCCCATGTAGGATACAAAGCGTACCGCGGACATTGAGCGGGGAAGGCAGTCGTGCTCAGGCATGTAACCGATGCGGTCCACAACATCATCTGCTGCCGCATCGCCCCCCAGGACGCGCACCGAACCTGAAGATGGCGCTATAAGGCGCATCATAATCTTGATAAGTGTGCTCTTTCCGGCACCGTTGGGACCAAGAAGCCCTACTGACCCGCTTGCCACGTCAAGTGTTATGGGAAAGAGTGCCTGCACGGTACGGTATGATTTTGAAATTTGGTCCAATGAGAATGCGGGTGCCGCGGGCCCCGTCGTCGTATTGTTCACACCATCCCCCCTGTGGCCCATGCTATACGGCGCCCTGCCCCCGTGGAGAGCCCGCCGCGTCGCGTGATGATGCAGCCGACAGTATTTCCTGTGCAAATGGCCCCACAAGCTGTGCCACTAAATCTCCCCGTACCGCTTTTGCCTTATACTGCGCCGTGGCGATAACAGGGCATGCAAGCTCCGACTGCATGCCCACAAGTGTCTTTTTGGCACCTGATGAGCCCATGGTACAAAAGAGGGCGGCGGAACGTATCTGCGAACCGTATTTCAGCATGAAGGCCCTGGCGGGCGAGGACATTCTGCCGGCCCACACCGGCGTGCCGATAACGACAATGTCATAGCCCGCACACGAATGCCCAAACGGGCGTATGACAGCTTGCTTATTGGAAACGGCCTGGAAACCCGAACGGAGGTAACCGATGGGGCCCGACCGATTGGCGGTATCCTGAATCTCCCCGATATCGGCGCCGAGTGACGTGGCAAGCTCCCTGGCGACACGTGATGTCGTGCCAGTGCGTGAATAATAAGCGACAAGTATGTTCATGTTATGCTTATCGCAACACTCTTAATATATGTTGTCTCTTATGGCATATGGAACACATCCCAATCACCATACGCATCAACGGGGCGGAGTTCGAGGGTGTTGTCGACCCCTCGCGCAGCCCACGTACCGCCGCGGCATTTCTTGCGGCGCTACCCTTGACGGCACATCCCGTATCATGGGGCGGAGAGCTGTATTTCGGCGTGAAATTTCACGAAGATGGCGAGCAAGCTACGTCCGGCCTTGCAGTGGGGGATATGGCATTCTGGCCGCCGGGGGACGTCATCTGCATCTTCTTTGGAAAAACGCCCGCTTCGGCGGGAGAGGACCCCGAGCCGGCGTCACCTGTCAATGTCATCGGGAGGGTGTATCACGCCGAACGGATATATGAGCTTGGCCCAATAGGGGAAGTTACCATAGAATTAAGATAAGCGGCGTATGGGGTAAAATCGCAAGGATGTGGTTGGGCAATGGGCAGGACAGTACCGAATAAATACCGCATTCTGGAAGAGCGCCCACTCTATGGGCTTCTCGTACTTGCCGTTCCCCTCATCCTCGCATTCAGCCTGCAGACCGCATTTAATGTTGTTGATGCCATCTTTGTCGGCCGCATCAATGCAGAGGCCCTGGCAGGCATCAGCATCGCGTATCCCGTGCAGATGGTCATGATAGCCCTCGGCGGGGGCATCGGCATCGGGGCACAGTCGCTGATAGCGCGTTCAATAGGGGGGCATAAGTTCGGCACCGCCGACAACGCCGCACGCGTCACGCTGGGGTTGGGGGCGATTATCGGCACCGCCTGCACCGTCGTGGGCCTTGTCGCGATAAATGGCATCATCGGGCTTTTAGGGGCGCCGCCGGAGGTCTACGGCTATGCAACGGACTACCTGGGGATCATTCTTCTCGGGGCTCCCGCAATCTTTCTCTCACTCGGCATCGATGCAATTCTCAGGGGCATCGGCGACACCCGCCGCGCCATGCTAGTCATGTCCAGCGCCGCCCTGGCAAACGTTGCGCTCGACCCCCTGCTCATATTCGGGCTCGGGTGGGGCGTCCAGGGGGCGGCAATTGCCACCGTCATCGCCCGGTACGCTTCCCTTGCCATCGGGGCATACTGCGTGCTGCGAAAAGACGCGCAAGACATAGACCTCACAGCTCCACTCGGTGTTCCGCGGGCAAAGCTCGCTGCGCCCATACTCGCGGTGGGGATACCAGCTTCGCTTTCGCAGCTTTCGTATTCTGTCTCGCTCTTTGCAATGAACGCGATACTGGCAACCTATGGGGGAGACGCCCTGGCGGTATTCGGTGTCGGATTCAGGATAGAGTCGCTGGCGTTTCTTCCCATGTTCGGACTGTCGGGGGCGTTTATCTCCGCCGCAGGTTATTACTGGGGCGCTGGGCGCCAGCACCAGGTCAGGGCGCTTCGCACCTACGCCTACAAGCTGCTCATACCGTTTATGAGCGTTTGCGCAGCAGTCTTTTTCCTGATTCCCGAGGCGATATACGCCATCTTTGTTGACGATGCGGCGGTGCAGGCGATGGGTGTTGCCTACATGCGCATCAATGTGCTTGTGTACCCCCTTGTCCCGCTCTCCATCATGTCCGCGGCGGTATTCCAGGCGGCCGGGCGCGGCAGGCCCCCGTTTGCCATCGCATTTACACGGTCGTGGCTTGTGGTGCTGCCAATCTCCCTGTATGTCTCGCGCATAATGGAGGGGGATATCGAGCTCATATGGTGGTCGATGGTGGCAGGCAACGTCATGTCCTCCCTAGTTGGCCACACCTGGGCCACGGCATGGGCCAAACAGCACGAGCACCAGCCGAATGTTTAAATATGGGCAATTGTGTGGGTAGCACCATGGAATTCTTGGCGTTCTTGGCAAGTGTCGTGCTCATATCAATAAGCGGTGTGCTCGCGCCGGGGCCTATCCTCGCTGCCACCATAGCCGAGGCACGGACAAACAAGTATGCGGGATTCCATATAACGCTTGGGCATGCCGGCGTCGAGATTCCGCTTATTCTCCTGCTCTACTTCTTTGGGACCATGGCGGAAAGCGAATCGCTCAAGGGCGCCATAGCCCTGGTGGGCGGCATTGTGCTCCTGTACCTCGCGTACGATGCATCCCGGCAATCCACCGAGCGCGTTGGCTCGCGAAGGGGCATGGTAACGGGCATCGTCCTCAGTGCGCTATCGCCGTACTTTGTCATATGGTGGCTTACCGTGGGATTTACCCTCATTATCCAGGCGACTGAGTTCGGGCTGTTAGGGCTTCTTGCATTTATCCTGGTGCACGAGGGGTGCGATGCGGCGTGGTTGGGATTCGTGTCGATTGTCACCAACAAGTCCGCAACGCGCATCGGCCATCGAGCCGAGCGAGCGCTCACGGTGATATCGGTATCCATCCTGCTGGCGTTTGGCGCACTTTTCACATATATGGGCGCAACAGCGCTCTTCTGACCAAAAGCCTTTTTGTGCCGCAACCCCCAATAAACATGGTGGGATTATGGAATTTAATCATGTTGACGGAACCAACAAGGGGGATGTAACGCTCTACGCGCTCAGCACGTGCGGGTGGTGCAGGAAGACACGGGGCCTGCTCACGGAAATGGGGGTTGCGTACCGATACGCCTATGTCGACCGGCTTGAAGGGGCTGACCGGAAAGAGGCGTTAGAAGCGGTACGGGAAAAAAATGCCGCGCTCTCATTTCCAACGCTGCTGGTAAATGGAAAAGCCATACTGGGATTTGACGAGGAACGGATACGGGAGGCGCTGGCGTGACGGCCCATGATGAAAGGCAGCTTCAGATGATAGCTGCCGCCCTACGTACCGGCGCCCGTGCCAAGGGATACTGCCTCAATGAGGATTGGGGCCTGACGAAAGTGCTCATCGCCGGGCTTCTTGAAAACAGGGAACGGTACGGGTATATGTCATGCCCCTGCAGGCTGGCATCGGGGGACATAAAAAAGGACCGCGATATCATCTGCCCGTGCGACTACAGGGATGCGGACATTGCGGAGCACGGGATGTGCTACTGCGCCCTGTACGTTTCAGATGCGGTACGTACGGGCATCACCAGCGTGGAGTGCATCCCCGACAGGCGCCCGGCGGTGCCCTTGTAACATTGGTTCCCGCGCCATTACCCCTTTTTGTCCCCAATGGAAACGACTGCAAAGTGATTAGGTACGGCCTGCACGATTTCCCCCTGCATCCACAGGCGGGATATTATGTCCTGAAGCTGCGTGGTGGAAAGTGCATAGCGGACCAAAAACGGTGCCAATGCCACAAGTGGCATGCCGTACGGCGTCATGGACTGGCGTAAGATGATATACTTCTTCAATGCTGCAGAAAGGCGCGAATAATCTTCCAGAATGCATGCGGGGCAGGCGACCCCGTGGAGTGCGGATGGCGAGTGGTGCATAGGGCCTGCTCTTCGCCAGCCCTTAAGAGGCAATTCGGAAAGGGCGGCCGTAACGTCGATGCCGCGCCGTGGAATAGGGCTCAGCACCGGGCTATGATAAGGGGTACAAACAGCTCACCCTCGCTCAGGCCGCCATGATACCCCACCATGATGTGATCAGGCTCGCCCAGCAGCCGGTCTACAAGAACATGCGTGTCGTGCATAATCAGGATGTAGTCCCCGACACGGTCATTGAGTGCTGCGTGCGGTTCCCCCAGCCCGTAATAACCGCTCTCGACAATCTCATGCGAGGGAAAGCAGGTGCAGATATCTCCAAGTGCCTCTGAAACGTACTTCTCAAACTCGCCCGCCTTGGACGGGTGCACATAGCAATATGCCGCCCGTGCCTCGCCGCAGATCGGCTGAGAGAGGCATGAAACCATGGCTGGGTGGTCGCCAAGCCTGACGATGTCCTCTTCTTTCACGTCGATGAGGCCATGGTCCGCAGTTACGATAATCGTCGTCTTCGTGCCGGCCAACCGTTCGATGATACGAGAAACGGCACCGTCAATCTCGAGGAAGTGGGCATACGCCTCGGGAGAGGATATGCCGTGCATGTGGGATACCGTATCAAATTTCGGCCAGTACGCATACACGTATGATTGCCCGCCGGCAGTTGCGGCCTCGCAAACGGAGTCGGCGAATCCGCCCAGGTCCGTGTAGTAATGCCCCTGCGCGCCATGGGTCATGGCAAGGGTATACACGGAATCGGCAAACATCTCATGGGTGACGAAATGAGAGGGAACGCCTAATAGGTCGTATATGGTCTGCTGGTCAAAAATCTGCAGTGGGTCGATGCCCATATCCACAAGGGATGTCGAACCGAGCCGCGGCGTAAAGGGCAGTATCTTGAGTACCATGCCCACCTCCTTAAGGTGCATGAACCAACCGGTGATGCCATGCTGCTGCGGGGCCACGCCAGTGGCAAACGTGGTAAGGCTTGCGGAGGTCGTGGAGGGGAACGCAGAGGTCATCCACCCCCGCATGTGGGAAAAAAGCACGCTTCCCTCCCCCTTTGCACGAAGGAATTCGT
The DNA here is from genome assembly GCA_964435645.1 of uncultured Thermococci archaeon. GTDB lineage: Archaea > Methanobacteriota_B > Thermococci > Methanofastidiosales > NM3 > JAHKLV01. The sequence goes on along the minus strand of CAYSZY010000005.1, from coordinate 15,315 downwards.
ATCCGAGGCCATCTATGACGACTAGGACCACCGTATCGCCGGCCCGTATGGTGTCGTGCAGGCATTCCAGTGGTTTGTATGGCAGGAACGCACCGAAATGCCGCCCGATAGACGTCATGAGATTAACGATGCTTCCCCCTTCATACGCAGGCATGTGCATGGAATTGTTGGTACGTGCAACCGTTAAATACCTATTGCACGGGATAAGGCGCCGTTGTTACACCCCTCACATAAGGAAAAATGTGAAGACATGGCGCTCATGCGCATTTATCCCCTCTTCCAGGGCGGATGAGAGTACGAACCCGTCGGCCCATGCCAGCGAGGACAGCTTGCTTGAGCCCGACCTGCGGATCGGCACCGCCATCCCGTCATGCACCCTCGCCCTCACGACAACCGCCCTGCCAAGCGAGGTGCCCACCTGCTCGCTGAGGGGGAGCAGCACGCGGGCCAGCATGGTGGCGCCTGTAAGCGCCTCCAAGTAGGGGATGAAAAAAAGATACATCTGCATAAACGCGGCGACTGGGTATCCAGACATCATGAAGACTGGTTGCCTGCCCTCTGAGAATCCGAATGGTTTTCCCGGCTTTACCGCCACCCCATGGAACACAAGATTGCCTATCACCTCTTGGGCATAATCCTTGTCTCCAAATGAGCTTCCGCCTGTTACAAGCACCATATCGGCCGCTCCCCTTGCCCTGGCGAGTGCCCCGCGAAGCGCATCACGGTCATCGGCGACGGTCTCGCAAAGCGTTACCGCACACCCGCACATGCTGGCAAGACCCGTCAGCATGCCTGAGTTGCTATCAATGATATGGCCCGCAGAGACGTCTGTTCCCGGGGTGGCAAGCTCGTCACCGGTGGCGAGTATGGCCACACGTGGCATGGCGTAGCAGATAACGTTCCGTATGCCGAGGGACACGAGCAGTGCGACATGCTCGGGGGCGAGCATCGCCCCCCTCTTCAGTACGCACTGGCCACGGGATATGTCCTCTCCCTTGCGGGATATGTGGGTACCGGGGGGGATTGCCTTGAATGCCGTTACCGCACCGTCCGTTTCAGATGCGTATTCCTGCATCAATACGGCATCTGCGCCATCGGGCATCATGGCACCAGTCATGACACGGGCGGCCTCCCCTCTGCAGATGGCGCGCGAAGGTATGCCGCCGGCCGTGATGGCATCGACAATGGATAGCACGGCGCCCGCTGCCGCGGTGTCGGCGGCGATAACGGCATACCCGTCCATTGCGGCCCGGTCGAATGGCGGTGAGTCCGAATCCGCAATGACGTCCTGAGCCAGGATACGCCCTATTGCACTGATTGTGGGTGCTTCTTCCGTATCAAGCGGCACGAGGTGCGCCCTCATCGCATCCAGCGCCTCGTCGTATGGCATAAGCCGCTTGAACTTTCCCATGCTCATTCCCTCGCGTGCTTGATGAGGTGGTAACATTCGCTCCGGATTATCTCAACGCCGGTACGCACCGCATTGACGCTGCCCGGCAGGCAGAATATCACCCGCTTGTCGATGACGCCGGCCATCGCGCCCGATATGATAGCGGCGCCGCCCACCTCATTATAACTGATCCGGCGGAACAATTCGCCGAATCCCGGTATCTCCTTGTCAAGGAGGGGGCGTACCGACTCGATGGTGACATCGCGCTTTGTGATGCCGGTCCCGCCGGTGGTGATGACACAGTCTGCGGCGTAGAGCGCGGAGAGGACCGCCTGCTCTATCTCAGACTTGTCATCAGGCACGGTAGTGCACCCCACAAAGGTGTTGCCGTCCTCGAGGGCGGAGATGATAAGCGGGCCGGACCTGTCCTCGCTCTCCTCGGCATAGCAGGAGTCCGATACGGTAATGACAAAAAAAGAATATGAGCGCGGTGCGCTTGACGTGTGTGATTGCGTTGACATTACATCACTTCTCCTTACGTACGACATGTATGTTGGTGATTGCGGTAACGGGATACTGGCCGGCCGCATCCTTCTCGTTTGCCTTGACCATGTCCCATATGGCCAAAAGCGCAGTGGAGACGCCGACAAGGGCCTCCATCTCCACCCCGGTGCCGTGAGTCGTTTGCGCCGTGCATGATGCGACAATCGCCTCGGTGCCCAGCTCAAACGATATGTTGACCTGGTCAAGGGAAAGCTGGTGGCACAGGGGTATGAGTGCCGATGTGTTCTTTGCCGCCATGATGCCGGCTATCTGGGCTGTTGCCAGCACGTTGCCCTTCGTGACGCCGTCATCCCTGATAAGCGCTATCGTATCGGCCCGCAATCCGATGGTGCCGCGGGCGAGTGCTGTCCGCACGCTCGGCGCCTTGGCGGAAATATCCACCATGTTCACGCCAGAATCACTTACATGTGTTAGTCCCATGTTCTTCACCATGCCAAAAACTGTCTGACTCCATATGTTCCTTCTTAAAGAGAGGGACCCTCCGTTTGAGTTCCTCAAGAATATACCTCATGCCGTCACATGCCTCTGCACGCGCCTCGGCCGCGGTGATGATAAGTACGATGGTGTCCCCGGGTCGCAGCATGCCCACCCGGTGGATGACCAGCACGTTGCCCAGCCCGTAGCGCGCCCGTGCCTCCGCCTCGATGGACTCGAGCTCCTTTTGTGCCATGGACTCGTACGCCTCGAGTTGCAGTGCAAGCACAGCATGCCCGTCGACAGGGCTTTTTACCGTGCCGACAAAAATGGATAGCGCGCCGCAGCGCTCGGTTCGCATGGCGCGAACATGCTCATCAATGGAAAAGTCGTCGTGCTGGATGCGTATCATCTAACCACCGCTTGCGGGATACAGTATACCTACTTCGTCGCCATCATTTAAAATGGTATTTTCATCCGCATGCTCCTGGTTTACCGCATACAGCAGCGGAAGGGAATCCCACACCCTGCCGTATCTGCGTGACAGGTGCCGCGCAAGCACGGCGACAGTTGAACCGCCCGGCAGCTCAACAGTCTCCCCCGTTGCCCCCGCGACTTCCCGTGTTCGCGCAAAATACTTCACCGTGACGCGCACATTGCTCACCAGTACGGGTGCTTTTCGCGTATAGCGGCCGCCAGGGACCGCTCTATGGCGTCGACATCGGTAAAATCCTCGATTCGCGCGAGATGGTCGTTGTCAAAGAGGCATTTTTTGATATACCCCTCGCTTGTCACGCGGATGCTCGAGCAGTTCCGGCAGAACTGGGGATTGTGCATCGAGCCCACTACCTCAACATGCTGTGGCAGGCAATACACCTTCCTGTTGTGTTTTGTACGTACCCGCACATCCGTGGAGCGGGCGGCAAGATACGCTTCGATGGGGCCCACCGGCACATGATTTTCACGGTAAAAGGCAGTACCCTCCCCTTCCCGGGGCGATATAAGCTCTATGACCTGAAGGATCATGCCCTCCCGTATCGTAGCGATGAGGTCATCCAGCTCGTGCATGTTACGCTTGATAAGGACCATGTTGAGCTTAAGCGGCGTCAGCCCTGCATCATATGCCGCCTCGATGCCCCGGAGGACCTCTGCATGACGGTCATACCCTGTCATGTACGCATACGTCTCAGGGGAGAGGCTGTTGATGGTGACATTGACCCGCGACAGGCCCGCATCCCTGAGTGGTGCGGCAAGCGAAGACAGGAGCACGCCGTTTGTAGAAATAGAGACATCGTCCATATGCCGGGACGCAGATGAGACGATGTCTGCTATATCAGTGCGCAGCAGCGGCTCTCCGCCGGTAAATCTTACCTTGGTGATACCGAGGCGCGATGCTGCCTCAAGAAGGAAATCTATGTCCTGTGCGGACAGCTCGTAATCATGGCCGTTGGGGCGCGGTTCACCCTCGCCATGGCAGAAAATGCAGGAAAGATTGCACCGTTTTGTCAGTGCGATGCGTATGGTGGTTATCGGACTCGATTCTTTGGGCATTCCATCACTCGCCTAGATGAATGACATCCACTATGTCCCCCTCGTCAAGATATTCATCATGCTCGCCCAATACGGCGAATCCCTCGGCGAACTGGAAACTGCTCAGCGCCCCACTTCCCCGAAAGAGGGGGACTGCCGTGCCGCCTTCGAACCTGACCGGCAGAAACTGTTTCCTGCCCATCGGCACAAAGAGATGCCTGCTCAAAGGATGCCTACTGACACTTAAAGGGTTTTCCATGCCCATGAGCCGCAGAAGGGCCGGGCGCGCCAGAAGGGAGTATATGGTAAAACACGACGTCGGATGGCCGGGAAGCCCGAAGATAACGGTGGGGCCGGCTGTCGCAAAAACAGTTGGTTTTCCCGGTTTGACCGCCAATCCGTGAAAATGTATGGCGCCCACCTCGGCGATGGCCCCGAGGACATGGTCCCGGTGCCCCTTGGACACACCGGCGGAAAGGATAATCATATCGTATGCGGAGGCACAGGAAAGGATCGTGCGAAGGCTATCCGGATCGTCTGCGGCAATGCCGAGATACGTGGCATCGGCCCCGTCCGCCTCGGCCGAGGCACACAAAAAGGGCGCATTGGCGTCGTGTGTCTTACCATACGCGGCTGGGTTGCCTGCCTGTACGATCTCGTTGCCGGTGGAGATGATCGCTATGCGGGGCCTGCGGACACAATTGGCCATACTGATGCCCGCACCGGACATGACGCCGACCATGCGGGGCGTTATGCGGGTTCCAGCAGGCCAGAGCACGGCCCCCATCGAAACATCGAATCCGGGCTTCATGATATGCTGGCCGGCGACCGCAGGCACCCGTACGGCGATGCGCGAGGAATCGCTCTCGTCGCAGTCCTCCCTCATGACAACGGCGTCGGCGCCATTGGGAACGGCTGCGCCGGTGGCGACATATGCACAGGTTCCGGCCGATATGGAGAAGGGGGGATTGTCCCCCGCATGGACCATGCCGACAAGCTCGAGTGGAACGGGCGCCGACTCTGTCGCCCCCGCTAGGTCGCAAACGCGTACCGCATATCCGTCCATCTGGGACTTTGGATACCCGGGAACGTCATACGGGGCCACGACATCGTCAGAGAGGACGCGCCCCCTGCTTGCAGAAACGGGTACCGATTCCCTGTCTGTGATAGGTGCAGTAAGCTCCCGTATTATACGTGTTGCCGCTTCGAATCCGATAAGCTTGAGCAAGTTCATGGTACAACCCTACTGGGGAATGACGTGAAGTGCGGTCAGCTTGAATGCCACATCCATCGCATCCCCAGGGGTAACGGACAGGCGCTCCATTGACTGCTTTGTCACCGCAGCCGTGACGGGTATGCCGCAGTCAACACGCACAAGCGAGTAAAACCCTCGCGGCTCAACGGACACGACGATTCCGGAAAGCGTGTTTCGGGCGCTTCCCCCGGATGGTGCGCCGAGTATGACATCCTCGGGGCGCAGCATGACCCTGACCGTATCGCCTGCCACATAGCCGTCCGGAGGTGCCAGTATGGACACAGGGCCCACGTCGACTGTCGCGCAGTCTGGCGTCGACTCGCTGACGATGCCGGACCATATGTTCTCTATCTTTACGAATGCTGCAACATCCGTTGATTGCGGCTTATAAAAAATCTCCTCCGGCGTGCCGACCTGTACAATCTGGCCGTCCATCATGATGCCGATGCGGTCTGCCATGACCATGGCCTCCTCCTGGCTATGGGTCACGTGGACGATGGTGACCTTTTCCCTGTTATGGACGGCGCGCATCTCAGCCATAAGCCCCGATTTTGTTGACTCGTCGAGGGCGGAAAACGGTTCATCAAGAAGGAGGATGCGCGGGCGGGGCGCAAGCGCCCGGGCAAGCCCGACCTTCTGCTGCTCGCCACCTGAAAGCGTCTCCACGTCCCGGTGCTCGAGATGGCGGATGGAAAGGAGGTCGATAAGCTCATCCACACGGGCATCCTTCTCGCCTTTCGGCATGCCGCGCACATCAAGCCCGTAGCCGATGTTTTTCCGGGCATCATAGTGGGGAAAGAGACTATAGTCCTGATAGAGGAATCCGACGTTCCGCTTTTCCGGCGACAGCTGCGTGACATCGCCCCCCCCCAGTGATATGGTTCCCTCGCGGGGAACGTAGATGCCCGCGATAAGCTCGAGCAGCAAGGTCTTTCCCGAGCCGGTGGGGCCCAATATGACAAAGTACTCGCCGTCCCGGATATGCAGCGTGATGTCCCTGAGGGCGAAGATGTCGTCCCAGTTGTTTGAAAGGTTCTCTATGCGGATCATGCGGGATTACCTCTTTTTGCGCGACACGAGCCGCATTGTCAGGAATGTTACAAAGCAGATGATGATAAGCAGCACCGCGATGGGCTGCGACTCCTGCAGCCCCCCCGTGTTGAATCGGTAGAGTATAAGGGTCGATGCTATCATGGGATAGTAGGCGATGATTACAACAGCGCCAAACTCGCTGACGCCCCGTGCCCAGGACATTATCGCCCCGGATACGATGTTGGGCGCGGCGAGGGGCAATGCGATGGTACGAAACGCGCGCGCCTGGCTTGCGCCGAGTGTTCGCGCCACGCGCTCGTAGTTGGGATTGACGCTGACAAAGCCCTCCTTGGCGGCATTGACGAAAAACGGGTAGCTCACAAAGAACATCGCTGCAACGATTCCCCAAAGGGAATCCTGGAAGACGATGCCCAGCGACTCGAAGACCGAGCCGACCGTGCCTTTCCGCATAAGCAGGGAAAACAATGCGATGCCGGCAACGGTATGGGGGATGATAACGGGGATATCGATAAGCGCCTCGAGGACCTGCCTCCCCGGAAATCGGTGGCGTGCAAGCACATATGCCAGAGGAGTTCCCAGCACAACGGAGATGATAGTGGCGATAAACGATGTATAGAGCGTTAGCCAGATAGACCGCAGTACCGCGGAGTCCTGTGAAACGCGGATGAAATTGTCGGTATTGACGATAAGCTGCCTGAACAGGAGATTAAACAGCGTTGCGATAACGAAAATGATTATGATTATCCCTATTAAAAAGAAAATAACGGAAAGCGGATTCCGCTTTCCAAACTGTATGGGCCCCCCCAGATTCATATTACATCTCTGATACAAGTTCCTGCAGGGATTCCGGGACGAGAGACACATCGCTGGCTACTGATGGCACAAGCGGGGGCTGTCCCTGGGACTCAAAGACGCTCTGCCCGAATTCATTGATGATAAACTCTACAAAGAGTGCGGCCTCTTCGGCGTTAGGGGCGTTTGTTGGTATGGTAACACCATACACAATCGGCTTTCCCACATTCGTGTTCCCGTCCGATGTGGTGATAGTGACCAATGCGTAATCGTCTGCAAAAGACACTGAGCTCAGATTGATTGCCTTTGGCAGGGACACGTAGAGAAGGTCGTTCTGCTCTGCGACAGAGAGGTACTCCCAGGCGTAGTCCAATCCACCTTCAAGGACCATAGATACGAGCTCTACAGACTTGTCACGGATAGTAACGTGGGCAGTGTCTGGATTGAGGTCCTCGGGTGCGAAAAGATTCATCTTGTCGCCTTCCTCAGTACAGTAAATAGCAGTCTGGGAACCGATAAGGTCATCGAAGATCATATCGTCTCCGTAGTAGTCCTCTGCAAGCTGGATGACCATTGGCGTCCGGTAACCACACGGGTCGAGATTGGGGTTGGAAAACGCCCAGATGACATCGTCGCGCCTCAGGATGTCATACCAGTTCTCAGGGGTAATCTCATCGGCGTAGACGCTCTTGTCTGAGTAGGTTAGCACCATCTCATTGTTGGCAAACGCGATGTACCAGTCCGCAAAGTCCGGCATCATCATCGCTGGTATGAGCGTATAGTCGGCAGATGCGAGTATATCGGCCTCAATCCCGGTGTCAGTAATCTTCCTGATACAGGCAGAGCTTCCGGCTGGTTCGAGCTGTACATCGATATAGTCGTATTCAGCCTCAAAGGCAGCCTCTATTTCCTCGAAGGGCCCAGTAAGGCTCCCGGCGTGAAGCACCTTGAGCGTTACGGCATCAGGCCCGTCAGTATCGTCAGAGGAAATACAACCTGCCGCAAGCGCGCAGAGCATCAGTATTACAACAACATACGGTAGTAAATATTTTTTTGAATGCATCATAACATACCTCCGTTATACTACTAAAAACATATCGGTAGAAGGCACTTTATAAACCTTATGGAAATAATGTGTTCATAATGTGTATTATTTTACGCCAGATTTACCAGAAAATCCACGGCCTTCAGCCGTAGGATGAATTGACTTTGTTTACTTTATTGCAGATATCCAATCTAGCATTATTTTTCTTGTTACAACTCTATTTTTTCGCCCCAGGTATGGAACGAAACGTCAACTGTGGTCTTTAGCATCGGGTATCACCCCATATGGTGCCCGAAGTACCGGTAAAGGGTGCTGATAAAGAATGCGACGCATGCCCTGGATGGAAGAAACGCACAGCGCACCCAGGAAGATAAATGACGGGGGGCAGCGCATCGTCTGTTGCACCAATCACAGGATGGGCAGAAAGATTGTTGAGATGGCAAAAGGACAAAATGCCGTAATAAAATTGGAGAATCTGTCAGGAATCAGAAACAACAAAAAGCACACTCGCTCGTTCAACTACACGCCAACCAGTTGGTCATTCTATCAGCTACAGCAGTTCACAGGATACAAGGCCGAGCTGCCATAGAAAGGGATATGGCAGATGGGGATGCCGACTATATGACCAATTGTTTTTGTGGTGTGAGTAAGTCGGATAACGTAATATTTGTAGCAAAAAAGCCTTTATGTGCAGATAAGACAATGCCATGTGATTAATATGCGACCAACTTGGCATATCGTGGCCGTGCTGATGCTTGTTGCGGCTTGTTCTGCAGGATGCATCACCGGTGATGACACACAGATTGACGATGACACGCTCTTCCAGACCTCGACCATCGACGCGCTGTTGGAGGGCGTCTACGATGGGGACATGAGCTTTGAGACTTTGCGTACGTACGGAGACTTCGGCCTTGGGACAGTCCAGGCGCTTGACGGGGAGATGATTCTCCTTGGCGGCAGCGCGTACCATGTGCGTACCGACGGCGTGGCATACGCCATACCAGATAACGTGTTCACGCCATTTGCTGCTGTCACGTTTTTTGATGCAGACATTGTCGGGGGGCTCTCCGAAGGGATGTCCATGGATGACGTTGAAGCGCATATCGAGTCGATTCTCCCTTCAAGTAATATCATGTACGCCATCCGCATCGACGGCACGTTTTCATCCATGAAGACACGAAGCGTCCCGGCGCAGGTACGGCCCTACCCGCCGCTGCTTGAGGTTGTGAAGGACCAGGTGGTGTTTGAGATAGGGGAGACAAAGGGCACCATCGTGGGATTCTGGATGCCGTACTACGCTAGCGGCATCAATGTTACTAACTTCCATCTCCACTACCTTACGGATGACAGGACCACTGGCGGGCACGTGCTCGACTTTACCGTCGCGTCCGCAACGATGGGCCTTGACGAGACGTACAATCTCGAAGTCAACCTCATCAAAACAGATGCGTTCCTTGACGCCCCATTGGACGAGGGGTCGGGAAGCGGCCTAGACCATGTTGAAAATAGTAAGTAGAATCAATTCACCCCACGGCTGAAGGCCGTGGGCTTTCTGGTAAACGAAACGTAAAGAAGATCAACATCCCCGGACGAACCGTCGCAGTCAAGGTAATGCTGCAGCTCGGGGAAAGCGAGCACACAGACTCCCTAAAATACGGGGCGCGGCGCCTGAAGAAGCCCCGATTTACGATGGCGGCCACAAAGGGCGACCCCATAAACACGATTCCCCCCTCGTACTCGAGCATTCCGTATGCAAGCGCGGCCAGAACCTCGTCAGAGGCGACAAGCGCCATGGCGCCGTATGAAGACCTGCCGCCCGTAATGGGGGCCTGCGCGATAAGACCAACGACGATATCATGCACAGCGCCCTCGTCAGGACGTTGGTCCAGCTCCCGCTAAAGCGATTAGGGCAGCGAGGACATCCTTACCGGCGTTGGGTAATGTGCCGCAAATACAGGACGACAAGCCGCCAAAGCGGTGTCGTTTCCTGCCGGGGCGATTCGGTGGCCATGGAGATATGTAGTATCTCCCCCTTATTAAGCATGTGCAGCACGCCTGCGATACACGAGTTTTCTCACCTCTTCCACCACCACAACAAACGCTGCGACCGCGCTCATCCACATCCAGTCCCCCAAGGCCAGAGGAACGGTATAAAACACATCGTTGAGCGGCCCGATGTATATAACGCAGAGCTGGAGTACGAATGACAGCGCCACGGCGCCGAACAGGTAGAGATTCTTGCCGCTAGAAAGGATAGACTCCGAGAAAGACCGGCAGTTAAAGACGTTGAAAAGCTGAAAGAGTACCAAGGTCGTGAACGCCAGTGTCATACCCTTGCCCGCTGGGGCCCTGTCGTAAAGGAAGAGCGTACCTATCGCCATGATGATGCCAACGTAGAGAATAGTGCCCATCATCGAGCGATCCACGATGTTTTCCTTCGGATTGCGCGGGGGGCGGGCCATGGTCAAGCGCTCCCGCGGCTCAAATGCCAGGGAGAGTGCGGGCAGGCCGTCGGTAAGCAGATTAATCCAAAGTATCTGGACCGCGACAAGCGGCAGGGGAAATCCCACGATGCTTGCAAGGAGGATGGTAGACACCTCTCCGAAATTAGTGGAAAGGAGGTAGCGCACGAACTTGCGAATGTTGTCAAAAATATGCCTTCCCTCTGACACGGACTCAACGATGGTGGTGAAGTTATCATCGAGCAGCAGCATATCGGCCGCCTCCTTTGAGACATCCGTCCCGCTGTTCATGGCGATGCCGATATCCGCGTTCCGGAGTGCAGGTGCGTCGTTGACGCCATCGCCAGTCATTGCTATGACATGGCCCGTTGCACGCAGCGCCTCGACAATACGGAGCTTGTGCTCGGGATTTACCCGGGCAAAGATGGACACGCGCGATACGATACGCTCAAGCTCCCCTTCCTCCATGGCCTCGATATCATGGCCGGTACGTATGAGGTCCCCTTCTTGAAAGATGCCGACCTCCCTAGCGATAGCCTGTGCGGTCCGAGCATGGTCCCCGGTAATCATAACTACCTTGATGCCGGCCCTGTGGCAGGTGGAGACTGCAGATGCAACACCGTCCTTGGGCGGGTCTATCATCGCCTGGAGCCCGACAAAAACGAGATGTTCCTCTGGGGCGTCCGGCGACTGCACCTCCCTAAACGAGAATCCAAGAACCCTGAGCGCCCTGTCCGCATACACATCGTTTTGTGCCAAAAGGGAATCCCTGTCGCCCTGTGTAAGGGGCCTGGTGCCCGAATCATCAATAATCCTGTCACAGACCTCAAGCACCGCTTCAGGTGCCCCCTTGCAGTACTGCACGAGGGTGCCCTCGATGTCGCAGACGACGGACATGCGCTTCCGGTCGGAGTCAAACGGAATAATACCCCTTCGGACCGAATGGGGCGAATATCCCGCAGACTTGGCGATGTCAAGCAGCGCAAGCTCGGTGGGGTCGCCGATGCGGCCATCAAGGGAAGCCGTGTTGCAGCATGCCCCTGCCTCGAGGACACGGTAGGCCAAAGGGTCTGAAAGCATGACATCATCGGCAGGCATCTCCCCCTTGTTGAAAAAGAGGCTCCGCACCGTCATCTTGTTCTTGGTGATGGTGCCGGTCTTATCCGAACAGATCACCGTACAGGAGCCGAGTGTTTCAGCTGCGGGCAGCCGCTTGATGACCGCGTTGAGCTGCGCCATTTTCCTCACGCCGAGGGAAAGTGTTATGGTGACGACCGCGGGAAGGCCTTCAGGGATTGCGGCCACGGCGAGGCTCAGGGCGATAAGCACCATATCCAACACCGGTTCCTGGTCGTAGATGCCTAGTACCAAAACGATACCGGCGATGACGATGACCGCCTTTCCCAAGAGCTTGCCGAGGCTGTCGAGCTTTTTTTGGAAATATGTTTCCTCACGTGGCGTGATAAGCCTAGCAATCGATCCGATCTGCGTATGCATTCCTGTTGCCACGACAACGGCGCGGACAGACCCACGGACGACATCAGTCCCCATAAAAATCATGTTTGTCTGCTCGGCCACAAGCGCCATGCCAGGTATATCCGCGGCGCCCTTGTCGACAGGGAGGGATTCGCCTGTGAGCATCGACTCGTCCACCATGAGATTCTGCGCGGCAATTATCCGCGCATCGGCCGGCACGCTGTCGCCCGCCTCAAGGACAACGATGTCCCCGGGAACGATCTCCTCGGCAGAAATGCGCACCTTCTTCCCGTCTCGGATGGCCGTGGTCTCGAGTGTGAGATATTCCTTTAGGGACTCGAGGGACTTTTCAGCCTTGTATTCCTGGATAAATCCCAATAGTGCATTTCCCACGAGAATAATGGCTATGAGGATGGCATCGGAGAGGTCCCCGATTACGAGTGATACAACGGCGGCAAAAACGAGGATAAGCGTAAGGACATCCTTGAACTGCTGGGCAAATATCATAAGGGGGGATATGCCCTTTTCCGCACGGAGCACGTTGCGCCCGTACCGTTCTTGGCGCGCGGGGATGTCAGCAGAGCTCAGGCCTTCCGCACCGGTGTGAAGTTCTTCGAATAAAGATTCTACAGGAAAATTATACTGCTCACGGTCCATGGAATCAGTATATTCCCTCATATAAATATGCATCGCCAGCACTATTCACGCGTGGCGAGTATGACATATCCCGTGGCCTCGTTGCCATGATAGCTGGGAAACATTGTGTTGATAAACGAGCGTATGCAAAAGTGCCTGCCGAGAAGCTTGATAATCTCATGGCGTGAATAGTGGTGCGCGGCATAGAGCACCTTGCCAGACGGCGTGCCGTCCCCCGTGACGTAAAACGTGCCGTATGTGCCAGTTGACGAAAAGTCCCTGTCATAGCGCTCGCGATATACGGGATTGTCATCGCTTCGGCCGAATACGCCGAAATAGGCGATGCCGTCGGATGAAAGGACCCTGCGTGCCTCGGATAGCGCAGCGTTGCGCAGGTGCTCATCGGTAATGGTTGTCAGGAATGATTGGGCTACACATGCGTCAAAGGAAGCGTCTGGAAACGGCAGTGAGCATGCGTCGGCAACGACATAGTCGGGCCGATGCTCCAACGGGGCCTCGTGTGAGCGGGCGCGGGCATGCCCAATCTCCGCCTCGTTGACATCGACACCGGTCACACGGTACCCACATGCTGCAAGCTCCAGGGTCGTCCGCCCCCATGCGCACCCGATATCGAGCACGCGCGCCCCCGGGAAAAGATGCCGGTGGAGAAAAGGGTGGATGCCCACCGTTGAGGGTGTCGTTCCCGCTGTGAACGTGTTCCAGGCATTCTCATCTGACATATGCTCACCAAATATGCGTATGATAATTACGTTATATACTAATTAATAAACACTTTCCCGTACTATTGTCTTCTCGTGAGCAGGGATAATGGCATTAAGAAGGTATCTTCCGGCATGCGGGCACCGGTAGGAGGATATGCACCAGACGGGGGAACATATCCCACTCGGACATCTCATTGCCAAAGGGTGATATGCCCCATTCCCATCGGCAACTGCCGCCCGTTGGAGGCGCGTTATGCCAGATGCCACGCGGGCCTCTGCAATCGCAACTACTATTTCAGGGTGTTGGAAGTGCAAGCCAACTGGCTTTAGCCGCCGGTCGTTGCCGAAACTTTTTAAACACCTCTTTGAAATTTCATGTAGAACTAATAGAATTGAGTTGTAAGTATGGCAGTTAGATTTGGAGATACCATAAAAGTACATTATACGGGAAAGCTTGTAGATGGAGAAGTATTCGACACCTCGCGAGAGGGCGAACCGCTTCAGTTCACCATCGGCAACGGGGACGTCATCGAAGGATTCGATTCCAACATAAAGGGCATGGAAGTCGGCGAGAAGAAGACGTTTACCATTAGTGCAATGGATGCATATGGCGTGTACAACGAGGCGTTTGTGCAGAGGATACCGCGCAGCCAGGTGCCAGACGATATCAAGCTCGAGCAGGGCATGCCCGTGCTTGTGGGAGAGACGGAGGAGGACGCGGTCCAGTTCTTTGTCAAGGAGCTTACCGACAGCGAGGTCGTGCTTGATAGCAACCACCCCCTCGCGGGAGAGGAGCTTACCTTTGAGGTCGAGGTAGTCGAGATCGTAAAGAAGTCACCAAGCGTGATATAAAGAGGCCGAACCGTTCCCAGGGGCAGATTGCCACATTTTAGTTGTCAGACGCTCGAAAACGCATCATGGGCACCGAACAGTGTCCCGGATACCAATCGGGCTATTTTTACTTTTAACACACCATTTACAAAAAGCGCCCCGCATATGCGACAAGAGTGGTTGCTCGTCCCATATAAAACGGGTCATTTTACCGGGTACCGCTACTATTCGTTATCCCCGGTGCGCGACGGCATCTTTATGGGAATCCTGCCATTATCAGGGTTCAGCCAATCAGAGATGGGTGCCACTGTCTCGATGCTTGAGCACATGATTGGAACAAAAGATTTGATGATCATGACAACACAGGGCCCAGTTGTAAACAGAATCAATTCATCCCCCGGCTGAAGACCGTGGGCTTTCTGGTAAAACTAGCGATAATTATAAGCATATGTATCGAAATAAGGAAAAAAATTAAATTAAATAAAAAAGAAAGTAGATAATCCCTTATGGCGTAAGGTACGCGCGCTTTGCAAAGATATTGTACAAGACAGCCTGCGGATTATTCCCCGTTACCTTGTCCTTGACAATCAACGTGGTCACCAGGGCATCTGAATACTTTGTTAGCAGCATGTCGTGGCCGAGGCACAGCCCGATAAGGATATTGATGTCCGTACCGAGGTCGTTGAGAATCTGTGCCTGGATAAGAGGATTGCAGCAGCACTCGAAAGTATCGGGCGGCCTAATCTTCTTGTCCGCCGGTATGCCAACCTCAGTCTTGTCGATACCGCCGCACTTGCATAGTATTGCATCAACTTCAAGCCCGAATGAATCAAATATCTTGCCTATCTGCAATGCTTCGGCGCTGGAAGACTTGCAGAACGCGAGCCCTATATGGGTCTTGCCGGTCTTTTTTGCAAACTCGACTATCTCCCTGATTCGGGGGTATACCGGGGCGTTCTTGCCGTTGACCTTTGCAAATCCTTCCTTCTCGACCAGTGCAGCCGGAATATTGATACAGCTAATATCCTCATCAAGAGCGATATCAACTGCATTATCGAACACTTCGGGGTACAAGAGCATAGGGCAGTTTTCAGGGGCCTTCTCCTTGGTCCATGAGCCTGCAAAACAGAAATATCCGGGACATT
>CAYSZY010000004.1:0-33902 GCA_964435645.1 uncultured Thermococci archaeon | reverse complement strand
CTTATATTTCAAACAAAGAATATGCGTATGGCCGGGAAGTACTCATTTTACACCCATGCTATCGATGTAAGTGACCTCCCCGAAGGCGTGACGGTATATGGGGATGGCTATGTCGGGGGAAAGGCCAAGGGCCTTATCATGAGCATGATGGCGTACCAGAATGGGCTTGTAGGGGGGCAACATGCCACATACGTGAATTTTCCGACAACCTATATTCTCAGTTCAGGGTATTATGACCAGTTCCTCCGCATAAACAGGCTGGATGCAGCAGTTGTGCGGCTTGGGAGACGAAGTATCGATAGCGAAGAGTTGGCAACCAGATTTAGGGACGGCGAAATGCAGTGGAGACTCAAGGAAGTGCTCTATGACATACTGCAGCATGAGAAGGGGCCCCTTATCGTTCGGTCATCCTCGCTGCTTGAGGACAGTCTGGAATACTCTTTTGCAGGCATCTATGAGTCTATTTTTATTGGAAATAGCGGAACACTTGAAAATAGGCTGGATTCATTGGAAAAAGCAATAAAAAATGTATATCTTTCGACATTTAAGGAAAATGCAGTAGGGTACCGAAAAAAAAACAAGATTCCATTGACATCAGAGAAGATGTCCATTGTCATACAGCGCGTCATCGGGCACATTCACACAAAACAGCTATTCTTTCCGCTCATGGCGGGAGTCGCCTTTTCCCGAAACTATTACCCGTGGGGGGAGACGATATCCGCAGCGGATGGTGTCGGGCGCCTGGTGCTCGGTCTGGGGACGCGTGCTGTGGGAAGGGACTACGCACGGGTCTTTTCACTGTCGAATCCCAAGCTCAGGCCGGAAGGCGCAGTCGTTGATGACATCGTGAGGTATTCCCAGACAAAGCTTGATGCCATAAACATAGCCTCGGGCGACGTGGAGTCTGTTGATATTGCCGACCACAAAAAAGAGATTAACAACGTGCATCTTGTTGCATCGGTGCTAAGGGAAGGGCAGTACCTCATGAGGGCAGAGCGCCTTGTACATGATAATGAGGTGCTTATCCCCTCCTTTGATGCGATTCTCGCATCAGATGCCATCTTTCCGCTCGTGCCCATCGTTAAAGAAATTCTCACATCGCTGGAGAGCTTTTTTGAAGTGCCCATAGATATAGAGTTCGTCCTTGATCTCACCGAGGACGTAGCTCCAGAACGATCCTTCTTTTTGGTGCAGGTCCGCCCCCTTGCCAGCAGGCAGGAAAACAAGCGGGTCAACATCCCACATATAAAAAAAGAGGCTATCATCATCCGCAGCAGGAACGCGTTGGGAAACGGGTTCAAATTCAACATACCACACATAGTCTATGTCCCGCCTGAATCGTTTACCACGGAGAACTCAACCTCGATAGCCCGTGAAATTGGTGAAATCAACGCCCGTATGCACAACGACCGGTACATACTCATCGGTCCGGGGAGATGGGGAACATCAACGCCATCGCAAGGTATTCCGGTTCTTTACGGTGAAATATCAAATGCAGTTGTCATTATTGAGTATTCAAAAGGAAAATTATCCCCCGAATTATCATACGGGACACATTTTTTTGGGGATATCAGTGCTACGAATACATTGTACATACCACTTTTCATCGAGAAAGGCGATGAGATGAATATCGCATTCCTGGATTCTGCACCATCAGCCGCCCCGTCTAAGCTCGTCAAGCTCATAACAGCGAAACCGGGGTTTAGGGCCTTTGTTGATGGCATAAAAAAGGAAGGTATAATTGCAAAGCAATATGCAAGAAATAGCAAAAATGGTGGGCCCACCGCGATTTGAACGCGAGACCTCCCGGTTATCAGCCGGACGCTCTAACCAAGCTAAGCCATGGGCCCATGTGAACTATGACTAACGACTAGGCTTTTTAAAGTTTTCTACACAAATCTTTTAAGTATTCATTAGGTGTTTAGGTATCGTGATTATATGGTAGAGCTTACTTTTCTTGGGAGTGGCGGGGGCCGATTTATGACTATTACCCAAAAAAGGGGCACAGGGGGATTTATTCTTGAAGACGGCGTCAAAATCCATATCGACCCCGGCCCCGGGGCGTTGGTCCGATCGTGGGAACACGGAAAGGACCCCCGCGAAAACGACGCGGTCATCGTATCGCACTGCCATATAGACCACTGTAATGATTGCAGCGTCCTCATCGAAGCCATGACAAACGGCGTGACCAAGAAAGCGGGGACACTCATCGGTTCTGAAAGCCTGTTCAATCAGGATCTGGGCGTGCCCATCCAGTATAGCGAAAAGTACCTTGAAAGGCGAGAAGCGCTCAAGTCCGGCGATGAGACCATGATTGAGCACCTCATTGTCAAGGCAACACCCACAATACATTCAGACCCCACTACGATAGGATTCCAGCTTACCACATCTGCGGGCAAGGTATCGTATATCTCAGACACGCAGTACTTCCCCGACCTGATAAAATGGCACGGGGGTTCAAGGATACTGATTATGTGCGTCACACGGCCTGCGCGGTACAGGATCCCGTTCCACCTTACCACAACGGACGCCGCCAGGATTGCAGCGGGCGTGCAACCGGAGCTTGTCGTCCTGACACACATAGGCATGAAGCTTCACCTCATGGGGGTGGAGGAAGAGCGAAAGGAAATTGAGGAAAAGACGGGTATCAGAACTATCGTTGCCGAGACAGGTGTAAAGATATATATGGATAATGAATCTATCACCACCAGCTTGTGAGATGTATTATGATGATGCCGAAGACGTATGAACTCAAAAATATTGAAAAAAAATGGCAGGACACGTGGGATGTTGAAAAGACGTACCGATTCGACGTCAAGTCCGAAAGCCCCGTCTTCTCGATAGACGTTCCCCCGCGATATGCCTCAGGTGGGCTCCACATTGGGCACGCCACCCATTACACGCACATTGACATGATAGGGAGATACAGGAGGCTTATGGGATACAATGTGTTTCAGCCGCTCTGTTTTGATGTAAACGGTATGCCGATAGAGGTAAACGTGGAAAAAAAGTACAAGGTATCGCCGCGTGAGACGTCCCGCTCCGAGTTCACACACCTATGCAGCGAATTCGCAGACAGTAACATATCAACGATGATTAATCAGTTCAAAATCCTCGGATGCGGATTCGACCCGTCTTTGTATTACCAGACGGACGCAGAATATTACCGAAGGATTACCCAGATATCATTTATCAAGATGCTCGAGAAGGGCATGGTCTACAAAGGCATGCACCCTGTCAACTGGTGCACGCGATGCGTTACCGCGCTTGGTGACGCCGAGATAGAATACGCAGACAGGGAAACCATGCTCAATCACATCAAATTCCACATCGTCGACACTGAAGGCATCAGCGAGACAAAAGACATATGCAAGGACCACAACGGATACTATGTCACCATCGCGACGACACGGCCAGAGCTGCTCCCGACATGCCAGACCGTAGCCGTGCACAAGAGCGACCCGAGATACGCGGCCCTTGTAGGCAGGACCATACTGACCCCCCTGTTTAGGAGGGAAGTCAAGGTGGTCGCTGACGATTCTGTTGAAATAGGGTTCGGTACCGGAATTGTCATGGTATGCTCCATAGGGGACAAGGACGACCTCGGATTCATTTACGAACACGGGCTCACGTTCGAGAAAGGCATCGACGAGGAAGGGTGCATGACGGACATGTGCGGCGTTTACCAGGGATTCACCACTGTCGAGGCGCGCGCAAATATCGTGCAGGACATGCAGGACAAGGACCTGCTCGTCAAGAGGGAAACGATCCCCCAGAGCGTCGGCACCTGCTGGAGGTGCCATACGCCGGTCGAGTTCCTCGTGAAGGACCAATGGTTCGTCAAGGTCATGCCGTATAAGGACCAGATGCGAGAAGCGGCACAAAAGATTACCTGGTTCCCCGAGTGGATGAAGGTGCGCCTCGACCAGTGGATCGACTCGCTCTCATGGGATTGGGTCATCTCCCGGCAGCGGTACTTCGCTACACCCATACCGGTATGGGAATGTACCAACTGCGGCAAAATTGTGCCTGCAACCATAGACCAGTGCTACGTAGACCCGCTCGAGGATGAGCCGCCCTACAGCGAATGCCCCGAATGCGGCGGTTCGCTTGAGGGATCGGCAGAGGTCTTCGACACGTGGATGGACTCGTCCATCTCAGCGCTGTACAATACCTTCTGGTGTCGCGATGACAACATGTTCGACAAGCTGTACCCCATGTCCCTGAGGACACAGGCGCATGACATCATCAGGACCTGGGCGTTTTACTCGATTCTGAGGTGCACCCTGCTTACGGACGAGGTCCCGTGGGAGGATATCTTTATCGATGGCCACATACTGGCCCTCGACGGAAGGTCGATGCACGCGTCGTGGGGCAACACCATTGACCCGCTCGAGATTATCGACGAGCATGGCGCTGACCCTATGCGGTACTTTGCCGCATCGCGCGGCCTAGGTGAGGACAGTGCGTTTTCATGGAAGGAAATCACCCATGCGCTCCGATTTATCAACAAGCTCTACAATATCGGCAAGTTCCTCGAGTCCGCGGACTCGGATGGGCCTATAAACACAATCGATACATGGGTAGCAAGTGAACTGGCACTCACTGCAAAATCGGTCGAAGAAGCCATGGAATCGTACCAGTTCAGCACCGCGCTGCGTGAGGCGGAGTCATTTATCTGGCACATTTTTGCCGACAACTATCTTGAGATGATAAAGTACCGCCTCTATCGCAAGGACATTCCCAGCACATTTGTGAAACAGCTGTACGACGATGCGCTCAAGCTCGTTGCCCCCGTTCTGGTCCATGTGACAGAAGAGGTACACAGCCACCTTATGGGCGGGGAAAGCATACACAAGAGCGCGTGGCCTGATGCATATGGGGTTGACGAGGACGCCTTGGCAAAGGGGCGACTGGCAAAGGACATCATATCCGAGGTTCGCCGCTGGAAGTCGCAGAAGGGAATGCCGCTTAACAAGGAAATTGAGAAGATGACCGTGTTTGCATCAACCGACCTTTCAGACATCGTTGCAGACATCAAAGGGGCCATGAACATCGCTGACCTGCAGGTCACGACGGAAAGCCCCAGCTACACAGAGGTCATTACAGGGGTCTCACCCGACTTTTCAGTCATGGGGCCCGTGTTCGGAAAAGATACCAAGTCGGCCGTTTCGGTCCTGACCGACCCAAAAATCGCAAAACGTGTGCTTGAGGAAGGGGAGATCAACGTGGACGGCATCGTCTTAAAGCGCGAGTATATCTCCAAGGTCGACCGGGCATTCGCTGAACATGGAAAGCAAGTCGAGCTCATCGAGCACCCTGACTTCGTCATAGAGTTCGACTAACATTCCTTCTTTTTTTCTCTTTTATCTTATTCATACGAATTTCATTTATTATCGTCGCATTCGTTGATGCGCAATCTTCACGACCCACACCCCACCCCAGCATTTCCCATGGCGTGCAGACGCGTGAGGTAGCAATAACGCTTTACGCGCAGTATGCATATAATCACGTAAATATACTGCGCTGTGCAGACTTACACCAGATTTGCCAGAAATCCCACGGTCTTTAGCCGTGGGATAAATTGATTCTGTTTACTTTATGGCAGATATCCAATCTCGCCCTATTTATTTTTCTTTTCAAAAATCCATTGTGCCTAATTCTAATCAAGGGTATTTTCGGCATCTTCATGCGGGCCATATTCCTGGCGGTGTTCGGGGGGAAGTATATGCGGTGAAAGGAATATGCTCCACGAATTAAGGGTTCATCCCTCGATGAGCACGTTCGAATAGTGCGACTGTTTGGACAAATAGCTGCTCAGATAGTAATCTGGATTCAGTTCTGCAGCCATTGCCTTCAGCGAGTCGAGCATCTCTTGATTATTCTCTCCCCCCGTTCCATTGATTAATTTTACAATCTGGGGTTTCATGATCTCACATGGTATCATTCGAGTCATACATTCTCAGGCAGCGGTACCAAAAGGTCGCCGCGCTCGGCGACAAGCGCTCAAGAGTCGACGATCTAATCAACTGGCAGCCGTTTAGAAAGATCGTTTCCGGAATCTACGACAACACGTCGCCCAAGGGCGGACGGCCCAGCACCACCCCCTATTGTTATGATCAAGCTCCTGCCCCTGCAGGCCTGGTACGGCCTGCTTGACCAGGGGCTCGAGTACCAGTCCACCGAGTGGGCCACCGTCAATGTCGCATGCCGTAAGGTCGACCGTACCCAGGTGCCCGCCCTGGGCCTTTCGACAAGGAAAAAAGCCATACAGGACGCGACTTCCATCACCGCCGACCACTGCCACGCCAAGGCCGATGTGCCGCAAAGATGCGGCGCAGACGCGCCAAAAAGAAAAAAAACAAAAGAATAGGAAAAAGAAAACGATTATGTGCAAAACAACGGATTATAGCCAATGGATAGATGAAAAAAGCTATTGAATCCTAATCCTTTATTATTATTCTTTTATTATCCTCCCGATCCATGACGGTAGGTGCGGATTTGTTCCATCCTTCAGCATTTCTTGCCACGCCTCATCAGTCAATCGATCCGAAAGCGGGTGCTTAAACTCATAGTAGGAAAACACAGCGCCCTGTGCTATATATGACACGCCCCCCACGTTAACGACGACATATATAGGCAGCGGGTACCCGACGCCCTCCTCCAATACCTGCAGGGAATTAACGTCGGTGTGCACGTCTGCTACAATCGCAACGGACGAGTCTGCCTCGGACTCCATGGATGCAAAATCTTCAGAGAACGTGCACAGGGATTTCATCGTGTCATCAAATGAACCAAGCGATGCCACCTCATCGGAGGAAAGCTCAGCCCCTTCAAGCTCCTTGACCGATACGTCGACAAGTGTCACAAGGAGTCCCTCAAGCAGGGAGAGCTTGTCCTCAATCTCATCTCTGAGCAGGCCCCGTGTGTCAAGCCCGCTGCGAGTCATGCGTGTCAGTGCCAAGAGGCGCCCGTATACGTCCGGCTCTGGTTCGACATACGCAGGATATGCCGGTTCACCGGGCATGCCGGTAGCTTCAAACGTATAGGACTGCTTGGCATACAGTATCGTGTCATGGCGAAGCTCCGCCCATGACCCAAGTGCCGTGTTGAGCCGCTTGTAGTCCCACGCACCGGACTGCATAAACGATGGCATGCCTTCACTGCTGCCATGCGAAAATGCAGAAAGCGTGTAGAGCCAGGATGTGTAGAGATTTTTTGTCCAGTCAGAGATTTCGTATGCTCCGACCTCTCCGCGGAGCGCTTCAACCTGGTCGTCGTACCCCACGTAGTCTGTGTCACCCTCATTCTCAAGGATGTCCGCGGCCAGTTCGAATCCAAGCACGCTAAAGATGTCAAGCCCCCGGGGAAATCCTCGTATGGGCCCCGCATCGGAGTAAACGAGCGTGAACGGTTCGCCATCACCGTAGTATCCCAAAACATTGTCATAGACGAGCTCAGAGAAGATGTACGAGTCGAGGATGAACCGCTGCCCCATGAAACGGTACCCCTTGGTATCGTCCTCTAGGGAATCCTGGTCCGTTATGACGCTTGAGTTTATACGGGGATCTGGAAGCGCCCATGCTTTTTCCATAAACTCGGAAAACAGGTGCTCGTCGAGAATCTCATCGTAGGTTACGGTCTCACCGTAGACCTCAGCGATGACCCCTGCATAATTGAGGATTGTAAGGTCATCGGCATCGCCCACATAAAATGCGGTAGTGGCGTAGATGGACTCCCATACCTCGATGGAACTCCTGTTACCCACCATCGTATCCGAAAGCGAGAGGCATGAAAGAATGGCTGCCTGTGTCTGGACTGGTTCCTTGAGCAGGAACGTAAGGCGGCCGTACCACATCATCGCCGTGAAGTACCTGCCCAACAGGTCGGAGCGCGTATAGTGGCCGCGGGGAACGTACTGTGAATAGTCCTCCCTGTACCCAAACACGGGGGATACATGTATGCCATCTGCTGAATCTATAAGGGCCAGTTCATCGTGGACGGATGACGGGACGCCATGAAGGAGCGCGTTAGCGGGATCTAGGAGACTGAGCCCCACGGCAAAAAAGGAACTGTTGGCCTCAACCGCATCACGCAATCCCGCAGGGGCCGTGTCATACTGCTCACGGGAGGAGATAAGCATCGCTTCTGAAAGTCGGATAATGTCATCGTAAAAGACATTTGTCTCCAGTTCCCTAAGTGAATAGTCGTAGATTATATGGAATGTATGAAGCATCGCGTCAGTCGTGACAAACGCGGGCATTCCCCTGTCGCTAAGCGCGGCGTAGTACTCATGGAACAAGACATCAGACGCCGAGGGGGATATGACAAATCCTTCGGAAAGAAGCATGTCACGCTGGGCTTCGGTAAGATGTATCATGTCCCCATTTTCAGGTGAAAAATCATACGGTGCAAGATTCGGTTCATATGAGGCATCCACCCCTTCGTAGATGGCAAACATACTGTCCCCAAGCGCTACAATGGCCTGTTCTTTGGGGGTATCAGCCTGCGGTGTACCGGAGATGCAACCGGATATCATCAAGACAAGGCATAGTATGCCAGGAAGTGTTCTCTTCAGTTGTATCATCGTGCCTATATGGTGCTGCAACAATATAAACTATAGGATTCTGTTAAAAATAGATTGAACATATGAAAAAGATAAAAACAATGATAAATAAATAAAAAAAAGATAAGGATATCCCGATATCGGGACGATGAATGCATAAAGAGTATCACTTTCTCATTTTCGCCTTACGCTTTTTTCTTCTCATTCTCTTTTTAAGGTGTTTCCACCTCATTTTTCCCTTCTTCTTCCATTTTCTCGGTTTCTTTCCCAAAATATCACCTTAAGAGACTTTACCAATTGGCATAAGGTAGGTAAAATTGACTTAATCCATTATTGATGAGTCATTTATAAGCTTTTTGGTATAAATTTTAGCCCATTGCGTCCCTCGTACATCTACCCCTTAATCTCCCTCCAATATAGTAGTTCCGGTGACGGTCTGGCTCCACAGAAGGTGCCTGTTCCCATGAGTAAGGGGATGCACTCGGCATGATTCCCGCACAAGACCACGAAATGGCCGGAAACGGTCTGTCCTTTGTACCTGCAGCCATCAAATATAAAGTAGGCAGAATCACTTCACCCTCCGGCTGAAGACCGTGGGCTTTCTGATAAATGGGGCATAATTAATATATATCATGATTGAGCGCAGAAAGTAAGGTAATACCATGTTAAAAGTCGGGCTGGTAGGATGTGGCAACATTGCATCGATAATCGCCAATACGGCACCCCATATAACCATTGCCGCAGTCTTTGATACTGACAAGCCACGTATGATGGAATTTGCATCTGCAATCGGTGCCACGTCGTGCGAAACGCTCGCAGAGCTGTTGACACACAGGTGCGACATTATTGTGGAGGCAGCGTCTCCTGCAGCGGCAAGGGGGATTGCCAGGGACGTCCTCGGCTCGGGCGCCAATCTCATGGTCATGAGCGTCGGGGGGCTTGTGGATCCCGCATTCAGGAGCGAATTATGCGCCATCGCCGAAAAGAACGATGTAAAAATATACGTGCCCTCTGGTGCCATCGGGGGTATTGATGCGCTACAGGCGGCACGAATGGGGAACCTATCATCGGTGCAGCTCGAAACGAGAAAACCCCCTTCTTCGCTGGGGCTTTCCGTCGATGCCGAAACGGTGGTCTTTGAAGGCACCCCGGAAGAGGCCATAGCCCTGTTTCCCCGCAACATCAATGTAGCAATGACCTTGGCCCTGGCACGTGGCGATGGGACGGTATCCGTGCGCATTGTTGCAGATCCCTCCGTTAACAAGAATATCCACACCATCCGAGTGAGGGGGGACGTGGGTATCCTGACATTTACGTTCGAGAACGAGCCGTCTGCCAACAAGGCTACATCCCTCCTAGCAGGGTATTCGGCGGCAGCGCTTCTTGAAAAGATTGCCAGCCCCCTTCAAATATAGAGAAAAGGATTTATATTTCCGTCTTGAGAGCTACCCTGTATGATTCCCCTCTACGACGAGAACCCGACATACGAACGCCCTCTAGTAAACTATGCGCTCATCATCGCGAATGCGCTTGTATTCGTGCTTCTCGTGTTCATAGAATACGGGTTTGGCAGGTACGAACTGGCAAAGTTCTATTATGACTGGGCAGTTGTGCCCTACTACATAACGAACAACAGCCACCTGTACACCCTTGTCACATCCATGTTCATGCACGGGGGATTCCTTCATTTCGGGGGCAACATGCTCTACCTCTACATATTCGGCAACAATATCGAGGATTCCATGGGGCATGGACGGTATCTCGTATTCTATCTTATCTGCGGATTTTCCGCAAGCCTTGCCCAAATCCTTGTTGAGCCGTCGTCGACAATACCCATGCTGGGCGCGTCAGGTGCCATTGCAGGCGTCCTGGGGGCATACCTCGTCACGTTCCCGCGGGCCAAGGTCGTAACGCTGGCCATCTACTTTGTCATGCGCATACCTGCAGTCATCGTGCTTGGATTCTGGTTCCTCCTGCAGCTTTTCTCGGGAGTGGGGTCCATTGCCTCCGGTGCGGATGGGGGGGTGGCATACTTTGCCCACATAGGTGGATTTGCCGCAGGCATGATACTCGTTCTGCTGTTCAGAAAACGCAACTTCAAGGCCAGGCAGAAGAAAAGGGAAGACTGGGAAAAGATATACTACCAATACTAAAACATTGAGAATCTTTCTGTTGCCACGATATAGCGCTCTTCCCTCATGCAAAATGGACATCGGTACATCAGGACAGTCCCTTGGCCCTCATGCTCCTCATATGCCTCGAGCATACCGCCACAGAATGCACACTGAACACCGTACATGCACAGACTATGCGTATAATTTAATAAGTTAAGAGATAGAGGGGACTGGTAACGTCAAGGCATATATTTATTATTATGATGCCATTTGTACACCGAGATGATAGCATGAAGCTAGAAAAAGAGGTTTCAGACTTTTCAATTACCAAGGACACGAGCATCAAGGAACTCACAGAGCAGATGTTTGAGGCAGGGGGATTTAGCGGGAAGAAGGTATCCACCGCTATATCCATCCTTGAAAAAATGATGAAAGAGGAGTGCACCAACTTCCTCTCATTCCCCGCATGTATCATATCCACCGGGACTCGCGGCATAATCAGGGATTTAGTTCGCGACAAGCGATTTTCGGCGCTTATCACCACGTGTGGCACGCTGGACCACGACCTGGCACGAATCTGGGGGACATACTACCACGGATATTGGGAGGCGGATGACGCCAAGCTACACCAGGAAGGCGTAAACAGGCTTGGCAACATATTCATCCCAAATGAGTGCTATGGGGGAATTCTTGAGGAAAAGCTCCAGTCAATCCTGCAGGAGCTCTATGACCAGGGCAAACGGTCCTTGGCAACCTACGAGCTCATTTGGGAAATAGGCGACCGGCTTGAAGACACCGGCAGCATCATATACTGGGCTGCAAAAAACAGGATTCCCGTAATCATACCGGGCATTACCGACGGTTCGGTGGGGAGCCAGATATTCTTCTTTTCCCAAGACCATGACTTCAGGATAGATATCCTCAAGGACGAAAAGCTTCTTGCGGACATCGTGTTTGACGCCCCTAAGGCGGGGGCGCTCATGATAGGGGGCGGCATATCAAAGCACCACACCATCTGGTGGAACCAGTTCAGGGGCGGGCTTGACTATGCGGTGTACATAACCACGGCACCTGAGTGGGACGGTTCGCTTTCTGGTGCAAAGATCAAGGAAGCGGTGTCATGGGGCAAGGTGAGGGAAGACGCTAAATTCACTACCATAGAGGGGGAGGCAACGGTGCTGCTGCCCCTGATGTACGCAAGCCTCCTGCAATACTTATAAGGAACGATTGTTCCATCCGCGTCCCTTATCTTTCGCGAGGGGAATTGCCGAATTGTGACAACCATGAAAACAAGACTATGCGGAATAGCACTCGTATGCCTGCTTCTGTTCGGAGCAGTGGCCATACAGGCCAGAGAAAACAGTGCTGGTAGCACTGGGCAGGCCACACAGGCGCTCCAAGCGGCGGAACGGGCGTATGAACGCGTTATGGAACTATGCCGGGACCAGGAGCAGGCGCCAGTCTCATGCTACGAACACCTAAGGGCAGCACGTAATGCCCTTGACGATGCCGTAGCGGCACAGCGAAGGGGTAACGCACACCAAGCGCAACAGATGGCCCAGGAGTCCATGGCATTGATCAGGGAGGGTGCACGGTGCCTCGATGCCGTACCTGAACAGGCTGGTGCCATGGTGGCTGAGCAGTACCGTCGTATAGAGGTGGCGTACGTTCGGATGCAGGGCGCATCGGCGATGCTAGGTGCCCAGTTTGGCGAGATGCCCGTGCTAAATACGCAGCTGGCGCTTATCGGGGACTCCATCGCGCTGGCGCGCGCCCATATGGCATCGGGGGAATACACCCGAATGGGGCAAGCGCTCCGGTCAGCCGCACAGGGTGTCAAAGAGGCCCAAGACACTATCCGGGAAGCGGTACGTGAGTACCGGTACGGGGCAATGGCAGACCGGTACAGGACCCAGATGCAGGAAAACTACCAAAAAACATTATCCATCATCATCAGGGCAAAGCACCAGGGCATTGATGTCACTGAGGCACAGGCCCTGCTTGAGCAACTCCGTGCAGGGGCGGGGCAGGCGGCAGGGCACCGCCAGGGGGGCAACATGCAGGCGTATAGAAAGGCGCTGTCCGACCTCACCCCCATAGGCGAAGCGCTCCGCGAGGAGCTTGCGCTGATAGCACAGCAGATCACAGAATGATACCATGAAGCGCATGCCCTTTTTTTTCCTTTTTTTTGTTGCTGCACTCTGCATGATGCCACTCTCCTCAGCATCTTACGAGTGCACCGTATACCGTGACGGGTATGTGCACATTGACCACGAATTCACGGTGCTGGCGCTTGAGGCATCGGTGGAATACATGCCGATAGGTTGGCCCGTCGAGCTGCTTGCGGTAACTGACGGCAACGGGGCGCCACTTTACTATGAGGAGGGGGAAGCGGGTATTACCATCTTTACGCTGGGTACCGAATTGATCCTAGTGTCATATGACACGGCAGACATCACATCCAAGGAAGGCGCCGCATGGACAGTTGCCGCCACATTTGGCGATGCCGTGCTATTCGAGCTGCCGGAAGGGACGACCATCGTCTATACGGACCCGCTGCCTGGTGCCATAGACCTGGAAAACAACACCGTATCGATGGGAGGTGGCGCCGTTGAACTGACTTATATCCTCTCATACGATGTGCCTAGGGAAGGGGGGCGCAGCATGGCACCGGCCGTTCTGCTGTCCGGCGCCCTCGCCGTCGTGCTGATTATGGTGGTACACCGACGGAAATCC
Source organism: uncultured Thermococci archaeon (assembly GCA_964435645.1). Lineage (GTDB taxonomy): Archaea > Methanobacteriota_B > Thermococci > Methanofastidiosales > NM3 > JAHKLV01. The sequence continues at coordinate 20,486 of CAYSZY010000004.1, read as the reverse complement.
AGAAATGGGGCTCCGGACAGATGGAAATCCCTCGATAGCCTTGACGCAGTCGAAAACAGGATAATGGCGTTTATCGCATCTGAGGGGCCAGTGCTCGAGTCGGAGGTACGCGAGCGATTCGATATCCCAAAGACATCCTCCTGGCGCATGATTCGGCGACTTGAGGAGCAAGGGCACATCACAGTGGAACGGAAAAACAGGGCCAATATAATCCGCATCAATAAGAGAGCCTGAATCTGAGCACAGCCCCGATTCCGCCCATGCCGCGCAGCTTTTCCCCGCCTTCGTGCGAGGTGGATATGATATGGGGCGTGGACCGGAAAGATTTTGCCAGCTGGACGAGTGACTGCACCTCCTCGGAGGTCCTGAGAAGCTCGTCGGTAACTATGACATGGGCTGCCTGGGAGTTATTGACGGCATCGCGTACCTCCCTGATGCCATATACCGCCTCGTCGGAAAGTATCTTGCGGAAAAAATCCTCCAAAAGCGTTATCTCCTTCGCTACGCGTGACTCCTCGTATATCGTCTCTACATACCCTCTCTTCACCACTTCCCACACGCCGGTCTTGCCCGTTACCGAAACACTCTTGATTGCAATCTTAGGAATGAGGTTCGGCTTGTACTGGGACACCCACGAATGAAATTCCTCCTTGGCAAACCCCGGGCCGGCAACGATTGCAACGCCCAGTGGCATCTCTGAAAAGTACGAATCCATCTTCTCCGCAACTTCCCTGAAAAACGCGTCCTTTTCCGCCTGCCTCGACGAAGGGTCCCGCTTTCCGGGGATATTGCGGTAAATTGATACGGGAAAGTCGATACCGTACTGCTTAACGAATCCGAAGTCCGCCTCGCCCTCGTCCATGGCGATAATCAGGATTTTCGGGTCTTTGGCAGACCGTACCGCATCCGTGATACGGTCGAGCTGGTACTGTTTCCACTGCTTAACGATTTTTGGTTTTGAGAGCACCTCGATGTTGAGCGTGTGGTAACTGCCGACCTGGTCCCCCTCAACGATGACGCCGGTGAGCCGGAGCGTATCGCTGTAATGGGAAAACTCAATCTTTTCTATGCGCACACCGAGAAAAACACGTATCTTTTCCGTCTTGTTCGATCGTACCATGTCTGCCTTTGACTGCTGCCTCCGGTAGGTTACATCAAAAACTACATCACCTTCCCCTATAATCTGGGAAAGGTGCCATAGATCCTCAATCGTCTCTATCTTGAGCTTTATCTCACCTTTTGAGAGGTCCTTGTGGACGATACGCATATCCCTGCCTATAAAAGCGCATCATAAAAAGGTTATCGGAACAGGTCTGACTGCGCCTCGCGATTGAACGCCTGCGCGGAACATTCCCCCGCATGGTACCGTACATTCCTGATGATAACGACAGGGACCCCGTCATCCGACTGCCCCATCACCATGTCAGCGGCAGAGGCTATCTCGTCTGCACGGGCTATGAGGCTGGAATGAAGCTCATACCCGTACAGGTCATGCTCGCCCTTATAATGCCAAAACGGCTCTATGCCGGATAGGCCGATGCAGACGCCGATTGCCCCCGATCTGAACGGGCGCCCGTGGGTATCCGATATTATGACCGCCAGCCGTTTCCCGCAGGCAGATTCCAATGCCGTGCGTATCGACCGTGCGGATGCGTCAGGGTCTTCGGGAAGGGTACAGACGATATCGGTGCTGCCGGCGATGTTCGAGGTGTCTATGCCCGCTGACGCACAGATAAACCCGTGGGGAGTCAGCGCGATGATAGGGCCGTCCCCGACACGAAGGATGGACGGGGAGTACTGGAGGATGAGTTCGCAGAGGCGGGGGTCCTTGCCGGTCTTTTCCGAAAGTTCCCTGGCGCCGTCACCGGGGGTGATTGCCGTTAAGTCATGATAGCAGCCTTCGGCTTTTGAGATAATCGTGGAGGCGACGACTAGAACGTCGCCCTCCATGGGCGTGATGCCCTCCCTTTCCATGGCGGAGCGTATCAGTGCAGCTATGTCGTCGCCCTGCTTTACGAGGGGAAGCGTCTGCACGGGAAGTATTTCTACGGTGTGATGGTGCACGGGGAGACATTCCACGCATAAAATAAATACTTTGCTCCTTCCCGGCAGGTCATGCAGGTCCATGGGAAAAAAAGGCATTAAAAATCGGCACGGCCTCCCTAAAATTGTGTCCAGAAAAAAAAGAGAAACCTTTTAATAACATTATCCTATGACTTACTGATACGAATCCTGCCACAGGCTCGGAGTGTTTCTTTGATGTATGACAGAATACGGAGGGCCCTAGAACAGCAAGAACCGCGCCATGAACCCTCAACGAGAGGGCTGACGTGCGACGCATGCGATATGGGCCCATGTACGTGCGGTGCGTGCGACAAGGACACGCGTGCGCCGTGCGGCATCAACGCGGATGAGATGGCGATAAAAAATCTTGCTGAAAAAATATCCGAAGGATTGGGCGAGTACAAAGAATATTCCCGGCACATCACCCTTTCCTATGATGTAGACGACCTCATCACGCGGGCAGCGGCCATCATCCCCACATCACTCTATTTTACTTCCACCATCTCCAACATGCTCAAGGAACACAGGAGGGAGCGAAGCGTCATCTTCGGATTGGGTGGCATCGAGCAGAACAAGGTAAACATCTGCGCCGTATCGGCACCGCACCATATCTATTCAGTCTACAAGGCTGCTAGGGATCCCATCATGAATAAAGCGGCTGCTGACGAGGGTGCAGACGGCATCAATGTTGTGTCCATGGGATACCCGGGGGCAGAGATGTCGTATGAGCTGGGGTTACCCTGTATAGGAAACTATGTCATCCTCGACGATGCATACAAGACAGGGGGCATTGACGCCGTATATACGACGGGGCCTCCGTCCGATGCAGTACGGCTGGGCATAGCAGGATTTAAGGCACGCAAGGGATTGGAAATCACTGTTCCGGAAAAGCGGATGTATGTCACCGGCAAGGAGATAGACCCAGAGGTCGTCAACAAGTCGTACCGCGACGGGAAGATAGCTGGTGCAGTGGTCTTTTTAGGCGCTACAAGCCCTACATGCTCATGGGACATGGAAACGATGGCCAAGGACCTTATGGCCGCCGGTTACCTTGTATTTGTAACAGGGGCACGGCTCTATGAGGGTACCATGCGGCAGTATTCGGGACCCAGCGTAGTGCACATAGGATTTTGTGAAGTTGGCAAGATACTCAATCTCGGCCTGTCGTTCAAGCCGGTAATCATCGTGCCGGGATGGAAAAATGCCAAGCTGCTCACCTCGTGCTTAGCAATGCTGAAAAAAGAGTACAGAGTGGTAATGGGGGTGCCAGTCCCGCTCACCGAATCTGTCGAGGAGGCGTTAAGGGAACGCGGCATGCATGTCGAGCCAGACGATGCCCTGGCAGTCAGGCTGGTGGAAACATTGGCACAGTAACCAGCATGTGTTATATACTCGCCCACATAAAACAGGTATCCATATGGTGATTAAGATGAATATCGTGATAAAATACGGGGGTTCACTCCTCTTTGACGGCGGCAGGATCAGGACTGACCGCATCGATGCAGTATGCTCTGTCCTAAAAACACTGGAAAAGGACGGGCACTCGGTGGGACTAGTCGTAGGGGGGGGACTGACCGCACGGCAGTACATATCGGCGCTGGCGCCCGCCTACCCCGAAGCAAACAAGGACCTCGTTGCCGTTCAGGCGACACGGCTCAACGCCATGCTCTTTATCTCGCGGCTGGGTACCGGCGCACATCCGTACCCCCCCACATCATACGAGGAGATGGTCAGCGCATGCGCGTCGGGAAAAACGGTCGTATCGGGGGGGCTGCAGCCGGGCCAGTCAACGAATGCGGTGGCCACGCTGCTGTGCGAGGCTATGGGGGCATCAGTGCTTGTCAACGCATCCAATGTGTCGTACGTGCATGACAAGGACCCCAACACATGCCCTGATGCAAAGCCGTATGAATCGCTCACCTATGACGAACTGCGCGCAATTATCAGCCTTTGTGGGGCATCTGCAGGGCAGTATGAGATGTTCGATATGGTAGCGGCAAACAATCTTGCCAGGTCGGGGATAACGCTGCACTTCGTTGATGGCGGAAATCCACAAGCCATTATTGATGTCCTAAATGGAAAATCGGTGGGAACAACGGTAGGAAAATCTTGATAGTATACATATTATTCATAGAAAAAGGAAGAATATTTATATCAATGCCAAAGAGGTTAGTTCATGAATACAGAAATCTATGAGCGTGGGAAAAAACTAGAACCATTTCTCGATGAAAATCTAAAAAACTACTATTTTAAGAAAAAATACCAGCGTTATGATCCCATGCCAGGCATCATTCCCACCATGCAGGCCCTAAAAGGCCCTGTACGCATAGTTGTTGGCACGACCAAAAAATGCCCATATTGTATTGCCACTGTGCCCATGATGATACGCATCGTCCTCGATTCGGAAAACGACCATGTCTCTATGCGGGTCTTTGACAATACCAAGGGGTACATACCCCCGGAGCTTAACGGAAGCCATATGCCGCAGTTCTACGTCTACGACGATGCGTTCAATCTGCTCTTTTCACTCGATGACACAACCATCAAGGAAAATTTTGAGCATGCCATCATGGAAAACATATCCAAGCTGGTGTAAGCGCGGGTGCACAAATGGGCAAAGGAGCTGCAAAACCATATGAGGGGGCCTTGGTGCAAAACAAGGTCGTAGTGGCCTGTGCCCCCATCGCCGCAAAACTCCATGGAAAACGTGCCTACGGGACGATGGTCGACGGGGCGCTGCACCTCTCGCTCCTTGAGGCATACTACCTTGCGGCCATAAAAAAAATAGTTGTGGCAACCCGCGGCATCGAGCTGACCCTTGACGAGCTTCGTGAGGCCGCCCAGGAAGACCCCGAGTTTTCCATAAAATACCCCGTCTACAAGGACCTGAGGGACCGGACGTACATTGTAAAGACAGGATTCAAGTACGGATGCCACTTCAGGGTATACCGAACATCCATAGAGGAACACGCCGAATACCTCGTTCACGTCATGGTACACAACGGCGCCATTACCAGCGACGATATAATCAAGCACGTCAGGCTGGCGCACTCGGTAAAAAAAATGATGGTCCTCGCATTGCTTGACGAGGAAAACGACATCAACTATTATGCCGTGGAAAGAAAAACGATATAGACTATTCTTTTGTCACTTCGTCCAGCAGGCGCATCCCTTTGTTGAATGCGGGCATGCCCGACAAAAGAAGGACAACACGCAACACGTCCTGTATCTCCTTTTTATTGACACCGAGCTCGTGGATGGCAGAGCGCATCTGTTTCTCCGTTGCGGCCTCGTCACAGCGTGACGTGGCTATGCCGATGGCTACAAGCTTTTGCGTCTTGTAGTCAAGCGCCTCACCGGTATAAACAGCCTCATTTAGGTCCTTGATGACTTCGTAGAGCTCTGGCATCTCCTTTTTAACCTTCTGAATGCCTTTGCCGTAAAACACCTCTGATTTCATGATATCACGTGATAATACATAGGGGTTGCGGCAATATAAATGTTAGTCAATGTACGGTGCCGCCCCTGTCCATTACGGGCATCGTGCCCCGGTATGTCAGCCATTCCCCGTCATAGGGGCAAATCAAGGAAAATACGGATACGCCTGCGCTGATGGCGTTATACAAGGCATCAAAAAAATCTGGGTCCATCTCCCATTGGGGGAGAATGCACGGGCGCCATGGCCAAAAATACGCACCGCCTGGGCTGCAGCCCGGTGGTAAGGCGCCCCGGATCGTGTACATGGGCAAGCAGCGGTCCGCCGCCCGCTATGATTACTGCTTGAGGAGGATTCCATTGGCTATTTTCCCGTTTGGCACGATGACATACTGATTGTTCGGTGTCTTTAGCGTGGTGCTAATAAGATCTATCTCCTCTACAACGCCCTCGACGCCTTCGACCTTGATGATGTCGCCCACCTTGATGGACTTGTACCAAATTATCTGAAGGCCAGCAAAAAAGTTTATTGCGAGATCCTTGGCACCCAGCGCGATAAATAGCGCGGCAAATACCGAGAACACACCGGCGATTACGACAAGCACCTGAGTCGATATGCGCATCTGTGCCAGCGCCATGATAAGGGCAACTATGTAGATGAAGTACTGGATAAATGTCGAGACAAGCGATGATTGGGGAAGTTTTGAATCCCTGAAAAAGTCCTCAATGGCATCCGTTATCCGGTCTGCCACCACAAATCCGATGACCATGATAATCAGGGCCACCACCACATTGGGGAGATAGGTGACGACATCGCTGGTAACCTTGTTAAGCTCCTTAAGCCCGAGTATATTGATAGCCTGCCCTATTGCCACAAGATAGATGGTCCACCGTATGACCACCTCGATAAACGTTATTATGGTAAAGCTTGTCTCCCGTGTCCGTGCCTTGGACGTGGATCCCCTGAGGAAGTTAACTACGCCCCCATTTCTCAGGATGACTGCTATGATGCGCCCGATTGCCTTTCCAATGATAAATCCCCCAATAAGGATGATGATGACCAGGAGGATATCCTCTATGTTCACCGCCACCTTGTCAAAGAAGGCGTCTATATCAAGCTGCATGCTAACCACCCAGTTCCTTGGGGTCAAGCTCAAGTACAAGCTGCCCCTTTGCAAATATCCGTATCGTGTTGTCCGACTCCGAAAGGACGATGGCAAGCGCATTGGTTATTTTTGACATCCATGCGGCAGACATGTGGCGGGCGCCCAGCCCCTGTGGGAGGACGAGGTCGTCCTTGCCGCTCTCGAGATACCGCGCCGCGGCAACGATTTTGCCCTTGCCGCTTATGATAAAGGCGCCGTCGAGGCGGGAGTATTCCTTGATCATGCTGACGACACCCTTGTTTGATATCTCCACATAGCTTCCCTCAAACGGATTGTAGGTAATCTGTGTCGAGTGGCGAAGGACATCACCTGAGTCACCAACGATAAAGGTGGTACCCACAGGCTTTCCTTCCCTGCCCTTCTTTCCCAACTGTATGGCGATACGCAGCGTATAATATATCACAAGCGGGTCTATCTCGCTGGTATGGGCCAGGATGGAGTAGATGCCGTTGTCGATATACGGCGTGGCACGCATGGTGATGATGGCGTTGTCGCTCTCATCCCGTAGCGTATCGATAAAGACCACAAGGTCCTCTGTCTTGATATGGCCTTCCTTGACTGCCCCAGCGATGCATATCTTTGCCTTCTTGTATACGTTGATGATGTCCGCGACGAGAAAAAGCTCCTTTTCGCACTTGTTGCGCAGCCCCCTGTCCGTAATGACAAGAACGGGATTAACGTCATAAAATAAGTCGCATGCCTTGGCCGTTTCTATATCCTTTTTGGAATCAGCGCAAAAGAGCACCGCATCGGCCTTGATGTCCTTGGCCAGCTCGAATGCCTTTTGAAAGATAATTTGTTCCATGGTTCACATCGCCTCTTTTTCCACAATCTTCCCCCGAGGCGAGGTCTCAGAAAATACCTGTCCAGTAAACGTGAACACACTGATGTCCTCGTTGAGCCAGGCAGTGGGGCACAGCCCCGCCTTGACACACGTTTGCGAGAGGAACTCCTCCTCGTCCCATCCCCATTCAATCGGGACCTGAGGAAGCAGCAGCCCCTTGCAAAACCCCTTTTCGACGATAAGGCCATCACGCCCCACCTGTATCATGGAAAGAATGTCCCGGCCGGCTGCACCCACCACCTTGACGGGCGGGGTGAGTACCGTGACCTCCACCAGGAGGCTTTCGAGCTCCGGCGCAGTTACGAGACGGAATCGGGGGTCCTTAGTCGCCGCAGAGACTGCGGCATCCAGGAGCCCGTCCATGAGGGGAAGCGATGGTTCAGGATACCCGATACACCCCCGCAGATGGCGGTCAGGGTGGGAAAGGAGTGTCACAAACACACCTGACTTTTCACAAAATACCGGAGACAGAGCGGGAAGGTCAAACGTGCTGCCGGTCAGGAGTGATTCAATCCGCTGTCGGGCAAGTGTGACAAGCGCAGTCCCATCATTGAGCGTTACCATATGGTATTTTCGATAAGCAACCTTAAAAAATCTTCTTATGTGAGCCCGGTTCCACGCGGGGTGTCATGTTCGTCTCCGGTACCCACAGGGGGCATAAGCCCCAATCGGCGGAGAACGTCCCTTTCCGGTACGCCCCTGCGGTCCCACCCGCGAAGCCGGTAATAGCCGTCGAGCATGGGCTCTAGGTCGACGGTATTGCCCTTGGCAGGTCCCGAAGGCAGTGGCTCGTGAAGCATCCGGTAGGGAAGTGTGTCCCGCTGCGGGCCTGCGCACCGTATGTTAAAAAGCTTCTCAAGATTTACGATGCGCTCCCCGATGGCAAGAAGCGACGACTCGGTATGCGCCGAACCAGTCACCGCATTAAGCATCGATGCCAGCATGGACGGCGTTACCGCGTAGGTGGAAAACGTTTCATACTTGCACATCTCTGCCGAGTCCACAACGGCGCAGAAGTTCTCGTGCCAGAATACCAGCTCCGCCTTTCCCCGCTCCTCGTAGGGGTCGTTGGCAAAGGGCGTGCCAAATCGCTTTTCGGACTCCTTTTGGCTAAATCCCAAAAGCTCGAAGTTTGGCAGGGCACGAAGATGATCCGCGCCGCGGGTGGAGACCGCCCAACCAAGCGCAAACCCCTTTGCCGCCCTGCCGTCAAACGCCGGGACGCCCATGCCCTTTACATGCAGTGCGTAGCGGTCGGCGGGCGGACCATAATGATGGGCCATGTGCGCCACGCCCTGTGAAAGCAGCGCGCCGAATCCGCGACGGTATGCTATGTCCTCGATAAGCGTCATGAGCGTATCCGTGTTGCCCCATGAAAGGTCGATGCCTTCCGTGTCCCGTGCCAAGATGATTCCCCGCTGCCACAGCTCCATTGCATAGGCGATGGCATCGCCGCAGGATATGGTGTCTATTCCCAGCTCGTTGCACCTGTTTGTAGCGGCAATAACCGTGGGGAGGTCGGTGATGCCGCATTTTGTCCCAAGGCATACAAGGGACTCGTATTCCGGGCCTTCTCCGTGCTCTATCGAACCCCGATACGCGACGCGAGAAATATTGGAACAGTGTATTGGGCATGAGAAGCAGGCAAAGTTCCTGATCTTGTGGTTCGCACTGTACTGCTCAGAGGAGATTTCCTCAAATGATTCGCAGACGCCTGATTGATTGTTTCGTGTTGCAAGCCCCCCGTCAAGCTGTGCAGAGTCCATGAGGAAAGGCGTTCCCTGCTCAGACAGGATAGGATAGACAGGATCCTCATATATGGCGGCGTATACTTCATCCAAGGATGAGCGAAACGTATCGTAATCAGCAATATCCACGCCCCCCGTGCCACGAACAGCCACGGCCTTGAGCTGTTTTGAACCGAAAACGGCACCGATGCCGCATCGAGCTGCGGCGCGGTGCGCGTCGTTTAGAAGCGCTGCGTACAAAACACCGGACTCACCCGCCGGGCCGATTGAAAGGACATGGGCCTCGCTGTCCCCCATCTCCTCACGCACTATGCGCTCCGTGCCACGCACCCGCTCGCCCCATAAGTGGGGCATCTTCCTGACCTCCACCACACCGTCTTCGATGAATATGGCGCACGGAGTGTCGGAGCGGCCCGTTATGCATACTGCATCGAATCCTGCGTATTTGAGCTCAGGCCCGAAATGGCCCCCTGAGTTGGCGTCCCCTAATATGCCCGTAAGGGGCGACCGGGCAGCCACGGTAAACCGCCCCGATGAGGGGCTCATGGTTCCTGCAAGGGGCCCGACAGCTATGACGATGCTTGACGCAGGGGAGCAGGGTGCCACGTCGGGGCCGACCCGTTCGTAAAGCAGGCGCGAGGTAAATCCCCTGCCGCCCAGGTACTGTTCTCGCAGATAGCGCGGAAGCGGCAGTGAGCGGGTACTGCCATCCCCCAGGTCCACCATAGCCATGGCACCCGTGTATCCCCCCATACTACCACATGCCGATGCAACACTAAATACTTTATCGCCCATAATCCCCTCAGATGCCCAACCCCAGTTCCATTCTGTGGCAAGGGGCCCCACACACCATAAATGCAGCCACATGCGCCGCATACCATGTTTCCTTATCCTTGGCACGCGCCTCGCAAAGACGCAATCCCATGGTATTCCCATTGGGCATACGCACATCTCCGGCCCGTGTGGCATCTTCTGGCGTAGAACGTTGCATACCCTAAAATAACATCCCCCTCGCTCATTCCTGCAGTAGAGGGCATTAGTGAGATTGTACTGTTAGCACCGTCCCATCGAAGGGGACCGACATCTCTTTATACGGCAGTCGGGGAAAAACTACCGTGAAGTACAAGGTGCTGGCACACGTGCGTGCGATACGGGAAGAGATAGGGGCATCGCGCAGGGACCCCGAAATTACGAGAATCCGGGAAACACCTGATACGCTACATATCGAATGCGAGGACCGTGCGGACAAGAGCATCGTGATAGGTACGGGGGGATGGGTCGTCGGAAAACTTTCCCAGGCGCTTGGCAAAAAGACCGTCACCGTCTCGTCACGGGTTGACGCCATACGATTCACCAGCCGCCTGGTCCGCACTAGGAGGGATATTATATCCCTGCCTGAAACCGATGTCTCATCCACGCTGCTAGGCATTCTTAACGGCGGCCGTCCGTATCCCCTGCCCTGTGCCATTATCGGCGAGGAATGCCTCTGGATGTGTGGGATGATGGAACGCCGAGGCTGCCGCCCGCACCTGCTCCATACAGGCTTTGTGGACCCGCACATCAGGAAGGCATACGCAGCCACATCTTTTGAAAGCGTCGACGCGCCCGCAACACCGTACGGAGAACGGTGCGAAGCGCTGCAAGCGCGCGCGCTGTCGTACTGCGGGGACACGGGGTGCCCGCTGGTACTCGGGCCGTTCGGGTACGGCGTGCGCCAGGAAGGCAGCGTAACGCTTGCCGACCCATCCATACTGTTTTCATTCACCACGTGGGACCGGCAGGCATTTGAGAAGCGGAGATTCAGGCCCCATCTCTTCAACATATCGGACGATAACAGGTCGTATCTGGTACGGTACACGCTCGACGAGGTGTGGGAGGGGCGATGCGAACCAAGCGAGGCAGCCCGAACGCTGTATGACCACTGGCCGAATGGGGGTTGGGCGTATACCGGCGACGAGGCGCACCCCAACGAATTGGGCAGGGCATACGGCAGGAGAAACGCCATCAGACGGGCACGGCACCACTCACACCTCGTTGCCACCGCCCTTTCGTCCTACGGGACGAATCATGTGCCGGACACGGGGCTGACCGCACTCGTGGCGTGGTCAGGTGGTGTTGACAGCACAGCCTGCATACCACTCTGCAAGTCGGTGGGGCTCATGCCGACAGCCGCCACGGTCGCCATGCCGCACATACTGATTCGAGGCATGTACGAGAAGGCAGAATCCCTTGGCGTCCCTCTTGCCGTGCTGCCCGAACCGGTGGGGCTTTCGGATATAGCCGGCAAAGCGTCCCAAGGGGCCATTCACCCCTGTGGCAGGTGCCACGGCGCCATAGGGCAGGCGATTATTGCCTATGCCCGGAAAGAGGGATACGACATCGTGGTCTTCGGGGACATGCTCTCGGTCGGGGCGCAGGCGATTGCAGAGGATAACTGCCTGATTATACTCAATCTTCCCGCTGCCCTAGGGCTTTCAAAGAAGGATCTGGAGCAGATTGCGCAGATGCGCGCCGATACGTCATTTGGGTGCCCTATGCTTGCCAAATCCCATACGGAACACCCCCATACACGAAGAATCTCGCTTCAGCGCGTCATGAGGGAACTGAGGGGGCAGGCCATAACGCTGTCGTTTGCGGCATCCCTTGCCAACAGCATCATGGGGTGCGGACACGAGGCGCATGATGATAATGTTTTTATAGATTGATATCCATGGAGGAACGTGGTGCTATGATTCTAGCTAAGGCATCTATTGAAAAAATAATTCGGAAGTCGGGCGCCGAGCGTGTATCTGGCAAGGCGGCCATTCGACTGGCTGAAGTACTTGAGGAAGAGGGATTGGGTATAGCCCGCGAGGCAATTGTCCTCGCAGAGCATGCCGGCAGGAAAACCGTTAAGAGGGAAGACATCCTTTTGGCAATACAAGAGTAATCTTTACTGTTCAGGAGCATTATACCTATGAAATACGGTTCTTTTCGATACTGCATCGACTGTAATATACAAAAGATAAAACATGATATGATCCGGCTTCGCCTAGGTTACCTAACAATGGTTGCCGGCCTGTCGCTCTTCTTAGTTGCAGTATTTTTTGGGACAGAGCCATATGCAATTAGGGAACTCGGGGCCGTCGTCGCGCGTGAAACGATGATGATGATGTACTCTTCCGTGCTGATACTGTTTTCAATGATACTGCTTATCTCAAGCAGGTAATCAGCCGATTAGGTACGTCGACATCGCATCCCGGACCGTGCAGGTCACATATGTGCCTATCTCGCCGTCCACAATGATTGGTTTGTAGTTTTTCAATCTGCCCACATACCGCCCCTTCTTGCCGGGCTGTGTCACAAGCGCTGTGACCGTCCTGCCCACATAGGTCTTGTTTATGTCCCACGAGATGGTATGCACAAGCTTGGAGAGTATACGAGAGCGATCCTTTTTTATGCGGTCGGGAAACTGCTTCATGGCAGCGGCAGGCGTCCCAGGGCGTGCAGAATAGCGGGTTACGTTTACCTTGTCGGGGCGTGAGGCGCGCACTGCCTCGCACGACTCCCTGAATTCGGAATCGGATTCCCCCGGGAACCCGACTATGATATCCGTGGCGAGGTACAGGTCTGGAATCCGCCTCCGGAAGGAATCTACGATGTCCAGATAGTCCTCCACGGTGTAGAATCGATTCATGTCCCTGAGAACCCTGTTTGAACCCGACTGTACCGGAAGGTGCAAAAACGAGTAGACCTTCTCGTGGCAAAAGCACTCGATTAGCTCATCAAGGAATAAAAGGGCATGATTGGGATTCATCATTCCCACGCGCAATCGGAAATCGCCGGGGATTGCAACCAGGCGTTTCAGGAGCAACGGGAGGGAGGTACAGATATCCATGCCGTAGCAACCGGTGTCCTGTGACGTGAGCTCCAGCTCGATATAACCTGTTTTGACAAGATGGGACGCATGCCGGCATATGTCATCGGGATGGTAGCTCCTCAGGTTGCCGCGCGCAAATCGTGTGGCGCAGTACGTGCATGCACCCGTGCACCCGAGGGAAATGGGGATAACCCCTATGGGCGGGACACCCACCTGGGGCATGAGCACGGGGGCGGTGATAATGTTTTCCCACTCCCTGATGCGCTCTCCCGCCCTGACACGCCCTACGATATCCGCGATGGCGGGAATCTGGCCAGGGCCGATGATGGCGTCCACGCTAGGTGGTATGGCACCACAGTTTATCAGCGGAAGGCATCCGGCGACGATGATACGCTTTTTTCCCAGCATTTCGGTGATGTCACGCACCACCTTGTGTTCGGTCTGGCCCTTTACGCCGCAGGTGTTGAATATAACGATGTCTGCGGCCGAGATGTCATCGGTAACCTGCCCTGCAAGGAAGTGGTGCATTGTCTGACTGTCGCTCTTGTTGAAGGTGCACCCGTAGGTCCTGATGTATATCATGTGGTCACCTACAAAACGTTGGGAAGGATTGCAAGGGCAAGATATATGATAAATATGACCAGAAGGATATCAACGATCTTTTTGGTAAAATCGAATCCGAGCCGCAAGAGGACGAGCAGGATAACGATGCTAAAGACCCCTACCGCCTCAGGCGGGACGATTCCCTCGCTGGCTGCCGAAATCTCTGCTGCCACCCTCTCGGCAACATCGAACATGATGACGAGGACATTGGATATGATATCAATGGGGTCCATACGAAAAACTTACGAATCTTACATAAAAAACCTTTTGTTACTGTAGCGCAAAACTGTCCTCGATTATCCGGAGCCAATTGAGATACGCGTTGAATGTTCCGCGTATCGCATTGATATCGTCGCCCTCTACCTGTATCACCAATTGGTATTTTTCAATTGAAAGCCGCGACCGTGTCTTCTTGTATGGCACCGATGCGATCTCAGGTGCAAGTGCCTCGTAGTAGCGCTGCGCAACAGGGTCGCGGAACACGATGCACATCTTCATTCTGCCACCACCGTGACACGCGGCCCCACGGGAGCTTCTGATATTTCCTGTCGCAGGAACGATACCGTTACGCCATTTTCGCCTTGTGATAGCTCGATAATGACATCACCGCTCTCCGTCTCGGGAGTCGCATCAAAAAAGGATGCTATCCGCTGGGTAATTTCACAGCCCACGGTGCTCCGGACGCCGATAGTGCCATCCTCGCGAATCGCGGGGACCTGGGTAGAGAGGCGAAGATCCCTCCTGGTACGCACGGTGATGCGCATGCTGTCAACCCACTCAAGCCCGGAGGATCCCTTCAGGTACGCAAGCCGCGATGGGTTGCCGTCCTGGGTCTCAACAACAAGGATGTGCCCGTGCCCATGGAGCAGCGCATAGACGAGAATATCCCGTACGCTTTTCTTGCCACGGTTACAATATTCACAAAGTGGAAAAAGAGAAGCCAGCTCCCGACAGAATGTCCGGGTCCGCTGGCTTGTGCGTCGTGACGTGGTAAGGAGCATTTATTCACAGCCTACGCGCTTTCCATCGTGTGCACGCAGCTTTATGAGCACCCTACCACCACAAAAGGGACACTTTATCCCCTGTACATTTTCAAGGTCTTCTGCAGACAACTCTTCCCTGCACTCCTTGTTAATGCACTTGTACAGTTTTGGTCCATCCTTGATAATGAATGCTTCACTCATCGGATTCTACCTCAGATATGTTGGAGATAACGCGGCGTGCCGTCTTTCCTGAGGGAGTCTGTGGAACGTATGCCCCGCCAGCGAACTTGGCGCCACACTTGTTGCATTCCCACACGGATGTGCTGGTCCTGCGTACAGACCTCCTGCCGCATGAAGGGCAGGGATGATCCTGCTTCATGCGCTTTTCAACGGCAGCTACGCGCTTTCGTATCTTCCTACCGTACCTGCTTCCGAATCTTCCTACACCCTCTGCCATTCTAATCACTCTCTTGCAACGCTGCTTTTATAATCTCACGGGTCTTCGCACCTTCGCTTTTAGAGATTTTCACTGCTTCCATAATCTCTTCTAATTTAAAGCTTCCGGATTGTCCCTTCTGCATTGCGACCACATTCCCCGCATCGTCCGTAGAAACGGTGAGCCGGGAGTCGAGGACAGCTTCTTCTTCAAGGTACGGGTCTATCATGAGTTTCCCGTTGATTTTCGCAAAGGTGCAGGGTACAGGCGCCTTATTGACGGGGAGGGACTCAATCTTGTCTGTTGGATTCCCCTTTTCGTCATAGACGGTCATCTTCGCACTGAGGAGGGCGGTGATAGCGGCAATTCCGGCGGCATCTATGAGGTTGCCGTCGTGGTCAAGGATCTGAATGTCCACAAAGACGATTCGGACAAGCTCCCCCGGCTTGATACACAGCTTTGCAGTGTCTATTGCGTGTGATTCCCGTATTCCGCGGTCAACAACGCGTGCAAGCTCAATTGCGTCCTCGCCCGGCGGCCCGGACTCGAAGTCTGGTGAAGCCATTGGGGCAAACTCCGCTGACGTGGTCATGACCCCCTCGTTGGGTATGTCCGCAAACGGGGTTCCTACATCGTACTTGACACCAACAATGACCTTTGTGTCGCCAAGCTCCACATAGGCTGATCCTTCTGCCTTCTTTATGTATCCGGGGACGACCTTGATTTTCCGGTACACGAACATTTCCCTTCCATCGATACGCTTCCCCTCTTCTGCCAAATCATGGATAAACTGTTTCTTAATGGTGGCTACGGCATCCATTACTCATCACCTCCGCCGTATTTTGAGACAAGCGCAGCTTTCTGCATCTCGTAAACCTGCTGGCATCCCTGCTTTGCAAGCTTAAGCGCTTCCTCCACTTCGCCTTCCGTCATTTCCCCATCCATTTGGAGAAGGGTTATGGCGTCGGTGCGGGGCATCATGGCGATGGGCACATCTGCTTGGCCCGAGTTGTCCTCTTCCTTGCAGAGGTCGAGCACAATCTCTCCATCTACCTTTCCTGCTGCGCATGCCGGCACAAGGTCCCTCATGGGGATTCCTGCATCGACAAGGGCGAGTGTGGCAGCGGTTATCCCTGCACATCGCGTGCCCGCATCAGCCTGCATGATCTCGATAGCTACCTCAATCATTGAGTTTGGGTACTTTCCGAGAAGCACAGACGGTGACAGCGCGCCTACGGTTACCTTTCCAATCTCAATGGAGCGGCGGTCTGGACCGGGGCGCTTTCGCTCCTCGACAGAAAACGGTGTCATATTGTATTTGCATCGAAGCACGGCACGATCGTTTCGCGCAAGAAATCGTGGGATTACCTCCTTTGGGCCGTACACGGATGCAAAAACCTTGTTATTTCCCCATTCCACATATGCTGATCCATCGGCACGCTTGAGAACGCCGACTTCCATGTGGATTTTTCGTAACTCATCTTTCTTTCTTCCATCACATCGTTCCATCAGTTATCACCTGTGATATTGAGTTTTTCCTTTTCTGATTTCAAGAATTCCTTCGTCTTGTCGGTAAGGCCGGAAATATGCGCCTCGTTGTCTATCATCTTGACTACACGCACGATGAGCTCTTCCATTTCTTTCCTTCCTTTAATCCAAACGAGCCCATTTTGGCCTACCAGTATTTTAGCCTTAGTTTCCTGTTTGATCATATAGATCATAGAACCCTTCTTTCCAATAAGCCGGGGAACGCGTGTCGGGCGTATCTCTACGATCGTGCCGCCGCGCAGCCTCCCGTATGGCATAGATTTTGTGAAAAGAGTAGCGTTATATATCTCGTTGACGGTATCGACCTTTGCAAATACCAAGTCCCCCTCGTCATATATGCGAGAGAGGTCGTCGACACGGTCGTGGAGTGCGTTGCGGGGATCAAGGGATGCGATATAGGCGGAGTTGATATCCACCAGCCACTTCCCAGGGAGTACCTTATAGATCTTCCCGACAACACTGTCGCCCTCCTTGGGGAGGTATTTCCCCTCGAGGGGCACAACGCGGACAAGGTTCTTGTCTTCTTTATAATAGAACAATCCCAAGACCGTCGAAAAGAAGGACTCGCCTTCCTTTACGATGCCGCCGCCGTTCTTGCAGTCTCCCACGGCAAGCAGTGTCCCCGGGACAACTAGTTCTCGCTCACTAACCAGTAATTCCATCGTATCATCTCTTATCGATTATCTTAATTTCAGCGTCGCCTTTCGTAAGCGCGTTGATTTTATCAAAAAACTCGTTCTGCAGCCCAGCGGGCATCTCTATCATCACGATAAGATCACCCGTCTTTGTCCACTCTTCCTTTTTTATGGTGCCAAACGGCGCGAGTGTGCCATATGTTTTTCCAGTATATTCTGAAGGCACCTTTACGGCCAGTTGCCGCGTCTCGAATCGAAGCGGCAATATGACACGGAGCTTTTTGACAATTTCATCTATCTGCCGCGCGGACTGCTTGAACAGGTCTATGTGAATATTCTGCTGCTCAAACGCATGCTCGATGCGATTCCTCGGATGAGGAAATCCCGTTTTGGGGTCTATGGCATTTCTGGCGATGTACGTGATTATCTTGTTTCGCTTTTCATCAAATATTTCCTTACGCTGCTCACTGGTAAGGTGCACCTCGCCTTTAGTAATTATTGTGCGTGCTATCTCCCCTGCATCCTCCGTATTGAAGATCTTGAGAAGCAGATCATTTGGTGCCTTGTCCGCTGAACTGACATCATTATAGATAAATTCAGATGCCAGAAAATCATCCTGCAGCTCCCCCTGCTTTATCTTGCGTGCCTTGAATGGATCAACAAGCACTTCAAATTTTTCTCCGTGCGTCTTGAGCCGCGCGATGATAGCGTCATCTATCGTGACCATGGCCATCACCACACCGGAGAGTATGAGCAGCGGTGCCTGCCGCGTCAAAAAAATATACACCACACACGTTACGTATTACCATCGTTACCACTCTTTCCTTATTATTGTAAATAATTCCCTTTTTAAATTTACTTGATAAGAGGGGTTGTTCTCAGTGATTTTATCGTTCCTGATACTCCTTCCGTCACAAAACAGACTGGTGCGCTGTTGAGTTCCCTCACCAGCTTGATGGATACGATGACCTCATCAACGGCGGTAATCGCACATCGTATGATGCCCCTGTTTTCCTCAGGTTCCCACTTTGAGAGCCACGCCAGAGACCGTGCGGCTCCGGACTCGCCCATGAAGTAGAGCAGGCCGCCCCACATAGCCCGCCGCATTTCCTCCTCTGAGATGGGAGCAGCATGGATGGCGCGAATCTCTATGTAGCGCTTCTTGTCCCGCATCGATTTGGGAAGCTTGTACTTCATCTGCACATCCCCTCAAGAAACGCCAGGGGCACCGTCGATATGCTTGCCTTGGCCTCGTCTGGAGCCATGCCCAACACCGCCCCAAACGCCACAAGCTCGCGGGGGGTGACAAGAGAAAAATCGTCTGACGCGCCGCTCGACAAGACCACCGGCACTGACCGCTTCCGTGCCAATGCCACCGTGCGCTGCATGGACTGGAGCATACGCGCCCGGGCATATCCCCATACAGAGATGATATCCGCAAAGGACAGTTCGAAAAGCATGCCCCCAGAATCGGCAATCTTGACAAGTGTGTCATCAAGGGGAAATGGGCGAGAAAGCACATGGACCTCAGGTGCCTCAAGCGCCTTGCGATTGAATGAGAGGTCGTGCCCCCGGGCATAAACAATATCAGGTTTTTTGGACTTTATGGCGCTGCGCCGGGATGAGAAAGAGGCATCTGTAAGCTCAAGGGCAAAATAGTCGCCTGCCCCCTTTGTGGTACTTACCACGCGGGAGTAGTACTTATTGGGGTACCCCCTCATGTCAACTGCCAAGTAGTTCCTGAGCATTGCGGATCACCATCTCCCGGCGAAATGGGAATGACAGCAGCTTTGCAACTATACGTACATCCCCCCTGTCGTCCAGGCGGTACTCCCCCGTATAAAGATCCTGTTTGTCAGCGCGTATGAACAGTTTGCCTTTATCATCGACACGGCGGTCAAGCGATTCCAGCAGCTGCCTCCTGACAGCACGGATAAAAGGAGAAGAAAAAAAGGCCTGTACCTCCTGTGAGCGCGACAGCGTGGCTTTCATGGCAACAATCTCGTTGCCGAAATGCCCCACCATGCACTCGGAGGTAACAGCCTCCTTGAACAGTACGACGTGCAGAAGCGCGTCGAGCACCTTTTCAGGGGATTCGGTGGCGTGTGCAAAGGTCTCGATTGAGATATAGTCGACAATCTTGCGCAATATGTATCGCCTTTACATGCCCCTGTTTCCGTGTGCGGCCATAGACGGCCGGAGCTTTTCCGCACCCGATCCCTTGTTGCCGCGCAGACCGCGGGACTTTCGTCCTGCAGAGGTCTTGCCCCTGAAGACACGTCGGGTGTGCTGCCGTTCGCATATCCAGTTGATCTTGGGATCAGCCGCAATGACGGGATGGTATGGGTCCACAAGAATAACTTCATAGTACTTGTGCTGCCCGGTCTCGCCAACCCAGTATGAGTTGAGAACTTCCATGTTCGGATAATGCCGCCCAACGCGCTCCTCGCCGATAAGCTGTATGCTCTTCTTCGCGGAGAACTTCCTGACACCGAATCGTCGCGGCCTCCTTCGCGCCTGCGGGCGTGACTTTCTTCGTCCGCCGCGGCGTACGCGTACCCTTACGACAACATATCCCTGCTTGGCCTTGTAGCCAAGCGCACGAGCCCTGTCAATCCTTGTTGGCCGCTCTACACGCTCAATCGACCCCTCCTTGTTCCAGACAGGGAGCCGTGTGCGCATAAGTGGGCCCACGTAGCTTTCCTTGGGCTTCTTCCATGCTTCACTGACATATTTGTAATAACCCATAATGATTCCTCCTCCTGGTTCAGCAATCGTGCTTGTGCACGATAACTCCACATCCCACGGAGTGATATCATTAGAGCAAAAGCGACGGCATTTAAAAAACTTTCCTGAAATTAGACAAAAAAGGAATATACAGGTCTTGATATACAGTATAATACTGACCTGACGTACTCCCACCACCAAAACAATGGGGGCCTATGACCGGCATCCCCCTCTTCCATATCCCTTTCTATGGCTGATCGACTCACGTACTGTGCCAACGCGATGTTGAAGGCGGCGTTGGGCTGGCGTGCCCGCATGAGGGGCACGAAAACTCCTTACCGCACCCTGTAGCCCAAGGTTTTGACTCCCTGCAGCTTTGTCTTGTATCCTATGAACTGCCGAAACTGACAGATTCTCCAATTTTATTACGGCATGCTG
>CAYSZY010000003.1:0-33911 GCA_964435645.1 uncultured Thermococci archaeon | reverse complement strand
CAGCATGCCGTAATAAAATTGGAGAATCTGTCAGTTTCGGCAGTTCATAGGATACGAGGCTAGGCTGCAAGGAGTCAAAACCTTGGGCTACAGGGGGCGGAAAGGAGGTTTCGTGCCCCTCATGCGGGCACACCGGCCCAACGCCGCCTTCAACATCGCGTTGGCACGGACCGTGAGTCGATCAGCCATAGAAAGGGATATGGCAGAGGTAGATGCCCACTATATGACCTATTGTTTTGGCGGGGGAGCACTTCAGCTTCCTTTAATTATGAGCGTGTCTTGACGAGCACGATGTCGTTTACCGATATGACGTCGGCGTAGGGGATGGCGACATTCTCAACGCCTTGTTCCTGCCCAACTGCAAGACCGAATATCTCCCCTTTGGTGAACTCGAGGACGACATCATTGACAATGCCAACATATTCTGCCTTATCATTGTATATCTTTAATCCGTAATACTTTGAAGTTCTCATGATATCACGTGTTTTGTTTGTAATCCTAATATAAATACTTTGCTTTTAAGAAAAGGATGAATAATGGTAGCGGGGAGTGGATTTGAACCACCGACCTGCGGGTTATGGGCCCGCCGGGCACTCCTAACTGCCCCACCCCGCTAATATAGTTTCCATATGTACATCTGTTTATAAGTCTTTCTATGGCACGTGCTATGCACATAAAGTCCCATCTGAGCATAAAGTTCCGCACTGTGGACACAAAGTACCCATCACGTTGCATGCGTCCTTTCGGGCCATGATGTATGCCTCGTATCCATACAACATTCGATGCTTGCCATGCGCACGCGGCAGGCCGTGCTTACGGGCACATGCTTCTCGCAGTGGTGCCACACGACAAAAAATGCCTGTAGCAAGGCCAGCTGCATCGTGCGCCAGGAGTACTTTGGCTCGGGGGCTCATCTCTCGCATTACGGCGTCTCCTCAGGCATGGCGAGTAGCGCCGGGGGCTACCCTCCCTTGTGGCAAATGAGGTGCTGCGCTGCCTGCACCAGGCGTGGAGGCCGTTTTTTGCTGCCAATCGCTCGTACGACGCCGACCCGCCACTATTATTGGGCAGGCCGCGCCCGCCGCGGTACAAGGGCCGTGGCGGGGAGATGGCCATACACTTCCCGCACAATCACCTCTCGTACTGGGTGCGGATATCCTTCTCCCGAAGAAAGTGGGGCGCTACGCCAGCAGGTGCTCGTTTCTTGATGGCGAGGTGATGCACCCGCACAGGACGGGGAAGGGGGTGCGCCGCGGCCTCTTCGCCCCAAGGGGCGGCACAGCCATAAGCGCGGGCGTCAACGCCGCCTGCAACATCATAAGAAATGTATTCCCCGATGCCTTTGCGGGGGAATAGGGGCTGTGAGCTTGCATCTGGTATGCGGAAATGTGTTTTCCGCGAAAGCACACACAGATAGGGTACTTTATGTGTAAAGCCTATGGCACGATTACGCCTCGTTTACCAGAAAGCCCACGGTCTTCAGCCGTGGAATGAATTTATATACCCGAAGCAATGGCGCACATGGTACGTTTATGGGAATAATATTCTATTTATTAAGTATAACAGATACTATTTCCATTAGTTCATCAAGGGAAAACGGTTTGTGGATGACTTCCTGCGCACCGGCATCAAGAAAGAGCTGATTCATATCCGAGTACCCCGTTGCGCCTATAATCTTTGCGTTGGGCCATGCAGATATTATCCGTTTTGTCACTTCGATGCCGCCTATATCGGGCATTTTGGAGTCCATGATTACTAGGTCGGGCGTATGCGCTTCGTAGAGTTCTATGGCACGCATTCCAGTATCCGCTTCGTATACGGTGTATTTTTTTGACAATACCCTGTTGTATATGAATCGTATATCCTCTTCATCATCTACAATCAATACGGACGCCATCATATGTTTACCGTTGTAAACACATAAAAATATATCGAAAATGATTGGGGATAATAAGTGGTGCTCCGACCGGGATTCGAACCCGAGTCCCAGGCTCGAAAGGCCTGAATGATTGACCGGACTACACTATCGGAGCTTAAGATAAAACATATTAAGTGTATTTATAAATCTTTCTGCACACCCTTGCGGTGGCAGTGTTTCCATGTCGCCGGCATCCACCTGCTTTCATCCTCTTCCTGATTCTCGACACTGAGCTTTTCCCAGTCGATGATGAGCCCCATGCACGAACGTACGCACTTCTGGCAGCTGAGGCCGTCGCACAGGTCGGTCTTTATCTTGAAGATGTTGCTTTCGATGGTAATGGCATTGTGCGTGCAGACATCGGTACAGCAGAAGCACCCTGTACACCCGTCTGCCTTCATCCGAAGAATCGTGTCCATGCGCTTAACGATCTTGAGGCCCTCCCTGCCCATGTCCCATATATCACGGTCTTTGGTGGCGACGATTGTTGGCACATGGCATGGCACACGTATTGGCGGAAGCCCTTTCTCCTCGCGCATCTTGCATGTAAGCTTCTTTGAGATGCCTTCGCGCCAATATGCGCTCTCACAGGCCAGCGCGTCATTGTAGAGGCCGAATGCGTTGAAGATGACCCATTTCCAGGTAAGCGACTCCGCCGTGCGCTCAAGGTCGAATATGTCCTCTTTTCCCATGAGAATGTCCCGTGCCAGGTGGAGGGACGTGTTGCCGAATTGCCGTATGGTCCTGGTATTTTGAGGAAGGAGCCCGAGCGAAAGCGCCTTTGCCGGGTTGACATACGTGCCCAGGGCGCCGGAAGTGTAGACGGACTGTATCGTCTCGAGGCCTATTCCGGCAAGCACGCACAGCGAGCTGTACCCTGCCCTCACAGAGCCGATGGCCGTTCCTGCAAGCGCGAGGTCCCCCTCATCGTAATTGAGGTCGATACGCATGGTGACGGTATGGGTAGGGGTCCTGATTTCAGGCGGGGTTATGAATCCTGCATCGATCCCCTCCTTGATTAGGGCTATAGACCCCGCCCCGCTGATGGTATACGGCTTGACGGCACCCTCCTCGAGTATCATTCCTTCCTGGGGGTCGAACAGGTCGCCTTTCACACAGTGCATGGCGTTGTCGTGCACATATGCGCGAAGCACCGTGCCCTCCTGCTCAAAATCGCACACGGAAAGGGGTTTTGCCACCGAACCGTATGAAAGCCCTTGCCCCCCGAGGCCGGTGCCGGATATCACGGAGCCCGAATAGATGGCGTTCCCGACTTTGAGCACTATCTTGGTGCCTACGCCGTAGTCTATCGCTAGCGATGTGTGTTCCCCTTCAAGCATGCCCGACTTTAGGATGAGTGCGAGCTTGTCCGCACCGATGCGATTGTGTGCGGAGGGAGGGATAAGGATTTTGGCATGTTCGTACTTTTCCAGTCCCTTGATGTCTGATGCGCCCATGACCCGTGCCGTGCGTTCCCGTATGGCGGGAACGTCGTCTGCGCCGGGGTAGTAGCTGTAGGGCAGGTCATCGACCGGTATGCCCTGGAATACGGACATCTGAACGACGTTTCCGCAGAGTGCGACAAGCTCAAGGTCCTTCGGTGTTACGCGCAGGCTCCCAAAGAGCGTGTCTACTGCCTTAATCACCAGGTCATGGGCCTTGTCGTGCCACGTGAGCGCAAAAAGATTCTGGTCCACCACGGTGGTACCCGGCAACGGATTGTGCATGGTCATGGATGTCCGAATGATATCGCCGGTATCAAGGTCTATTTTTTGCGCCTTGTAGCAGCTCGTCCCGAGGTCTATTGCAACTCCTATTCGTGCCATGATGTCCTGCTCCTCTGTGAGAATAGGAATATTTTAGTGCCTCTTATAAAAAGTATCTGCTAGGGTATGAGTAATAAGCGCACACAAGGCATGCCTTTGACGAGGCCTACTCGTTGAGGGGCCCCATCCTCCGCTTGCGTGGAAATGTGTGGAACGAAATGTGCTGTGCGGCATATCTTTCATGTCCTGTATTATGGGGGCATAAGAGCGATAGCGTTTCTAATCCGAAAGAGTTAAAAAGGGCTTCATAAGATAAAAGTCAATCTACTTACGATTATGATGTTCACATCAAGATTTGTGGTGATACTATGGCAAGAAGATCAGGACAGATGAAGGACACCTGGAAGGAGAAGAGGTGGTACAATGTGTTTGCCCCTGATATGTTTGGCAAACAGAGTTTGGGCGAGATCGTGTCCAGTGACCCAAAGAACCTCATGGGCAGGACCATGATGACATCCTTGCGAGACCTTACCGGTGACTTTTCAAAGACACATATTAAGCTTTATTTCAAAATTAATGATATACAGGGTGAGAACGCATACACCGAGTTCAAGCAGCACGAGCTGCTCAGATCATACATTCGCTCACAGACGCGAAGGAACAATACAAAACTCGACAATATCCTTGCGCTCAAGACAAAGGATGGTGCGAAGCTTCGGGTAACCATAACGGCTATAGCCCCCCGAAGGATGCAGAACTCGCAGTCCGACGCCGTCAATGCGCTTATCAGGACACAGATGACCGAAGCGGCATCCCAGATGGACATGGTGCCTTTGATCCAGGAGCTTATCCTCGGAAAGGTGACATCCGACATCTACAAGAATGCAAAGAAAATCTACCCTATCCGCAGGATTGAGGTAGTGAAGATCAAAAAGCTCAAGTAACTGGGCTCTCAATGGACCCGTAGCCTAGCAGGATAGGGCGACAGCCTTCTAAGCTGTAGACCGGGGGTTCGAATCCCTCCGGGTCCGCCTGCTTTATTTTATCCTTTTTTATCATATTTTTGTATATGATATTAGATTACTTGCATTTGTTTAGCTCATCTTTTCCAAATCATAAATACCGTTAACAATCAGTCCATTATTGTATCTTTTTTTACTAAATAGTGTATAATTATTGGCATTTGTTTAGCTTAGTGGAATAACATCAAACTTTTCCGTTGCGGCAGCCAGCCTGCTGCCATAAATAAGGTGTTGCTGTTCTATCGAGCTAAACAAATACGAATACTTATTTATATCTGTATTCGATTCTAACTATATATTTTGGGGGAGGCTCTATGTTCCGGCATTCAGTACTTATCGCATGGAGGGTGCTTGTTGAGATGTGGCACCAGAAAAAGCTGATGCTGTTCCTCGTAGGGTACCCATTGCTATTCATGCTTATATTCGGGAGCGCATTTGGCGGCAATACTGCCCCTATTTCTGTTGATGTAGTCATCGTGGCCCCAGACGGCGGGTATGCCGATTCTGTCACACAGCAGTTTGTCGGGGCATTAGGCGATATCGATGCGCTAAACGTTCGCACGGTGCCCCTTACGCATGGCACCGTTGCCGCCGAGGCACAGTACCAGGTTGACAAGGAAAGGGACGTGCTTGTCATTGGCATGCCCGCATCCATCCTCCCCGCCGAGGGCGGCGCATCGGTGCTTGCCGTCTTTTACGACTCGACAGCTGACCCCACCGAGCGGAGCGTGGCGCTTAGCATAGTGGACTCTGTCGTAGATGGATTTTCCGATATCATCTTTCTGCAGCAGGTCGACCAGGCCCAGCAGCAGGGATTCCTCTACCCTGCCCAGGGAGAGTTTGTGCGTTCGGCAGCAACGCCTATAGAATCCACACAGTCCCCCGTGTCCGCATCGGGGGAGGATCTGAGCTATATCGATTACCTAGTTCCCGGGTTGGTGTCAATGTCGCTGCTTTGGACCGGCGTCAACGGATCCTCTGCAGGTATCGTCGAGGACCGTGTCAGGGGCATCAGGCGCAGGATTCTATCCACTCCCGTCTCGCGGGGGGCTGTCATGCTCGGCGACATGCTCTCGCAGATGGTCGTGGTCCTTGTACAGGTCGTCATCCTTCTGCTCGTCGCTGTGTACGCCTACAATCTCAACATTGCCGGGTCGCTGTGGCTGATGTTCCTGATCATTATCATCGGGACCCTGGGAATGATCGGCATCGGGCTTATCATCGCATCGTTTACCAAGACCGCCGACGAGGCGGGGCAGGCGGCGATGTTCGTCAACTTCCCAATGATGTTTTTGTCCGGCATCTTTTTCCCGCTCTCGCAGGGCTGGATGAGCTCGCTCTCAAAGGTATTCCCGCTCACTTACACCAACAACGCACTTCGGGATGTCATGATCCGCGGTGAGGGGCTAGGCGGCATCACGTCGGCCCTGGGCATCTCGATAGCGTTTACAGCCGCGATATTCGTTGTGGGCACCTATCTGATATCCAAGGGGGAGAGCGTATGAGCGCCATCACTGTCGAAGGGCTGGAAAAGCGATTTGGCGACTTTATCGCCGTCAACGCTATCACATTCGAGGTCAAGGACGGCGAAGTATTCGGATTCCTCGGGCCCAACGGTGCGGGAAAGAGCACTACGGTCAATCTTCTCACCGGCCAGCTACACAGTTCCGGCGGGACGGCGCACGTAGCCGGTATCCCGCTCTCGGAAGCGAAAGAGATCCGCAAGGTCATCGGCATCGTACCACAGGAAACGGCGCTCAACGAGCTGCTCACCGCATACCAGAACCTTATCTTCTACGCATCGCTGTACGGCGTGCCCCGTGCCGTGCGTGGGGAGCGCGCCATGCGGATGCTAACGGCAATGGGCCTGGAAAAGCGCAAAGACGACCTTGTGAAGGACTTTTCAGGTGGCATGAAACAGCGGCTCAATGTGGTGACGGCGCTGATGCATCACCCAAAAGTGCTCTTTTTGGACGAACCGACAACGGGGATGGACCCCCAGGCGCGCCGCATGATATGGGATTTTATCCGGGAGATAAATGCGGAGGGCACCACCATATTCCTCACTACGCACTACATGGAGGAGGCGGACGTGCTCTGCAACAGGGTGGCTGTCATCGACGAGGGAACGATACAGGCAATCGACACGCCCCGCAATCTCAAGCGCCAGCTTAAGGGTGAGGATATCATTGAGATCCAAGTGGGGCCTGATGGCACGCTTATCACCGATATGGGCTCCATACCTGGCGTAACAAAGGCGCTGTATGCCAACGGTGTGCTCAAGCTCCATATCACGGACCGCGACGGGCTGCTGCTTGACATTGCCACAAAGCTTTCGCCCCGGCCGGTAAAGTCCATTCTGTCTACCGAGCCGACGCTAGAGGATGTGTTTCTTTCCCTTACAGGCAAGCAGTTGCGTGATTGATTCTCATATTCCTATTTTTTCCCTAACCAAAATGTTTTTAAATGCAAACTGATTTGTTCTGTTGTCTTAGGTGTTTCCTACAAGACTCCTCACCGCTATACGTGCGGGGGTTGCCGAGATTGGTCAAAGGCGCAAGGTTGAGGGCCTTGTCTTGTAGGAGTTCGTGGGTTCAAATCCCATCCCCCGCACCATGCTGCCTATTTTTATATTCCAATCCCGTATAACATACATTTTCATTAGCACCTTTCTTTATATATTCCCGAATCTAATTAGCATGATGCATATCGATTGGAACGAACGCTGGAAGGAGCAGATGCGCGCATACCTCTCCTCACTTGGCACGTCCCAGGTGGGGTACTGGGCAGAAGATTCGGCAAAGCAGTTCAACGAATTCAATAAATCTAGCAACTGGGCAAAGGGGAATAAAATCATCGCCGAGCTCGACGTTCGCCCCGGGGACCGCGTCCTTGACATAGGCTCGGGGCCTGGTTCTGTCGCCATACCCCTATCACCCCGTGTGTCCGAGATCGTGGCTGTTGAGCCTAACGAGCACATGGTCGCACTGCTTCGGGAAAACATGGCAAAGCAGTCTGTCACAAATATCTCTGTCGTCGAAAAGCTGTGGGACGATGTCAACGTACAAACGGATTTGGAATCCCTTTACGACATAGTGCTCTCATCATTTTCACTTGGCGTCATCGACCTCAGGGACGCCCTCGAGAAGATGGTCGAATCTGCCGGGCGGGACATCTATATATTCTGGTTTTCAGGAAATACGTGGCATGAGCGGGATAGGCAATTCATTTACGAAACGATACTGGATAAACAATACTGCCCGTCGCCCAAGGCGGACATTATCTATAACGTTCTCTATAGCATGGGCATCTACCCCAATGTCACCTCTTCTGTTGGCGGCCCAACCCGCTCATTCGATTCGATTGATGGCGCACGGGACTACCTTATAAAGAAATACAAGATTTCCCCCGAGCACGACCTCCGTCCGCTTGATGAGTATGTAGCTGGTCGCATCACCCGGGAACATGGTTCCTATGTCCTGTCCGAGTCGCATATCAAAACAAAAATCTGGTGGAGGGTCGGCCAGAGGGGGTAAGGCGCATGGCTGCTATTGATACGCGAAGGATACACATGGCCAAGGGCGGAGACCCCGTTCCTGGCGCATATGTGCTCTACTGGATGCAGGCCGCAGTGCGGGCAGAGCACAACCATGCCCTCGAGCATGCCGTTCACATGGCAAACACGCTGGGCGCGCCCGTGCTTGCTTGGGCCTGCATCGTTCCCGACTATCCCGAAGCCGCGGCCCGCCACCACCAGGTGTTTCACGAGGGGCTAGTTGACGCCATCGAAGCGCTTCATCGCCGAAATATCCCTGTCGTGGCCGGGGTTGGCGATCCGGTGGAACAGATACAGGACGTCGTGGGGGACGCGCGGCTCGTTGTAACTGACGACAAGCCGCTGTATCACCAAAAAGGATGGCTGGGCCGCATATGCAACATGGCGCCGTGTCCCGTCGCAGTTGTCGAGACTTCGGTTATCGTCCCCGTAGAAACGGCGTTGGGAAAGGAGGCGTATTCTGCTGCATCGCTTCGCCCGCATATCATGTCGCTCGTATCCGAATTTGTACAACCCGTGCCGGAATCCCCCGTAACAATCGCATCCATGGAGCTTGAGCAGTCGTATGGGGCCGCGGTACGCGGGGTCAACGATGGGGTGCCGGGGCCCATGCAGGGCGGACACCGACAGGCGATGGCCGTATTGAGGTCCTTTCTGGCATCGCGTCTCCCCGCCTACGACACATGCAGAAGCGCACCGGGGGCGGGGTGCACGTCTATGATTAGCCCATATCTCCACTTTGGCCACATATCCCCCTGCGAGGTCTTCCTTGCTGCGATGGGCCACAGCGGGCCGGGCGTTGACGCCTTTGTGGAGCAGCTCGTGGTTCGCAGGGAGCTTGCAGCAAACTTCGTCCACTACAATGGGGCGTACGACTCGATTGGGTGCCTGCCGAACTGGGCGCGCAGCACGCTTGACGGGCATGCCCGTGACCCCCGTGAATACGAGTACGCCGCACATGAATTTGAGTCATGCTCCACCCACGACCCCTACTGGAATGCCGCACAGCGCCAGATGATGGAGACCGGGCACATGGACGGGTATATGCGTATGTACTGGGGAAAGAAGGTGATCGAGTGGTCGGCAACGCCCGAGGGCGCGTACCGAACGATGCTGGCGCTTAACAACAGGTACGAGCTTGACGGGCGCGACCCAAACGGCTATGCCGGCGTCGCATGGTGTTTCGGAAAGCACGACCGGCCATGGAAGGAGCGCGAGGTATTCGGGATGGTCCGGTATATGAACGACAAGGGCCTTATGCGAAAGTTTGAAATGGCGCCGTACCTTGAGCGGTATGGGCCATGACGTTACCCCCGCTCTTGCTCTAGATTAATATTATCGCATGCATGATGGTGCATGTGGTAAGTATTGAGAAGATGTTGCTGCTTGCACGGCAGGGGGGATTTGATTCTGAGGGGCCGCAGGTGTCGACACCCATCGACTATGAGAAGGTATACGCACTGGGCGAAGCGACAAAGCATGACATATGCGTCTCTACCGCCAGCCCCCGTGACGTGGTGGGCACTGCACGCCTCGGCGATGTGGCGTCAGGGGGGATATGCCACGCATATGCCCATGACGGCCGCTGCGTCAGCATGTTCAAGACGCTGTATACCAATTCGTGCTCACATGCGTGCGCATACTGCACAAACGCTTCGTGCTCTAAGCGCGGCACAGAGTATTCATACACTCCCCACGAACTGGCGGCCCTGTTTATCAGGCTCTACACGTGCAACTATGTCGAAGGCCTTTTCCTCAGTTCGGGTATCGGCACGTGCGAGTACTCGACCATGGAAGACATCGTCCATACCGCCCAGCTGCTCCGTGATGCGTACAACTTTGCCGGATATATACATTTGAAGGTCCTCCCCGGTGCCGACAAGGGGCTTATCGACCGTGCCATGGAAGTTGCAGACAGGGTAAGCGTCAACATCGAGGTCCCGTCATCCGCATACATGTCCGAGATGTGCGCAACAAAGGGCTTCAAGTCGGATATCCTCTCCCGCCAACGGTACATACAAAAAAAATCTGAAAAGCATGGGTTGCCTGCCGGCCAGACTACTCAGATGGTGGTGGGCGGTGCACAGGAAACTGATGCTGATATTGTCAAGGCCACCATCCGCGAGTATCGAAAGATGGCGCTTAAGCGGGTATACTACTCCGCCTTTACGCCTGTTGAGGGGACGCTCCTTGAGGGAAGCCTCATGCAGCCGTCGTGGCGGGAGCACCGGCTCTACCAGATGGACTGGCTGTACCGTATCTACAAGTACGTGCCCGACGAGCTGTTTCAGGCGTTCGACGATGAATGCTTCCTCCCCAACACCGACCCCAAGGTCCGCATAGCCCAGATGGCCGGGCGGGGTGTGGCCGACCCCAATACCGCTGCCTATGATGAGCTTCTCAGGGTTCCGGGAATCGGGCCCACCAGCGCTAAGCGCATACTTATGGCACGAAAGGAAACGCCCATATCCTCACGAAAGGACCTCTCTGCGCTTGGCGTGATCATGAAGCGTGCCGCACCATATATTTCACTGGGCGGATGGCAGGAATCACTGCTGGACAGGTGGATGGCATGAACACACCCTCCAATTATCTGAAATACCTTGCGCTGCACCAATCGTGCAAAAATGTCCACCTTGCGTATGCGGCGGGAAAAAGCGCGCGGGGCATCGAGCTTGCCACGGACCGGATGGGGGCCACCGTTCGAGCGATGGTGTCATCCGTCCGAATGGAGGCGCATATGCTGCGTGGATTCGTACGATTCACCTCTTTGGGGGAGCATGTGCTCTATGGGTACCTCAGTCCCCGCCATGATGTGGGGCCCATGGTCACCGAGCTTTTAGCGCACCGCTACCCCCATTATGTCATCGTCCTTGGCAACGCGTACCGCTCATGGCTTGCCCTCTATAACAGGGAGGGGTACCACCATGCATCCGGAAGGGGGCTTGCTGCCACCATTGGCCTGATAAGGGGATTGGCGGGGGACGAGGAATCCGACGTGTCGCTTGAGGACATCTGGGCGCTCTATTATAGGAGCCAGAATCGGGAAGAGCGGAGAAATCTGCCCTATTTTCAGAAGAACATGACCAAGACGTTACAGCGCTCAGCACGAAATACGATAGAAAAAAACACGAATGGGGCCGCCACCCTCGACCCTTATTTGGAGTAATACGGCCTATTCAAGGGGACAGGATACAGAGTTCCATCCGCTGATGCCGCCAAGTACCACTACCGTATTTTCCCATCCATTTCGTTTCAGGAAGCTTGCCGCCATCATGGACCGCAGGCCGCTTCCGCAGAATATATGGAGATCTCCTTCCATGGGGATGTCATGGCATGTTTCGGGAATGAGGGTCACGTGGCGCTCTATTGCACCGGGGATACTGCCCTGGGCGACACGCTCGTCATCGCTCCTGACATCAAGCACGTGCTGGTCGCCATCATGGTCAAGGGCGTGGCACAGCGACTGAACGGTACGCATTTTCACCTGAGCGCTGTCCTTTCCCGCCATGTGCCAGCCGAGCATGCCTGGTGCAAGGTATCCCTTGATGTCGTGGAATCCTATTCTTGAAAGGAGTGTTGCCGCTGCGGTGCCCTGCCCGTCTTCGCAAACGAGGTAGAGCGGCGTGCCGGACGGGATGTACCATCCTGCAAAGCTCGATATGCCACCTTCCCATATCGAGAGTGCGCCGGGTATGTGCGCGGCGCCGAATGCAAGCTCGCTTCTCGTATCGAGAACTATTTCCCCCTCTGCTATGCGTGACATGTCCCGGGGGGCCAGGGCCCTCAATTGCCGGGTTAGGGGCCATGGCGCCGCGCATTCCAAATTGCAGCGCTCCATGGCGCGGAAGTACGGCGGGCGCTCAAGCGTCCTTGATACATTATGTACAAACGTCGCCTTGTCCCCGGGGCGCAACATCGGGTTGTGCTGTCTCTCAAGTCCCAGTGTTGTCCATGTCCGCTCCGCAATCGTCTTGCCGCATGCGGAACCGGCGCCGTGGGCAGGGCAGAGCAGCACGCCGTCCCCGAGTGGAAGCAGCTTATAGAATATGCTTTCATAGAGCTGTTCGGCAAGTGTGGGCATCAGGCCTGCACCAAGAAGGTCCACACGCCCCACATCACCAGCAAAGAGAGTGTCTCCTGAAAAGACTATCCAGGGTGCGCCGTCGGGGTCGGAAAGGACATAGCTCATGCCACCGGCGGTATGCCCCGGCGTTCCAATTGCCTTGAGTGCGAGCCTTCCAATGGGCCACTTCTGGCCGTCGTGGGCGGCTGCCCCGTATTCGTACGGCAGCGTTGCGTCCGCATGCCAAATGGCGGCGCCTGTCCGGGATGCCAGTTCGACAGAGCCAAGCACAAAATCCTCATGCCGGTGTGTTTCCATGATGTGCGTGATGGTGCATCCCGCCTGGGTAGCCATTTCGATATAGACATCAATATCCCGCCTCGGGTCGATGACCAACGCCTTTGTTCGGTCACCGATGACGTATGAATAGTGCGCCAGGCCCGGCGACACCACTTTCTGGAACAGCATGGCATCAACCTATCTTGGCAGGGGCCCTACAACAGTGGGATTTTCAGGGTAGGAAGACCATTCTGTAAACGACCCCTCGTATAGCTGCACATCGGGATACTTGAGCACCCATTTGAAGAGCACGAACTCGTTTGTTGCTTCCCGCCCGGTGCCACAGCTGCATAATATCCTCTTGTCGGGCGTGATTCCCTGTTCAATAAGCATGCCTTTGATTACGGTCAGGTCCTTTAGCTTGGCGGCGTTACCTTCTTCCATCAGCGCCCGCCACGGGAGGTTAATTGCTCCGGGGATATGCCCGTCCTTAATCCACGGGCCCGCGCCTTCGTAGAATTTTTTGGGCCTGGCGTCAAGCAGAACGACCTCATTGTTGTCTTTTATTTTCGTGAAGGTGCCGTAGTCTATGAAGTAGTCTTCAGCGATGTCCGGCTCGTATTCTGTCTCGCCTGCATTAGGGAATATCTGTGACGTCTTACTCCCCGCTGCCTTCCACTCGTCGATGCCGCCGTCAAGAAGATGGATGGATTTCATCCCAAATCGGGCCAGCGTGTACGCAACCATTGTCTGCGCCAATCCGTCCCCACTGTTGGTAAAGGCACCCTTGCCGGTATACACCAGCACGGGGGCTTCCTTTTCCAATCCCAGTCTCCCGAAAAGCGATGCCACGACCGATGTGTCGACATACATCGCCGGGCGCCCGTTTTTCGGGACACGGAACAGTCCCTCGTTACAGTATAATGCCCCCGGAAGATGTTCCTGGAAGTAGTCGTGAACGTTCGGTTGCACATCAAGAATCGTGATGTCATTAAGCTTTTCAGCTGCCCATTGGCATGATACGTGCGTTACCCTGTCTGTCATCGTATTCCACCTAGTATAGTGTATGTGTGTGCATATATGTACTTTTCTTTTCTCGAGTCCCACCAAAGAAAGGTTTAAAGGCATACGTGCTGACCATGTGTGGGGTAACTACATGGAAAAGCTGGAAGGGTTATTCATTGGTAACATCGTGCCACGGACCGAGCGTATCTACGCTGGCATCAGGGAAGGATCTAGGACGGAAGATGCCCTTGCCGCCCTTGATGAGCTTAAGGGGATGGCAGACTACTTTGGGGATTATGTGCGAAAGAACGACCTTGACCCCGATATCAAGGCGGCGCTGCTCAAGCATACGCCTCACATCGCGGAGCTTGAACCCAAAATCCGCAGATTCCTGGAGGATGCCAAGGCAAGCGCATATTCGGAGACGTATGCAGACCAGGTGCGTTCATACGTATCCAATCTTCACCTTATCATGAACAACATGCAGGACCTCTCACGGGAGATAGACCGCCATTATGAGAAAAAGCCGCACCTTATGGTGTTCGATATCCCCCCGTGCACGGGATGCGCCGGCGGCACCTGTTCAACAGGCGGCGATAAGGTCGAAGAAAAAGAGGATGGCGAATAAGTCCGTTATAGGAACGCGTAGAGGTAGATGTCAAGGAGTGCCATATACACTATCAGGGCGCCCATGACCGCCTGCACCGTTCCGACAATCTTTTCTTTTGTTCCCGTGCCGCGTACAAGCCCATATGTCGCGGCGGCAAGCGGGAGCGTCGTTAGCAGCGCTACCACGGTAAAGTTTACCTCAATCGGCACGGAGCCCATGTGCAGCGCGATGTTGAGTGCGGTTCCAAGCATGCTGAACATGAATATGGCCCACAGGCGGATTGCTGGCCCTTCCTTACAACATACGTTTTCTTTCCGCTTGCCCGATCTTCCTCGACGTCAGGGAGCTCTACGGTGAGGATGAAGAGCGCCCCGTAGCACAATGCCACGGGGACGAATCCCGCAATGGCGTACGAGGGCTGGCCGTTTGCGCAGGCATATCCTGCCAGCGGAACGATGGCGCCGGCGGATATGGCCGTGGCCACTTCGCCCCATCCCCGGTATGAGAGGGACAGGGGCGGTGCGGAATAGAAGTATCCAATCAGATTTCCTATGAGTATGGCGGGGATATACCAGTAAGAAAAGGAGTACCACAGGACAAATCCCGTGCCTGCCAGCACCGACGTGGCGATGAGTGCCAATGCTATCCGAAGCGCCCACGGCCTGAGCTCGGGATAGTCTTGCAGCGTTCCGCTGCCGCCTGAAAACGGTGTCTGGGCCCCTTTCCTGTCCGCCTCAAAGTCATAGTAGTCATTGCTGTATGATACGGAAAGGTGGCCGAGCATGAGTATCACATACCCCCATATGGACTGGGAAAGCGACACGTGGGCACCGGCAGCGCGGGCGTACAGGGCACCAACGCAATAGAGTGCCAGCCCGCATAGCAGGAAGCGGAACCTGCCCATCCTAATCAGCATACGCAGCGTATGGGTGCTTGACATGATTGTTCATCACCGTTTTGCCGATTCCTGTTTCCCGTGCATGTACCACAATCTGATAAAGGTGGGCAGCACGAATACCGCCGCAAGGAACGCAAAGGCGATGCTTAGCGCCGTCACCTTGCCGAACTGAGAGAGCGGGGGGATTATCGAGAGCGAAAGCAGCCCGAATCCGAGTATGGTGGTAAGTGCCGAACCGAACAGCGCGCTTCCCGTGTGGTGTACGGCAACACACAGCGCGCAGTCCACGTTGGGGTACGTCTCGATGTCCTCAATGAATCGCTGGGTAACGTGGATGCCGTAGTCGATGCCAAGCCCCACGGTAATGGCCGCGATGGTGACCGTTACCACGTTGAGCGGTATGCCGAGCACGTACATGCTTCCCGCGGTCCATATGATGACGAACACGAGGGGCAGCAGCGTTATTGCCCCGAGCATGAGGCTTTTCCTTATCACGAAGTAGAGTGCCGTGAGTATGGCCAGAGCAACTACAAAGGTCAGCAGCACGGATGATATCTGGCTGTCGTTAATTGACGAGAGTATCTCGTTTTGAATGGCGGGCCCGCCGGTGACCACCACTGCCGAAAGCGCGCCGCCTTTCAGTGATTCCAGCGGTTGCGATGCACGCGTTATGTCTGCGGTGACTTCTCTTGCGCGTATGCCGCTTCCGCTGTTTACCGGTATGCGAAGCAGCATGGCGTCATAGTGCCCGTCTACCGAATGGATGACCCGTCGGGCAGACTCTGGCGAGGCGGCCAGGATGCGGTCGTAGAGTTCACGCACCGTGTCCTGCCCCACACCGTTGTCCGGCAGCCCATCGCCGTCCGTATCCACGAATTCGTTCCACCATGCCGCAAACCCCTCTGCGTATTGTGGCGAGAGGGGGCTTGCTAGCGACCGGGCAAGAGACAGCGGTGTGTACGCCTGCTCAGACAATACGGCATACGGGCTCTGGAGCGACAGGCGCTCAGCCTCTGCGGCAGCCAAAAGCACCGCTGGGTCGGTGATATCACCCGCAACATAGATTGATATGGATTCGCTACTAAACGAGAACTCGTCAAAGAGTAGATTTGTAGTCCGTGTCTCCTCTATTCCCGAGGGGAGAAAGTCCCTGAAATCATACCGTGCCTCGAGATTGAGCCCTTGGTGTGCGGCTGCGATGGCGACCACCACGAGAAGCGCAAGCACGATAAGGGGCCTTCGTGACGCCACGGCCCCCAGTCCCACAAACGTGTTGGTACACGACGGGCCTGATGCACAGACCGGGTCCTTTTCAGTCGGCGCGCGCTGAATAATACGCGACATTCCCCACCCCCGTGTTCGGTCCTTTTTCTCTCGTACCACCGGAAGCCCGCGGCGCTCCCTCCTTCCGTCGTAGAGCGCCTTGACCGCGGGGAAGAACGTCACCATGACCACAAACGAGCTCATGATGCCTATTGCGCACAGGATGCCGAACTGCCTGATGGATGGAACGCTCGACGTGGCGTTGCTAAGGAATCCGACGAGGGTGGTGACCGTGGCCAGCAGGATGGCGAATCCCACGGTGGACCCCGCCTCGATAAGGGCTTCCCTGACCTTTTTTCCTTTTCGTATCTCCTCCCGATAGCGCATGTTGTAGTGGATGCCGTAGTCGATTCCGAGCCCGATGATGAGCACCGGCACCGTGGTAATGGCCGGATTGAAGCTGAAGTCAAGTATCTGGCCGATGCCAAACACCCACGTGATGGCCATAAGCAGCGCCAATAGCGTGATAATCGTGTCTTTGATGCTTTGGTAGATGAGTATGAGCACGACAAGCACCATTACGAGTGCAAGGGACATTATCATCCCGATGTTTGCGCCTGACGCATCGTTTATCGCCTGTTCCACTAGCGCGTCACCGAGGACGGCGTAGGTCCTGCCCGGCGCCTCTGCAGCGTCTGCCAGCGCAGCGATTGCCTGCTCTCCTGTAAGAAGCTCGTCCGCTGCCAGGCCGTCTGCCAGTGCTATGTTCATGATGCTGCGCGAAGCGATTCCTGATTCGAGGTCAGCGTCATTTGAGAGCAGGAATGAAAAGGCGTCGGGAACAGACGATGCGGAAACGAGCTGCGCCACCATGCTCGGATCGTATGGTTCAAACAAGATGGCATACTCTTTATCCCCGATAATGACGTTGTACGTCCCACCATCGAGCACGGCAATCATGTCCGTGGGGCTTAGCGCTATCATCGTGGCAAACAGGCGCTCCCGCAGGATGTCACCCCCGATACCGGCAGCATACGCCTGTGGGGACAGCTGCGAGAATGCCTCATCGATAAATCTGCTCTGAGCGATAAGCGTCGCTATCGACTGAATGCCCCATGGGGACTGGAACGACGAAGCAATAATTCCTGTGGCGCCCGACTCCAGGATGCTTTGCTCCAATAGGAGCTGAGCTGTAAGCGATGCGCGCGACAAAATGTTCTCATCGTCGGTGCACACA
The DNA here is from genome assembly GCA_964435645.1 of uncultured Thermococci archaeon. Taxonomy (GTDB): domain Archaea; phylum Methanobacteriota_B; class Thermococci; order Methanofastidiosales; family NM3; genus JAHKLV01. The sequence goes on along the minus strand of CAYSZY010000003.1, from coordinate 16,291 downwards.
ATGGTGACGCTTTGTCCCTGTGCCCCGAAGAAGCTGTCGGCTCGTGTACTTGCCGCCGCCACCTCAGATGTGGGGAAAAAATCCTCTTCGTTGGAGCTAAAAGAGACTCCCGCCGTAAAATATCCGAGCACCACCGTTACCAGCAGCACGATGGCTATTGCCTGCCATGGGTGGTGCATCACTGCATTACTGTATCGTTGTAAGAGTGCCATAATACTCTATTCCTGCCAGTTTCCGAAGAATTTAGAACATATGCTCTGGTATTTAGAAAAATATAAATGCTTTTACGAGGGAGTAACATGGGTGGGATTATGAATAACAGATTGGTTTTAGTTGTTATTGTGCTGCTTGGCGTCATGGTTGTTTCAGGGTGCATCACGTCAAGCGATGGCGAAAAGAGCGTTGTTATCGGTTCAAAGCTGTTTAATGAGCAGTATATCGTGGCCCATATGGTAGCGCTGCTCTTGGAGGAACAGGGGTACGATGTCGAGGTCAAGGAGGGCCTTGGCGGAACGTCTGTCAACTTTGAGGCGCTCAAGAGGGGGCAGATAGACTGTTACCTTGAGTATACGGGAACAGCGTACAACGTTATCTACAAGGTGGAGGCGCCGGACATCTGGGACGTGGATGTCATCTACGGTATCGTAGAGGCCGCCTTTATGGATGAGGACGCCATATCGATTGCCGCGAATGTGGGATTCCGGGACGACTATGCGATTGCCGTGCACCGCGGATGGGCAGAGCAGATGGGCATCACGCTCCTCAGCGGGCTTGAACCCTATGCAGATGATATGGATATAGGCACCGACCCCGAGTTTGCGTCACGTGCCGACGGCCTTCCCCAGATGCTACAGATTTATGGATTTACTTTCGGGAATACAAGACAGATGCAGCCGACACTCATGTACGAGGCGATTAAGAACGGCGAGGTAGATGCAATCAGCGCATACACCACCGACGCCAGGGTGGACATGTACGGGTTGGTGCTTCTTGATGACGACATGATGGCATTCCCCCCGTATGACGCCATACTCATCGTCAATGAGGAAATAGCAAACGATACTAACGCCATGGCTGTGCTCGCCCTCCTCGATGGGCTAATCGATACCGACGCAATGCGCGCCCTCAACTACGAGTACGATGTAGAAAAGCGGGAGGCAGAGGACATCGCCCGTGACTTCCTGGTCGCCGAGGGGCTGCTGTAATTACCGTATATGATTTTTCCCATCGTGTGGTACCATGTCGGTCAGGCGATTGTTCGAGAGGATAGACTCCATTCGCCTCGAATCGGTGTCGAAGCGGTACGGCGACATATTTGCCGTAAAGGATGTCGACATTGAGATTGAGGGCGGCGAGCTTCTGGCACTTATAGGGCCCAGCGGGTCGGGGAAGACCACCACGCTGCGGATGATCAATCGCCTTGTCGAGCCGGACAGCGGCCGCATCTGCATCAACGGGACCGACATTACCACACACGATCCCGTATCGCTTCGCCGGAACATAGGGTACGTCATACAGCAGATCGGCCTGTTTCCGCATATGGATGTCGAGAAGAACATTGGGCTCATCCCGCGACTCGCAGGCGTGGACGCTGCGGATGTCCACAATAGGGTCGTCTCTCTTCTTGAGCTTGTGGCACTGCCCCCGGAGCAGTTCCTCCACCGCTACCCGTCCGAGTTGTCCGGGGGGCAGCAGCAGCGCATCGGGCTTGCGCGGGCGCTTGCCATGGACCCTCCCCTCCTGCTTATGGACGAGCCGTTCGGCGCCTTGGACCCTATACTCAGGGTACAGCTCCAGCAGGAGTTCGCAAAGATAAAAACGGAGCTTGGCAAGACCATCGTCTTTGTCACCCATGACATCGGGGAGTCCTTTGCGCTCGGCGACCGTGTCGGCATCATGAAGGATGCCTCCCTCGTACAGATGGGCACCGCAAAGGACCTGCTCTTTTCACCCCATGACACGTTTGTGGGAGATATAGTCGGCGCGTCTGCAAAATACCGGCACCTGCCGCATGTCAGTGCCCGGGACGTGATGGTGCCATTGGGGGGTCAGTATGTATTTCCCGACGACCAGCCTGTCTCAAGCGCGCGTGCCGACATGGAGTCACGGGACATCGAGTTTGGGGTTGTCATGTACAACGGGGCCATGGTCGGCACCGTACGGCTGCTTGACCTCTACCGCCGCGAAGGCGGGGAACTGCTGGGAGATATTGCCCGGGAACCGGTTTGCGTATCCCCCCGCGATGCCATCGGGCCTGCCATGGAGCACCTAAAGGCGGCTGATGTGCATGTCGGCGTTGTCGCAGAGGGCGGCACCCTGTTCGGCCTGCTTTGTATCGACAAGGTCATGATGGAGATTATATAGGTGTTCACATGATGGGGACTGACGCTGTACGGCATGTGTGGGAATCCCAGCATCTGCTCGAGCGCACCATCGAGCACCTTACCATGTTTTCCATCGCCATGGTAGTCGCCACGGCCATCGGCGTGGCAGTTGGCATGTCCATATACCGGCACCACTCCGTGGCGGCAATCCTTTTCAACATGCTTAACATCGCAGAGACCATCCCAACACTCGCGCTCCTGGTGCTGCTTCTTCCCCTCCTTGGATTGGGGTCGTCCCCCACCATTGTAACATCTGTTATCTATTCCATACTTCCTATCGCCCGAAACACCTATGCTGGCCTTGCCAACGTAAGCGCCGAATACCTTGCCGTCGCGGAAGCGCTGGGCATGACACAGCGTGAGATCCTGGTCAAGGTGCGCCTTCCCCTCGCACTTCCGCTCATCGCAGGAGGCGTCCGCATCGCCATCGTCTTTACCATGGGCGTGGTAACACTCGGCGGGCTTATAGCGGCAGGGGGGCTCGGGGCGCCCCTGCAAACGGGAATACAGCTGTATGATATGGATATCATCATTGTCACTGGCATCTGGGTGGGTGTCCTGGGCATCATTTTCGATGCGGCGGCAGGGTATGCCGAACGCTACCTGGGGGTGTGGGAATGATAGCGCTCGCCACGCTTTTTGAGGCGACGGTGGAGCATCTCTACCTCACCTACAGCGCCTTGGCGATAAGCATTGTGTTGGCCTTGCCCCTTGCATTGGGTTCGCTCTACAACCGCCGCATAGCGACAGTCGTTATCACCTTGGCAAATCTCATGCAGGCAATCCCCAGCTTTGCCGTGGTGGCAATTGTCGTCCCCCTCCTCGGCATCGGCGTTACCCCTGCAATCATTGCCATTCTCCTTCGCGCCCTGCTGCCCATCATCAAGAACACCTATATCGGCCTTCGTGACGTGGACACCGCCACACTGGACTCCGCGCGGGGCATTGGCCTCACTGAATGGCAGGTAATCCGGCACATCCGCTTTCCCCATGCGTATCCCGCCATGTTTGCGGGAATCAAGTTTGCCGCAATCCTTGCAAACAGCATTGCCATCCTAACAGCGATAATCGGTTCGGGGGGCCTCGGGTCGATAATATTCCAGGGGCTCTCGAATCTTAACACCGATAAGATAATCGCCGGTTCGCTCCCCGCAATCGGGATTGCCGTCTTTATCGATGTCTCGATCACCCTTATCGAGCGGGCCGTGACGCCCCAGACATCCAGTAGCAGTGGAAAGCACTAATATAGCTGGCGCGACATACCATCAACATGGATCCAAAAGCTGGTATCGGCTCACTATTTCCCACTATACACGGCCACGACCTTCAACGGTCCGGCGTCGTGCTTCCCACCCACGCGAAAGGGCATGTGGCCCTGGTGGTGATAGTCTCGGCCCGCAGGGCGCAGGCCCAAGTCAATTCTTGGATAGCCCCTTTTGAGCAGGAGCTGTGTCCGGCCGGGGGGTACATGTACTACGAGGTGCCTATGATATCCGGTGCGTGGGGGCGCATGTTCCCCGGGTTTACCGGCGCCGGCATGCGTGGGGGAATACCGTACGAGCAGAATCGGCATGTCGTGACCTATTATGGGGAATACAAAGAATACGCATCGCTGCTTGCCATGGATGACCCTTCCCTGTGCTATCCGTTCCTCCTCGATGCCGACGGCGTTGTCCGCTGGCGCTCGGAGGGATATGCGACAGAGGAAGCGCTTGCAGTGCTCCTGTCGCTTGCAAAAAGCCTGCAGGCCGAGTGAGCCTTAGATCATCCTGTAGGCATCGCCCGATCGAGTGGGAAATCCCTTGCGATAGAGGTCCGCTGTAATGCCCTATGCCAATGTCGCTTCCATCCTGCAGGCGCGTGTGATGCCGTCTGCGGTCGCCCAACGGGCCCTGGGCATGAATCATACCACCATGCCCCGCTTTTGCTTCCCCGAACCTATCCACAATGGATGATGCTGCCCGGCGGGGATATACAGCCCGCCTGTTGTGCCCTATGCACTGCCACCTGCCAAGCACGTCCCTGTGCGGCGCCCGCGCCAAGGCCCGCACTGTTCTGCATGAATCCCTCATAGGCGTCTTTAATCCGTGTCGTCTGCGTCTGTTGCAGCATGACCTCGGAAACGAGGATGGCATACGGGTCTGCAGGCCCCCTTCAAGGGAAGGCGCGCCCGTGCCCATGATAGTGATGCCATACCATATGTTGGAATTTTCTTGTACCTGGGACAGATTCCACGAACCGCCCTGTACATGTATCTTTTTATATTTTTGTTGCCAAGGGTAGACAAGGTGGAATTATGCAAAATTTTGATGTGGTCGTTGTCGGAACTGGGAGTGCCGGCAATCTCATTGCAATGACCTGTGCACAGGAGGGCCTTCGCGTGGGCATTGTGGACAATCGCTCGTTTGGCGGAACCTGCGCGCTGCGGGGTTGCACGCCGAAAAAGGTGCTCATCGGTGCCGCTACCCTCGCGCGCCATACAGGCGCACTTTCCCGGAAGGGTGTCTTTTCCCAGCCGCCCGAGCTGTCATGGCAGCACCTTCGGGCGTTTAAGGACTCGTTTACCCAATCGGTGCCGGATGCGAGGCGGGAGGGGTATGAGACACAGGGGATATCCTATTATGAAGGTACCGCCACGTTTCGTGACGCAGAAACGATCAAGGCGGGCCCTGCCCTGCTTTCTTCGGAATATTACGTCATCGCGTCGGGTGCCCGGCCCCGCCCGCTGGGCATACCCGGTGAGGAGCTGCTTACCACCAGCGAGGAGTTTATGGGCTTTGATGCATTCCCCTCGTCTGTCGTGTGCGTGGGTGGCGGGTATGTCTCATTCGAGTTTGCGCATCTTGCGGCACAGCTCGGCGCTTCGGTTACAATTCTGCACCGCAGCCCCGCGGTACTTCAACAGTTTGACCGGCGGGTCGTGTCTAGGCTCCTGGAGGAGACCCGCCAGAGGGGGATACGCGTCGTCCTCAACGCTCAGGTCATAGAGGTACGCGCCACTCCCGATGGCCTTGTGGTGGTCGCCGAGGGGCAATCCGGCCGCAGGGAATACCCATGCGAGTGCGCACTGCACGGCGCCGGGCGCGTCCCCGACATCGGGGAGCTTTCGCTGGAGCTGGCCGGTATTGACGCATCACCTTCGGGGGTACATGTAAATTCGTATCTCCAAAGCGTATCGTCCCTCTCGTGCTATGCCGCGGGTGACGCCGTATCGGGAACACCGCCCCTAAAGACCGTCGCCGAGATCGAGGCCGAGGCAGTTGCAGAGAACATCATCAACGGCAACAGCAGGTCTGTCGACTATCGTGTGGTACCGTCGGTCCTGTTTACCATTCCGGAGGTTGCATCGGTGGGGTATACCGAGTCGCAGGCGCTTTCAAACAACATAGACTTTGTCATAAAAGAGACCGACATGTCTTCGTGGTTTTCCTCGCGCTCGGTGGGCGAGACTGCCGCATACGCGTCCGTTCTTGTGGGAAAGCGGTCAAAACGTATTATCGGTGCGCATGTCATGGCCCCGCGGGCGGGGGAGCTTATCAACGTCTTCGCGCTTGCCATGCGGCACAACATGACGCCCAGCGACCTGGAGGGAATCCCGTGGGGATTCCCCACGGCGACGTCCGACCTGCGCTACCTCATATAGCGCAGCGGGGGGTTCCATAATCTTTTTAAAGGGATGCAGACTGCTTATAATGGGCTCGTAGTCTAGCGGATAGGGCGCAAGGCTTCGGACCTTGACATCCCGGGTTCGAATCCCGGCGAGCCCGCCATTTTCTCAGGAAGCCTCTTCCTCATCGTCCTTCTCGACAATCCGGGCGACCGTGCTGACCAGGTCTCCTTTCCGCAGCTTCATGATCCTGACGCCCTGGGTGTTGCGCCCGAGCGTGGATATGTCGTCGGATTGGAACCTGATGATGTTTCCGTCGTTGCTTATGACCATTAGCTCGTCACCGTATTCCACGGTGCGAACTGCAACGGCCATGCCGTTGCGTCCCTTTGTCTTGATGTTGATGACACCTTTGCCGCCCCTGCGCTGGATGGGATAGTCTGAGAAGGGCGTGCGCTTGCCGTACCCGTTTTGTGTGATGGTGAAGATGTGCGCCGACGGGGTGGCGATGTCCATGCCGATGACCTCGTCGCTTCGCCCGAGCGTGATGCCCTTGACGCCCCTGGCGGTCCGCCCCATGGCCCTGACATCGAACTCGTTGAAGATGATGGTGTTACCCCTCTTGGTGCCCAGGATTATCCTGTCGTTGCCCGTCGTGCTCCTGACCTTGATCAGCTCGTCATCTTCCTCGAGGGTCAGGGCGATGATGCCTCCGGCACGGGGCCGGGAAAATGCCTTGATAGGCGTTTTCTTAACGATGCCTTTTTTGGTGCAGAAGAACAGGTATCCCCTGACATCAAAGTCCTTGATGGGGATGAGCGCGGAGATAAGCTCCCCCTGCTCGATGTTGAGCAGATTGATAATCGCCTTGCCCTTCGACTGCCTTCCCGCCTGCGGCACCTCGTACGCCTTTTTCCAGTACACCTTTCCCTTGTTGGAAAAAAAGAGGATGTAATCGTGCGTGTTGGTGACAAAGAGGTGCTCTATAAAGTCCTCGTCCTTGATACCGGAGCCTATGATGCCGACACCCCCTCGGTGCTGCATCTTGTATGTGTCCACGGGAATCCGCTTCACGTATCCCTGGTGGGATATGGTGACCACAACGTCTTCTGGCGTGATGAGGTCCTCGTCCTCAAAGTCCATGCCTTCGGTCTCAATCTGGGTACGGCGCGCGTCGCCGTACTTGTCCCTGAGGTATGCAAGCTCCCCCTTGACGATGAGATAGACCCGCTCATCGTTTGCAAGGATGTCCGAGAGGTCCCCGATAAGCGTCTTGAGCTCGCTTAGCTCGTTGCGCACCTTGTCCTGCTCCATGCTGGTGAGGCGTGCGAGCCGCATGTCAAGGATGGCCTGTGCCTGGTCGGGGCTGAGCCCGAATCCTTCCATGAGCTGTTCCTTGGCGACGTCGGTGGTCTCTGCCGCCTTGATAAGCTTGATAATCTTGTCGATGTTGTCCAGCGCGATGATGATGCCCTCGAGGATATGCGCCTTTTTCTGCGCCTTTTCAAGCTCGTACTGCGTCCTGTTTCGCACCATCTCGAACCGGTGCTGTATGTAGTACGTTATGATTTTTCTGAGGGTGAGCACTTTGGGCCTGTTGTCCACAAGGGCGAGCATGTTCATGGAGAAGGTCGTTTGCATGTTCGTGTGCTTGTAGAGCTGATTGAGGATAACCTGCGGATTTGCCTCCTTCTTAAGCTCGATGACGATGCGCATGCCCTTCCTGTCGGACTCGTCGCGCAGGTCGCGTATGCCGACGATGCGCTTAAGCTTCACGAGTTCCGCTATCTGCTCTATTAGCGTGGTCTTGTTTACCTCATAGGGTATCTCCGAGACAAGTATGCGCTGATTGCCGCCCTTTTCCTCGACTGTTGTCTTTGCGCGGACCTTCATAGACCCCCTCCCCGTCCTGTACCCGCTGTAGATGCCGGATGCGCCGTATATGGTGGCGCCGGTGGGGAAGTCCGGTCCCTTGATTATCCTGAAAAGGTCTCTGTCCTCAATTTCAGGATTGTCGATTATGGCAGTGATGCCGTCAACGACCTCGGTGAGATTGTGGGGTGGAATTTTTGTCGCCATGCCAACCGCGATGCCCGAGACCCCGTTGAGCAGGAGATTGGGCAGCTTCGACGGCAGGACCACAGGCTCGGTAAGCGAGTTGTCGTAGTTGGGCATAAACGGGACGGTGGCCTTGTCGATGTCCTGCACAATCTCTTCTGCCAGCTTTGACATCCTGGCTTCAGTGTAACGCATGGCAGCCGCGGAGTCCCCGTCTACCGACCCGAAGTTTCCCTGCCCATCGATAAGCATGTAGCGCAGCGAGAAGTTTTGTGCCATGCGAACCATGGCGTCGTAGACCGATGAGTCGCCGTGGGGATGGTACTTACCCAGCACGTCACCGACGACACGGGCCGATTTCTTGTGGGGCTTGGACGATGTAATGCCTGACTCGTACATGGAGTAGAGTATTCTGCGCTGCACTGGCTTGAGGCCGTCGCGAACGTCCGGCAGCGCCCTGCTCACAATTACGCTCATGGCGTAATTGAGGTACGATTCCTTCATCTCATCTTCAATATTGACTGGTTTCATGTGTAAGTCTAAGTCCATTCTGTCGCCCCTTGGTACATCAAAGATATTATGAAGATGCTAGATTTTGTATGCTTTTAAACATTGCCGTCAGGTAGCCGTGGCGGTACGCCAGAAAAGGGAACGTACGATATTATTTTTCCATATAAGTGGTTATTTTTTCTTGTTCTGACGAGGCGACAACCGCATCAAACGAAGTGCCCACAAGCGTGAGCACCGAATCCGCTATGGGCCGTATCTGCTTGTCGATGTAATGTGCGTAGTCTATGCGCGAGGCTGTTGCCAGGGGCATGGGGCCGCGCTTAGTCATGACGTACTCCACAAGCGAGGCCGTTTCCTTTCCCGCAAAGTCCATCATGCGGGCGGCCTTGACGTGGGGCGGCGTTGTCTTGGTATACTCGCTGATGCTCTTGCGAAGGCGCTTCCGGTACACGAGGTCGCCGTCGAGCTCGCCCCGCCTGAGCGCCGCGACATAGTCCCGGGTAAACGAGCGGTAGTCGCCGCCGGTAAAGACCTTCATAAGCAGGGTGAACTGGTACTTTTTTGCAAGCGGCGTCCAGTCCCGCCGCACATACTCAAGCCCTACGATTTTGAGCGTGCCGTCCACCATGCCTGCATAGCGCTTCTTCGCGCCCCGGTCGTCATGGCGCTGCCGGGGCAGGAGGAAGGTGTCAAACACGCGTTCGAACTCCAGGAGCAGCTTATTTTCCCGCCCGTAGCTCGTGCTGACATACTTGTCGTAGAACGCGTTGACTGCCGCCTCGATATCTTTTCCCCTGGTTAGGGCGTCGGCCCTGTCGGTGGCATGGGAGACGACAAAGACCGAGTCGGTGTCTCCGTAGACCACCTCGTACCCCATGCCCCGTATCTGTTCGGATGTCTCCCTGATGATGTGCCTGCCAAACGAGGTGATGGCGTTGGCAATCTGTGCGTTGTGGAATCTGCATGCGGGGTTGCCCAACACGCCGAATATGGAGTTCATGATGATTTTTATCGCCACTTGGCGGGTCTGCATCCCTTCCCGCTTTGCCGCCGCCCGCTTTTCGAGCAGCCCGTGGATGGTCCCTGGGAGGATGGACGGGCCGGTACCGAACATTGCCCCGTTGGGCGCCGTTATCTCGCCCTTTCCGAAGGTCAGCGGGTCGATGTTGAACGTGGCGATTATGGAAGGGTACAGGCTTCGGAAGTCGCAGAGAAGGACGTACTCGTACAGTCCAGGGGCCGGCTCGGCGACGTAGCCCCCGATGACCGCCGTGCGCTTCGCTGTGCCCACCGACGGGCAGGCGATGCCTCGCGCCCGTGCCGCGCGGATGTAGAGCGAGTCAAGCGTAGCTATCGACGCCTTGACGCGGTCCAGCTGCATGCCGGTAAGTGCCGAAAGCGCCATGGAAACGCCGATTAGGCGCTTTGCATCGGCGATTCTGTAGACGAGCACGGCGTCTTGGAGATTATATCGTGCCAGGAGGCCGGGGTCAGACCGGTAAAGGTCCGAGATGGGCATGCCGAGCTCCACCTTGCCTTCGCCCAGCACCGCCTGCCCTGCCGTTTCCAGGCGGTAGTCCTCAAACTTGTAGAAGTAGTCCCTCATGAGGTGCATGACGTCAAGGACCTTTCGTCCCCGCACCGTGGCGCGCGATGCCCTGATAAACGATGATTCCGCAGCGAGGCGCACCTGCGAGCGCTCCCTGCCGATGTCGAAGCCCATGCCAAGTGCCTCAAGGCGCTTGACAAGGTACAAAAAGTCGAAGTCGATGATGTTCCAGCCGATGATGACGTCCGGGTCGATGGAGCGCACCCGCCCCATAACAGTCTCGAGCATCTCGCGCTCATCGGTGCATGTCGTTGCCCCCTCGCATTCCTGCCCCATGATAAGGACCTCCCTGTACGTATCGCTAGCGAGCGCGATGGAGAGAATTGGCGATTCAAATGCCCCGAAGTCGCGCTCGTCTGTCTCTATGTCTATGGAGAGGAGCCGAAGGGGGATATCACAGGGCTCCGCCGGCCCGAGGCTCGGATTGATAAAGAGCGCACCCACACGCTCGCTTGGCAGGGGGGTACCGACAATCTCTACATACCCCTTGATCCCAGTATCGATGATGAATCGCATGTCAAATGGTATGTCCGCCTCGTATGAGGGGATTCCTTCCGCGTCCAGGCGCTCCCGCGCTTTTCTGACATCACCAGGATATACGACCGTTGCCCTGGTGACCGGATTGCCGTCAAAGTCGGTCATTTGGGTGGGGGAATATGTGGCATCGACGATTCCGCACGCCTGTTCCCTGTGGGCGGTGCGAATGTAAAAATACGGTGCGTACGCCTTTTTCACGATAAAGCTCTCGCCCGTTTCCAGCCTGCCGTAGAGCACGATATATGCCTGCTGGTCAGCCTGTTCGTATGTTGCGTGCACGATGAATCCGACGTGGCGTTGTGCCATCATTATCCCTCTGTACGTCCCTTAAAATAGTATGCCGAAGGGCGCTTGCCCCCCATATCCAAAAGACATATATGCCCTGTATCCCACATGCCCCCATGGATGATACCTCTGCCGCATATGATGCATCGGCACATGCCTATGACGCGCGGTACCGGGATATACAGTACGGGAAGTACTCCTTTGCCCTCTCTTTGTCCGGCCCCATCGAAGGCACTGTCCTTGACATCGGGTGCGGTACCGGATTGTTCGGCGAGTTTCTCGGCAGGAGGATATGGGGCATCGATTCTTCGCGGGGCATGCTTTCGCATGCGAAAAGCCGCATTATGGCACAGTATGCCGATGCGTGCCAGCTTCCGTTCGGCGATGCGTCGTTTGACTGGGTTGTTTCTTTTACAGTCCTGCAAAACATTCCTGCCTACGACCGTGCGCTCGGCGAGATGGCCCGCGTTGTCAAGCCGGGTGGCCGCTGTATCATCACCGTCTTGAACAAGCCGCAGTTTGATTTACTCAAAAAAGCCATAGAAATGAGATTTTCCGTGCTCGCAACGGGTGTTCACGGCGAGGATGCATGTTATTTCTGCCGCCCTATGTAATGGAACCGACTTTCCCCAGGTGTGTCCCGTCAAGGAGGTACGCCTCAAAGGATGCTATGTCCACGCCGTCTTGTGCCAGGATGGGGCCGGGGAGCCTATCGCGCCCCCTATTGACCGGAATGCCGGTGATAAGATTATTGAATGCGGGCATGACAATGAGGTGCGCGCCAGAGGGGAGCGTTCCCCGAAGCCAAACTTTTTCCCGTGACCGTTTGCCTAGTTCGTCCGTTATTTCGACGGCGGGGTGAACATGCCCCATGACTACCGTGTCGTAGTCCCCGTCCGGAACGCGCATGTGCCCGTGCACAAAGAGCGTATCCCCCCTCCTGATGGCTGCGTGCGCCGGATGCCCCGTAAGCGATTCTATCGCGCCGTCGTGATTGCCCTTGATAAGCACATACGGAACGCTGAATAAAAGAAACGATGGTATCGTTTTTGCCTCCAGTGCGGAGATTGCCGGTATGTTGTGCTTGATATCGCCAAGCAGGATAAGCTCCCGTGTGCCGGTCTGCTGTATGAGGTACTCGATGCGCGCATGGAGCACCGGGCTTTGGGACGGTAGATTTATGCCTTTTTTGAGCAGTTCGTACTCGAGCCCGATGTGGATGTCCGCGATGACAAGCGCCGGTTGTTTATCCTCGATGACAAGCGCAGGATGGTCGGGGACCGGATATATTTCCATCGTATGGCATTTTCCCCACATGCTCTTATTCCTTTCCATTGGCGGGCCAATTGGGCAGTGGGGCAAACCTGGCACGGCACTCGTGTCGTGAAATCATTGTGCAGATGGCGATGCCTGCAATGCCATATTCCGGCTGTTACCTGTGCATGCCAACCGTCTAATTGCAACATACATGAAAATTTCTATGGGCTTGTCAAGTATGGATAAGCTTTCTGTTATCAACGGCTACTTCAAGCTCAGCGACGAGGTGATTGTGATTGCCCAAATACCTGCTTATTGAATACTTTTATATAGAACAGTAATAACATTACGTATGTTAATAATCCCATGGTGATCGATTGAAAGGCTATCTTCTATCCTTGTTTGCGCTTATTGCAATGGTCCTGATGATTATATCGTCAGGTGCGTTTACCAGCGTCCTGCTCGAGCGCAACGTTTCGCTCACGCTCGCTGATGACACCTATGGCATGGTGGCGCTTTCCCCCGGCCAGGGGGGGCATGGATATTTTTCTGACTCCAACGGCAATGGGACATTCGAGCTGCATATCAATGACGCAATCAGGGGGCAGGAGACGCACTACGCCTCTCTGTTTACGATTACCAACAATCTTAACAGGATAATAGCCATATCGATAACTGACGAAGGCCCCTTTGACGAGGCGGTGTCATTTGTGTCTTCAACATACGACCTTGAGATGGACAGGCGCTCCATCCCCGTGGGAAAAAGTATAGATGTGTCGGCCAACGTCGTGCCGCCATCTTCCGCAGGGGAGGGGTCTCTCCTGTCAACCATAACGATACTCGTGTTCGAATCAACGAATGAGCCGTTTATTACCCTGACGCGCGATGCGGAGGTTCTCGTCGTTGCGGACGAACCGCCCGGCCCCTACGATCCAATCGATCACACCATGCCAGAAAACGCGGAATATGTCCGCTCGCTCGCCTTTGATGTGCTGGAATCGGGCGGGCATATACGCACATGGGGGAGCCACCGGTACAAGGACATGGGATTGGAACCAAATATCTGGAATAAGAAACTAAACGGGTATACCATCAAGTACAACGAGATTGATATAAGCTCATCCCAGATGGAGCCGGCCATACAGGTGTCCCCCCACACTGATGTCATTCGTGTCAGGACGGTTGATGGCGGTATGGTGTATACCATATACAAGAAACAATCAATTTTCCTCAGCGTTTATGGCGGCGTCTGGTATGCCTTTGTCGGCAGCCACTACAAAGAAGTCATGCTTTGGGAGTACTATTGACGATGAACGCGACTGCCGCTATCCAGAATATTGTCTATATAGTGATTCTTTTGCTTTTTTTCCCCATCGTCGTGGGCGGGATACTGCAGCAACCGGTGGGGGTATCCTATGTCGAGACCGAGTCGATGCGGCCCCAGCTTGAACCCGGGGACGGATTTTTTCTCATACCCACACAGCTTGTGGGCACGTTTAAGGTCGGGGACGTCATAACGTTTCGCGCAGAAAACTTTCCGTACGAGTTTGTGACCCATCGTATCGTCGCCGAGACCTCGGGAGGATTTGTTACCCAGGGCGACAACAATACCTTTACTGACCAGAGTGGAACGTTCAATGAACCGTATATCAAGCGTGAGCAGATAGTCGGAAAGGTCATTACCAACGGGAACGGGGCGGTAATCGCCATACCCAAGCTGGGAAAGGCGCTTACGGGCATCGGCGACAAATTTAATTCGGTGTCCGCATCATTTTATGGCGCAATCGGCGTCAAACCGAAAAACGACAAGATAGCGCAGGTTATCTTTGGACTTGGAATATTTGCGCTCATCGCGATTATCGCCGACACTGTTTCATCTATTCGGTCCGAGTCTGCCCAGCGAAAGCGAACGGAAAAAAAGCGGTCCCGCAGACAGTCTTCCTCATATCTGCTCTACATATCCTTTTTCATATTCATACTCTTTGCAACGACCGTGTCCGTCATAACCATGGAGCAGACCAATCGTGTCGACCTCGTGGCGACGGAGGGAAATACGAACATGCGCGCCGTACACTTGGGCGAAACGGTTGAACGGTACCTGGAAATAGGAAACAGTGGATTTATTCCTGTTCATATCTTCATTCCCGGGCGAGGGGGTATGGTGCATCTTACGGAGGAGTCTTTTTCTCTCGCTTCGGGTGATAACAGGAGGGTATCGTACCAGGTAACCGCACCCACCACGCCGGGGTATTACCAGGAATATATTGTCATGGACGTCTATCTCGGCATCCTGCCATTTTCTGTGACCACCGGCCTAAGGGAGCAGGGCGGGCGCTATATGCCCATACTCCTGCTTGATGCAGTCGCCATTGCCCTCTCGCTGCCTGTCGTTGTCATTCTCCAGCGCGAGGGATCTGTGAGGGGGCGAAGCAGGTCCCGCAAGCGCAGCATCAATAATATTTTATAGATTGCACATAATAACTAATAAAACGTGATGTCATGGGAATATCAGGCAAGAATCGGGTTATCGTATTGGGCATAGTGTTTATCGTCTTTGTCGCTGGAGCGGCGTGGGCATACATGTCGTATTCCGAAACCGTTTATGAGCGTGAACAGGTTCTCGATTACTCGTATTCGTTTTCGGGTGCACATTCTCTTACTGCATATGTATCGGAGGCCAATCCCATTTATGATACGGGAGCTGAGCTTTCGGGCATGGCTGGGTATTACTATTCAGTCTCCCCCCGGTCAACGATCGACTTCGATGCCACGTTTACTTCGACACGTTCAGATGCCGATGTCACCGTATCAGCACGGACCGTCATGACCATCAGGGAAGTGAACAACGACGGGGTACCGTTTTGGTCCCAGACATTTGAGATTTCTCTTGTCGATTTGGAGGGCGGAGACTCGCTGGTGCTGCATGATGATTTTGTCATCGATGCCCATGCATACGATGTCGACATTGCGGCCATACAAGAGGCGTTTGGCGCATCTCCTGGCCGCATAAGCGGATTGCTTACGACCTATCTCGACCTCGAAGGCGTGATAGGTTCCGTGCCATTCGAGGCATCGGAGCGTTTTGACGTCCCCTTTACGTTCAACGGGGAGTACTACACCGCAATCGTGCCCGCACCGGCTGTGCCACAGACACAAAAATACTATGCGCCGCATACCGTTGCCCGGTCAAAGACACTGTCCGACATATACATGGAGCTCGGCATTGCCTTGGCGGCGCTTGTCGCGCTTGTCGCCTTGCTGGTGACAGGAAAGAAGGGTGGCGAGGATGTGGATGCGGCGAAGTTCAAGGAGTGGATAAGCTTCGGGGCATACCCCTCTGGCGATTGGGACAAGGAAGTCTATATTCCCCTTCTCAAAGACTTGGTGGACATAGCCATCGACAGCCACAAGCGCGTTGTGTACGACACGTCAAAGGATGTGTTCTTCGTCATAGACGGCAGGGTGCTCTACTATCTTGTCCAGAAAAAGTCTGTAGGGAAAAAGGAAGCGGACTCAACAAAAAAGGGCAATGAAAAAGAAGAATAATATTATTCCTCTTTAATGGAGCTGAAGCTTATGCAGGTTGTGGTTTTCCCCACTCCCTCAAATGTCCTTAGCTTGTCGACGATAATCGACCCGATGTCTTCAGCAGATGATGCGCGCACCTTGAGGATTAGGTCCCATTCCCCTGAAATGATAAAGACCTCCTCGACACCGTTCATAAGCGAGATTTTTGATGCAAGCTCCCTTTGGCTTACTTGGGGGTTCGATTCGAAGGAAATGAGGATAAATGCGGTGACCGGTTTCTTGAGTTTTCCATAATCTGGACGAACGGTAAATTTTTTTATAATTCCGTTTGCAATCATCTTGTTTATTCTCTGATGGATGGTCACACGTGGAATTCCAAGTTCTTTTGATAATTTTGAGGTAGGTTTTCTGCCATTTTTCTTCAGCGCTTCAAGGATGCGGACGTCCTTCTCGTCGTACATTTTTGTTTCCATATTTTCATTTTGTCGTAATCTACTATATAAATTTTACTATAAT
>CAYSZY010000002.1:0-34673 GCA_964435645.1 uncultured Thermococci archaeon | reverse complement strand
AATTGCGTTTGAATGATAAAAATATAGAAACATATAAAATTTAAGAAATATTTCAAAGCAATTGATTATTAACACGACCTAACAAAACAAGAATTCATTTGATGTATACACCAAGTGGATTCTTGTTATATTTTTAATGTTAGCATAACGGGGCAATGGTCACTCCCTGCGACCTCTGTACGTATCGACGCGTCAACGACACAGCCCCGAAGCGATTCGCTTACAAAGAAGTAGTCCAGGCGCCACCCCACGTTGCGCTCGCGTGCCCGTGTCTTGTAGTCCCACCAGCTGTAGTGGCCGCCGCCTTTGGTAAAGATGCGGAACGTGTCGATAAATCCTGCGTTGAGCAGCATGCCTATCCATGCGCGCTCCTGTGGAAGGAATCCTGACACGGCCTCGTTTTCCCGGGGCCTGGCGATATCGTCTTCGGTATGTGCGGTGTTGACATCCCCGCATATGATGACATTGTGCCCCTCCTTAACGTCACGGCGCACCGCCCTGAGCACGTCACCATAAAACGCCAGCTTGTACGCAAGGCGCTCCGCTGACTGCTTGCCGTTGGGAAAGTAGATGTTATAGAGCCGAGCCCACGGGAATGTTGATACAAGGGCCCGCCCCTCCGCCTGCACCGTCGCGCCCCCGATAAAGCGGTCCACGGACTGCGGCCGTTGGAGCGAGTAGGTCGCCACACCGCTGTACCCCTTCCGCTCAGGGTATGCAAAATGCGCGTTGTACTCGCCAATGGCAGTAATTGAGGGGGGAAGCTGGTCCTCGTGCGCCTTGGTCTCCTGTATACAGAGGACGTCTGGCGACGATTCCAGTACCCAGTCTGCAAAGCCCTTTTTCGCCACGGCGCGCAGCCCGTTGACATTCCAGGACACAAGGTTGACAATCATACGTTAAAAAAAAGGAAATGGGGATAAAAAATGTTCCCCATTACAGCTTCTTGTAGCAGAACCACCAGTCCTTGCATTCCACGGAGGGGTCCTTGAGCCGCGCGTTGGCCGCATCGGCATCTGTGGGCGGCGGCATGATGACGCGGTCGCCGATAAGCTCGTTGTCGGGCCAGTTTGCAGGCATGGCGATGCCCTTCTCATCCGATATCTGGAGCGCTTTGACGACACGAACGATTTCATCGAGCTTCCTGCCTATCTCCTGCGGGTAGTAGAGGATCAGGCGGATGACGCCCTTGGCGTCCACGACAAAGACGGCGCGCACGGTGTTGTTTCCCTTCTTCGGGTGGAGCATTCCCAGCATGGCGGCCACCCGCCCGTTGTCGGCGATGATGGGAAACGGTATGGCGACGCCCAGATGTTCCTCAATCCACCGCCCCCAGGCGATATGGGCGTAGATTTGGTCGATGGAAAGCCCGATAAGCTCACAGTTGAGCGCTTTGAACTCGTCGTTGAGCTTAGCAAATCCTACAAACTCCGTGGTACACACAGGCGTGAAGTCGCCGGGATGGCTAAAAAGCACAAACCACTTTCCCTTGTAGTCTGTTGGCAGTACCTTTTTTCCACGTGTCGTCTGCACGTGCACCTCGGGGAACGTGTCGCCGATGAGCGGGATTCCGCCCTGCTCACTTTCTCCTTCACATATAACTTTCATGGTAATACACCATGCCTACTCAGTCCTGGGCGCATAAATACTTATTCACTTTATGGCACAACCCCTGCGTGGAAAGATTTATGTATGATATGCGCAGATGTATTGAAAGGGGTGGCGAGGCTGATTGTTTGCCTCAATACTCCAAAAAGAGGTGTACCAATGACTAAGGAAGGAGAATTATATATTTGTGATATCTGCGGAAATGAGGTCAAGGTCGTAAAGTCCGGCGGCGGATCACTTGTCTGCTGTGGTGTCAAGATGCGCCTTGGCGAGTAATATTTTAACACTTTTTTTCAGCCATGGGGGCCACCAGGCCGCCATATGCTTTTTTACCACTTGCTTTCGTGCGCACGGAGGTATACCGCCGACATAAAGGCAGGCGCACCCACTTTTCTGAGAATGCCTCCCCGTACCATGATGTCACTTTATAGTTGCCCAACGCCCGCCCTATGAATAATTATTTAACATTGCACAGTGCAATATACCCATATATGCTAAAGGCATTGGCTTGTTTTTAGGTGATATGATGAAACCGGTGGAATTAAAAAAAGGAATTTATTGGGTTGGTGTTGTCGACTGGAATCTTCGCGACTTCCATGGGTACAAGACCCCCAACGGGACGACCTACAACGCATATCTCGTGGTCGATGAGAAAATCGCGCTTATAGACACAGTGAAAAAAGAGTTCAAGGACGAGCTTATCCGAAGCATAACCTCCCTCGTGCCCCTTGAAAAGATCGATTATCTTGTAGTAAATCATGTCGAGATGGACCATTCGGGGTCTTTCCCCGCTGTTGCTCCGCTGCTTCCCAACGCCAAGATTGTCGCAACGACCGAGGGCAGGGAGGAGCTTATCAAGCACCATGGGGACGTGGCCGATGTAGGCACGGTGGAAACCGGGGACACCATATCACTCGGTTCCAAGACGCTTACCTTCCTCAAGACGCCCATGCTCCACTGGCCGGACTCCATGATGACGTACATACCGGAGGACAAGGTGCTGTTTTCGTCCGACGGATTCGGCCAGCATTACGCATCATCGCTCCGATTCAGCGACGAAGTGGACGAACAGACGCTCCGGGATGCGGCGGGCGACTACTACGCCAACATCCTCTGGCTCTACAGCCCGCTTATAGCACGGCTTTTGGGCACCGTCGCCGAGATGGGCCTAAAAATCGATATCATCGCGCCGGACCATGGATTCATGTGGCGCGGCAATCAGGACAGAATCCTCGCCTGGTACGGCGAATGGTCTTCGGGTGATGCGGCGTCAGGCAAGGTCGTCATCGCCTACGAGACGATGTGGAACTCCACCGAGCGCATGGCAAAGGCCATGGCCGAGGCGCTTGGCACAGAAGGCCTTGAAGTACGGCTCATGCGTATGCGCGACACGGAAAACAGCTTTGTCCTCGCCGAGCTCCTTGATGCCAAGGCGCTGCTTATCGGCACGCCTACCCTCAACAATGGCATGTTTCCATCGATAGGCGGCCTCCTCACCTACATGCGTGGCCTGCGGCCGAAAAAGAAGGTGGGTGCGGTATTCGGGTCGTACGGATGGGGCGGCGGCGGTTGCTCCGCCGCGGAAGAGCTCCTTTCACAGTCCGGGGTCGACGTCGTGATGCCGGCCCACGAGCTCAAATGGGTACCTACCGCCGACGAGCTTTCCGCGTGCTCCGAATGGGCACGCGAGCTTGCAGCCAAAATCAAGGGGCAATGAGCGGCATGAAGAACGATACATGGGACTCATTGGGCTCCAAATTCGCCCACCTCACGAGCACGCACCCCTGCTACAGCGAAAAGGCCCACTTTACCACGGCGCGAATCCACCTGCCGGTGGCGCCGAAGTGCAATATCCAGTGCAACTTCTGCAGCCGCACCAGGGACAAGTGCGAATACCGCCCCGGCGCTTACGGGTGCCTCCTGAGCCCCGATGACGCGGTCGCGCGGGTGCGGGCGGCCATGGAAGAGCACCCCACGCTCAGCGTCGTGGGCATTGCAGGCCCCGGCGAGCCGCTCTACAATCCCGAGACATTCGCTGCGTTTGAGCGTGTCCACTCCGCATACCCCCAACTCCACAAGTGTGTCGCCACCAATGGGTTGCTCCTTCCGGAAAAGGTCGATGAGCTCAAGCGCCTGGGCGTCGGTTCCATCACCGTGACCATCAACGGAATCGACCCCGCCATCGTCTCGCAGGTAGTCTCGTGGGTCTACTACGACGGCGTGATGCACAAGGGGGAGGACGGGGCGCGGCTCTTGACATCCCACCAGCTCCTCGGGCTCGAGCGGGCCTACGAGCTTGAGATCCCTGTTAAGATTAACACGGTGCTCATACCGTCCATCAACGCCGGCGAGGTGGAGCCAATTGCCAAGGAAGCCTCAAAGCGAGGGGCGTGGATTATGAACATCATACCGCTGATACCGGTCAACAGGTTCAAGGACCTTGCGGCGCCCACCTGTGATGAGCTCAAGGCGGCCCGGGAAGTCGCTGAGCAGCACCTGCCGCAGTTTAGGCTCTGTCGGCAGTGCCGCGCAGACTCGGTGGGCATCCCCGGAAAGGAGCACCACCCGTCGCGCCCCACATCCGAGTACTTCCATGGGTGAGCACATAAACGTGACGCACACAGTAAAAATTGGGGGTATGCACTGCACCATGTGCGCCAAATCCATCGAGTCGAAGGTGGGTTCACTCGAAGGCGTGTCGTCGGTAGCGGTAAACGTCGCCCAGAACACCGCCACTTTTGCCTACGACACGGATACGGTCGGCGGTGCCAAAATAACGGAAATCGTACTGGAGCTCGGTTACGCCGTCGAGGACGAGCAGCTGGTTGTCAGCATCACCGGCATGCACTGCGCCATGTGCGCCAAATCCGTCGAAGGCGCCGTCGGCTCGCTTCCCGGGGTTACCGGTGCAACCGTAAACGTGTCGGCGAACAGGGCGTATGTCTCATACAATCCCCTCGTTGTCGGCAGCGACGATATACGCGCCGCAATCGAGGCGTCGGGTTACGGCGTCGAGGAAACTACAGCCGCCGAAGCTGCATCGGGGCGCATACCGCTTCTCGGGATCTTTGTCTTCACGCTCGCCTTGTCAATCCCCATCATCCTTCTTACCCATTTCATCGATTTCGCGTCAAAGCCCGTTGTGCTGTTCGCGCTTACCACCCCTGTGCAGCTGGTAGCCGGGTACCGATTCTACCGCGGCGCCTACTACTCGCTCAGGGCCAAAAGCGCCAACATGGACGTGCTCGTGGTCATGGGGACGACTGCCGCGTACCTCTACTCGGTAGGGTCGACCTTCCTGTTTGACGGCCCGCTGTTCTATGAGACAACGGCAATGATTATGACCTTTGTCCTCTTCGGCAAAATGATGGAGGAGCTTGCAAAGGGCAGGACCTCCGAGGCGCTGCGCAAGCTCGTGGCGCTACAGGCCAAGTACGCCATCGTCGAGCGTGACGGACAGGAGGTGGAAATCCCCGTTGAGTTCATCCGTGAAGGGGACATCTTCATTGTCAAACCAGGGGAGAAGGTCCCTGCCGACGGCATCGTCACGGAGGGGTACTCGACCGTTGACGAGTCGATGATATCCGGCGAGCCCATACCCGTGGAAAAGGTTGTTGACGGCCCGGTTATCGGCGCCACAATCAATCAGAACGGATTTTTCAAGGCGCGCGCCACGAAGGTGGGCAGCGACACCATGCTGGCCCAGATAATAGCATTTGTCGAGTCGGCACAGAGCACCAAGGCGCCCATCCAGCGATTCGCAGACCGCGTCTCTTCCTATTTCGTGCCCGCCGTCATCGCCATCGGGCTTGTTACCTTCGCCCTGTGGTACGGTGCCGTCGGGGAGTCTTTTATCTTTTCCCTTACCCGCATGATTGCGGTCCTCGTCGTTGCGTGCCCCTGCGCGCTGGGCCTAGCGACACCCACCGCTATCGCCGTGGGCACCGGCATCGGCGCCAACAACGGCATCCTCATCAAGAGCGGCGAGGCGCTCGAGTCCGCCTATCGTATCGACACCGTAGTCTTTGACAAGACGGGCACGCTCACAGAGGGCCAGCCGTCCGTTGCTGCGCACTCCTCAGATGAGGTGCTCCACCTTGCCGCGCGCATCGAGGCAAAGGCATCTCATCCCCTTGCAGACGCCATCGCCAGAAAGGCAGAGGAGCTCTCGCTTCCCATCGAGCCATTCGAAAAGTTTGACACCATCCCCGGCAAGGGCGTCAGCGCATCGCAGGGCGGCGACCGGTACCTTCTCGGAAATGCCGTGCTCATGGGGGAGGCGGGGGTGGCGATTGACCCCTCTGCAACGGCCGCCTACGAGCGCGAGGGAAAAAGCGTTGTGCATGTTGCGGCAAACGGGGGTTACCGCGGCTGGCTTGTAATATCCGACCGCATCAAGCCGAAGGCCCGTGAAACGGTGGCCGCCCTTGCGTCGATGGGCATCTCGTCGCGCATGCTTACCGGGGACAACGCCGCAACAGCGGGCGCCATCGGCGCGGAACTCGGCATCACGGATGTCATCGCCGGCGTCCTGCCCGAGCAGAAGGCGCAGGCCATCGCCGACCTCCAGCGGAAGGGGCTTCGGGTGGCCATGGTGGGCGACGGCATCAACGACGCGCCGGCCCTCATACAGGCAGACACGGGCATAGCCATCGGTTCGGGGTCTGACATCGCCATAGAGTCCGGCGACCTGGTCCTTGTCCGGGGCGATGTCTCAGACGTCCCCGCGGCACTGCGCCTCTCAAGGCGGATATACGCCAAGATCCGCCAGAACATGTTCTGGGCATTGTGCTACAACGTGGTCATGATCCCTGTCGCCGCCGGGGCGTATACGTCATTCGGCATAACGATGCGCCCCGAGTTCGCGGCGCTTGCCATGTCGCTCTCATCTGTGTCTGTCGTGACAAACTCCCTTTTGCTAAAAAAAGGCCAATGACCAACGGCTAAGCCAGTTGGCTTGTACTTCCAATCCCCTGAACCGACAGTTCCGGGAGGGGTGCGACAGGCTGATTGATTGCAGCCCTGTACCGGATAGGTATTGCAGCGGTTGAGTCGGCGTTTGTTGTATGCACGCATACGGGGCACATCCGGGACGTGTGCCTTGGGTCGACTGCGTAGGGCGGTATGCCTTCAAGCTCGGCATTGTATGCCAGAAATCCAACGAATCTTCCGATGCAGCCTGTATGGTGCCTTTTCCGGTGCGTGCCTATTTTACAGTACTGCTGCTTGAGAACGTGGGACTCGAATGGCATCATGTGCACCCATATAAAAAATTAACCATGGAGGAGATGGGCCAATCGAAAATCCTTTAGAAAATAGGCATATGATTCCCCTCTTTTGGAAGGGGACTTACGGAGACTTAAAATAACATGACATAAGAATAATATGTAGGAGGTTTATATTATATGAACGAAGCTTTGGAACTGGCTATCCAAACAGAACGCGATGGCATAACGTTTTACCGCAATGCGGCCAAAAAGACAGCGGACGAATTGGGACGAAAGATGTTTTTATCCCTTGTTTCTGATGAGGAGCGGCACCTTGCCGTCCTGCAGAGGATATCCTGCGAGGAGTCCGTATGCATCGGCGACCTTGGGGACGTCATGCCGAAAATGCGCCTTAAGACCATTTTTTCGGACGCAGGCAAATCGAGCGATGCCAGCGCAAGCTCGGACAGCGATGCCGCTGTACTCACCATTGCCATGGGGATGGAAAAGAAGGGGTATGAAATGTATGCCCGCGCCGCGAAGGATGCGACGGACCTCGTGATGGCACAGATTTACGAACGCCTCGCAGCAGAGGAAAATGAGCACTGGGAGATTCTCAGCGAGACCCTTTCATACCTTCAGGACAACGGTAACTGGTATATGTGGGACGAATACAGCTTCCCGCAGGGGTGAGGGGACACACCTATGGCCATAGACCCGATATGCAAGATGGACATAAAGGAAGAGGGCGCCCGATTCACGAGCGATTACGGGGACAAGACCTATTACTTTTGCTGTCTCGCATGCAAGCAGGAATTTGACAAGAACCCCGAAGAATACGCCTCGTGAGGTACTTGATTCGTTTTTTCCTTTTTCCCCGCACCATGCCTATAATCCGATTCTTTTTTTATTTGGCGCCAATCCCCATGGCGCCTATGTGCTTATTTTTTGGTTAAGTCGTTAATTATATATAATTGTACAACCATTCACATTTGTGGAGCAACAACTTGCACAATTATTCTCTACGCTTTCAGACCAGAATCGGATACGCATTATTTGTCTGCTCTGGAATCGGCCCCGTACCGTATCCGAGCTTGCGGGCGACACGGGTATGCAGATTTCAGCGGTCTCGCACCAGCTCTCGAAGCTGCGCGCCTATGGCATTGTCGTATGCACCCGAAACGGCAGGCAGAGATTATACGAGCTTAAAATGGCTGCGCTTATGTGTATGCTTTACCATATGTCCAATTTGCAGGAAGGTGACAGGTGCGCATACGGTGTGGCATACAGCGAGTGTACAAAGCTTAAGGAGGCATTCCATGACTGAGGTAACAGTTGACGCCGTGGGATTCTTTTGCCCAGAACCCATAGTTCGGCTGGGAAAGGCAATACGCAAACTTGAATCGGGTGATACCGTCGTGCTCGTGGCCGACGACCCCACGTCCAAGATTGACATCCCAAACTGGGCAGAGACGTCCGGAAACGAGCTACTTTCCGTAGAGGAGCATGGCGGTGTTATGGAATACCGCATACGAAAAACATAGGTGAGCCAATGCTGTATTTTGATTACGGGGCAGGCATGCCCATTGAAAAAGAGGCGTTTGACGCCATGGTGCCGTACTATTTCGAGCATTATGGGAATCCCTCATCGACGCACGAGTGTGGAACCCCTGCCAAGGACGCGCTCCAAGCGGCCCGGGACGAGGTGGCAAGATTCGTCGGTGCCGGCGAAAAGGACAAGATAGTCTTCACATCGGGTGCCACCGAATCCAACAATCTCGCCATCAAGGGCGTTGCGCGCCGGCAAAAAAGGAACGGGATGCACATCGTCACGACCAACATCGAGCACTGGGCGGTAAACACGCCGCTTAAGGCGCTGGAAAAGGACGGGTATCTCGTTACCCGCGTCCCGGTGGAATCGTCGGGCATCGTCGATGCGGGGGCGGTCCGTGACGCCATCACCGATGAGACGACGCTAGTGACCATCATGACGGCAAACAACGAGGTTGGCACCATACAACCCATAGGGGAGATAGCGCGCCTTGCACACGAGGCGTCGTGCACGGTGCATACCGACGCCACGGCGGCCGTGGGGCGAATCCCTGTAGACGCATCGTGCGGCGCGGACCTCATCACCCTTTCATCAAACGATATCTATGGCCCAAAGGGCGTTGGTGCCCTCTACATCCGAGATGGGGTTGGCATTGAGCCGGTCATGCACGGCGGCGGGCAGGAGTTCGGGCTCCGGTCGGGCACTGAAAACGTTCCCGGTATCGTGGGCATGGGCGTTGCCGCCCGCATCACGCGCGAGCGCATGGGGCAGGACATGGCCCACATGAGGGCGCTGCAGGACCGGCTTATCGACGGCATCACCGCCGCGGTGCCAGCGGTGCACCTCAACGGCGACCGCGAGCGCCGGCTCCCCAACAACGTCAATCTGCGATTCGAATATATAGAGGGGGAGTCCATCCTCCTGTCGCTGAGCGTCTACGACGTCGCGGCGTCCACCGGGTCTGCATGCTCCTCAAAGACCTTGGCGCCATCTCATGTGCTATCGTCCATGGGGCAGGACAACGAGGCGGCACACGGCTCGCTGCAGATCAATATCGGCCGCTACTCGACGGCCGGCGAGGTGGACTTTCTTATCGGCAAGCTGCCTGCGATTGTCAAGCGGCTTAGGGAGCTTTCCATGCTAACGCCCAAGGAGATGCTCAAGGGGCAGGAGGACTGAATATGGCATACACGGTAAAGGACATACTCAACATCGCGCTTACCGCAGAGGAAGAGGCGGAGCTTTATTACCGCAGGCTCGGGGAGACGACAGAAAACGTGTTTCTCAAGGAAAAGCTTGCATACCTCGCAACGGAGGAAAGGCGCCACCATACACTTATCCTCACGCTTATGGGAAAGGATGGGGTGAATGCCACGGTGCATGGCGAAAAGGTCGTTTCAGAGCTTCCTTCGCTGCTTTTTGACGCCACCCAACCCCTGTCGATTCTGCTTGAGCGCGCCATGGAGGGGGAGGTTGCCGCGCGCGCATTCTACGAGCGCCTCGCACAGGACGTGGACGGTGCGCAGGAGCGTGCCATGCTTTTGTATCTCGCACAGATGGAGGCATCGCACTACGCCATGCTCGAGGCCGAGCTTGACGCGGTAAAGAACCTCGAGGACTATGATGAGTTTAACGAGATGATGCACGCAGGCCCCTAGTATGCGCTGGCGACAAGCGCATCTATATCCTTCCGGGAGGTAAATCCCTCCCGGGGGCCGAATTTTCTAATGTTAAAATACGAGCATGCCACTGCGTAGCGGCCGCTTTGCTCAAGCGATGCTCCGGAGAGGTAAGCGTGCAGGAATCCCGCGCCAAACGCGTCGCCCGCACCGGTGGTGTCAACAACTGCCGTCTCGATGGTCCCGATGCGTATGGATCCATTGATGCAGCACCCTCCCCCATTCGTGGCAACGACTGTTACCGGCACGCCGGCACGGTCGATAATCCCCTTCGAGCGCCCGTAGTCATCCTCGTTCAAAAAGAGGATGTCGACACGGGAGAGAAGGGACTGGTGCACCAGCTCCGACGGGTCCCATGAGATGGTGGCCCCTATGGACCGGGCTGCCCTGATGCCTGCTACCGCCACGTCCTCGCGCACGGATGAGAGGTGCAGGTGCCGGCACCCAGCCAGGTCCCGCCTGCTGACGGCAAGATCCCGATTTGCCCCGTCGTACTTGACCATGCGCTTGTCGTTCCCGTCTGACATCACGACGGCTAGCCCCGTCGTGTGGCCGGAGCAGCGGACGTGTGACGTGTCAACCCCTGCCGCCCTGAGTTCCGCCACGGCAGTGCGCCCCGCCGCATCATCGCCGACGCAGCCGAGCATGCGCACATCGCCGCCCAGCGACGCAAGCCACCAGGCGGTGTTTGCGGCCGACCCGCCCGACGTCCGGTACAGCCCTGACGCCCGTACCTTTTCGTGAAATGAGGGGAATTTGTCCACGCCAAGGATGACGTCCTCGTTTATGTTTCCACAGGCGTATATGGTCATATGTCTGCTGTGTCCCCTGAAAATTAAAGGGTTTCGCAACCAGCTGATAACATCATTTTCAGATTCGTGCACTTTTCGTGTTACGTTTTTTATTTTTTTGGCATATTTTCAGAAAATCTTTTAAGGAGTGTGCGTTCTCAGTCGAAATATACCCGATACAGGGGGAAGAATATCATGAAGAGATTATATGCATGTATGACGGCTTTTCTCATCGTTGCAGGGCTTATGGCCAGCGGTTGCATATCAGGCAGCGGTCCCGAGTCATCGATTATCGAAGAGCTTACACAGGCTGGAACGTACGGGACGCTCCTGGGCCTGCTTGACCAAGCTGGTCTTACCACGGCACTCGAGGGCGAAGGTCCGCTTACGGTCTTTGCGCCTGACGATGTCGCCTTTGCCGCACTTCCCGAAGGCAAGCTTGCGCTGTACAGCGGACATCCTGAGGCTCTTGCTGCGCTGCTGCAGTACCATGTGGTGGAGGGCACGCTTTCCACTGCAGATGTCTCCAAGTCCGCGGCGCTCACAACGCTCCAGGGGGAGTCGATTGCCGTTACGACGTCCGGTGGCGTCATGGCCAACGGCGCTAGGGTGGGCGAGAGTGCCGAGTGCACCAACGGCGCGGTCGTGCCCGTTGATGCCGTGCTCGTCCCACCGTCCGTGCAGGACCAGTACATCGACTTTACCTTTGTCGACGGGGCGGACCGCACCGTCTACGTGGAGCAGGTACCACAACGTATCGTTTCCCTTGCAAGCTCAGCCACAGAAGTGCTCTTTACAATAGGTGCCGGCGAGCAGGTTGTGGGCGTCGACAAGTACAGCGTCTACCCCGAAGCGGCGCTTGAGCGCGCGAATCTTGGAAGCGGGTCAACGCTTGACATGGAGTCGCTGCTGGCGCTCGAGCCCGATTTCGTGGTCATCTGGTACTTCTATGACGAGGCCATACAAAATATCGAGGCACAGGGCATCACCGTCATGGCCATCAATCCGGCGTCAATACAGGACATCTACGACCTTATTTCCCTCTTTGGCACCATCACAGGGCAGGAAGATGCTGCGGCTGCAGTCGTTAGCGACATGCAGAGCACCATCGGGACGATCTCAGCGTACGTTGAAACGCTTCCCATCGATGATCGGCAGAAGGTCTATTATGAGACATCAAAACCGTTTAAGACGCTGAACAACGAGTCGTTTTCCGCCGAGATAATCGCCATGGCCGGCGGATACAACATCGCCGGGAGCCAGGAAACCAAGTACCCCATACTCGCCAGCGAGTGGATAATCGACCAGAACCCCGACGTTATCATCGTGCTGTCATACGGCGCTACGATAGAGGAGATCACCTCGAGGGACGGCTGGGGCCAGATTGCCGCAGTGCAATCCGGCCGTGTCTACGCAATCGAAAGCAACTGGATGACCTCAAATCCCCGTCTCGTGCTCGGGCTTGAGCAGATTGCGAAATGGTTATACCCCGAACAGTTCCTGTGAATCCAATGGATGCCATTAAAAGCTACTACCATTCCAAGCGGCTGCAGCGGCTGACGATACTCGCCGGCCTTTGCTGCATCCTTTTTTTTACCATTATCCTAGGCATCGTCGTGGGGCCCGTCTCGATTAGCCCCGCGCTTATTCTCAAAATCTTTCATTCGCGGATTCCGCTCATCGGCGACGGTGTCGTCCAGACCTGGCCGCAGTCCTACACTGCCATCGTCATGGAGGTCCGGCTCCCCCGTGTGCTGCTGGGAATGATTGTCGGCATGGGGCTTGCCGTATCCGGGTGCGCCATGCAGGGACTGTTCCGCAATCCCATGGCATCCCCGTTCGTGTGCGGCATATCGTCCGGCGGGTCGTTCGGTGCCGCATTGGCGGTCAATCTGGGGCTTGCCTACTACTTCGTCCCCTTCAGTGCATTTTTCTTTTCCGCGCTTACCGTCTTTGTGGTATATATGATAGCGCGGGTCAACGGCAAGGTTCCCGTTACGACCCTGCTGCTTTCAGGCATCTCCATCTCGTCGTTCTTTTCGGCGCTTGTCTCGCTGATGCTCTACATATCCGATGAGAAGCTTGAGCACATCGTATTCTGGATGATGGGGGGGCTCTGGTCTGCAGGGTGGGACAAAGTGATTATCACCTTTCCCTTTATCGCCCTCTGCGTCCCGGTGTTCATATACCTCTCCCGCGACCTCAACGCCATGCTCATGGGGGAGGAGAGCGCGGCCGACCTCGGCATCGAGGTGGAGTCCACCAAGCGATTTATCCTCGTTCTCACTGCACTAACCGTCGGCGCCTGCGTCGCCGTGTCGGGCGTCATCGGATTCGTCGGCCTTATCATACCCCACGTCACCCGGCTGTTCGTGGGGCCAGACCACCGGGTCCTGATACCCGCATCGGCGCTTGTCGGCGGCATCTTCCTCATACTTACTGACCTGTTCGCGCGTATGGTCATCAGGCCCGCAGAGCTTCCGGTTGGTATCATAACGTCCCTTTTCGGCGTTCCGTTCTTCCTGTACCTGCTACGCAAGCGAAAGTCGCACATGGGGTGGTAACGTGGAGCTTTCCGTATCTTCGCTTTCATTTTCATATCCCCAAAAAGACGTGCTACGAACCATCGATTTCTCCGCCTACAGCGGGGAGGTGCTCGGCGTTATCGGCCCCAACGGGTCGGGAAAGACGACACTGCTCAAGTGCCTGCGCCTGGCGCTCCGCCCGCAGGGGGGCGCCATCCGGCTCAACGGGAAAAGCATCATGGGGTGGGGCCGCCCGAAGCTCGCACGATTCTTTGCCGTCGTTCCCCAGAGCTCCTCGATCTCATTCCCATTCTCCGTCCTTGACATCGTGATGATGGGGAGGACGCCGCACATGGCGAGATTCCAGCGCGAGGCTCGCACCGACTTTGATATCGTGCGCGAGGCGCTGCGCCTCACCTCGGTTGAGCACCTGTACAATCGCCCTGTCTCCGAGCTTTCCGGCGGCGAGACGCAGCGGGTCATCATCTCCCGCGCCCTTGCCCAGCAGCCGCACATACTCCTCCTTGACGAGCCGACGTCCCAGCTTGACATCAGCCACCAGATAGAGGTCATGAAGCTGGTCCAGGGCCTGGCGAAAAAGAAGGGAATACTCGTCATCCTCATCTCGCACGACCTCAATCTCTCCATGCGGTACTGCGACAAGCTCCTGCTCCTCCAGGAGGGGGAGGTGTATGCGCACGGCACGCCCACAGAGGTGCTCACAAGCGAGTCGATAAGAAAAGTGTACGGTGTCGAGGCCCGGGTGGCCTACAACACCGCTATAGGGTCACACGAAGTGACCATTATTGATTCAATCTAGTTCTTCTGTGGCAAAAACGGGATAAGCCAGCTGGCAAACGCCGTTGGGTTCCGTGTCTGCATGTAGATTTTCCCGCGACCCCGGAGCTTGAGGACAAGTCCCTCGCCCGAAAGCAGCGTGGACTTCATGCCACCCACACGCTTTACCTCATACTGGATGTCTCCTGAAAACCCTACAAGGTGCCCGGTGTCGACGATGAGCTCGCCGTCCAGGTCGTAGTCGATAAGCGCCCCGAACGCAGATATGAACAGGTCGCCAGTGCCGTCCGCCTTGAGGAAGAACAATCCTTCCCGTGAGACGAATCCTTTGAAACCCTGGAACTTTGTGTCAAGCGTCAGCGATGGGGATGATGCCAAAAATGCCCCTCCCTGCAGGAACCAGGTCTTGCCTTCCATGGGTATGTGGCACACGTCGCCGGGGTATCCCGGTGCGAACGTGGCATGGCCTAAGCCCCCCTTCGGTGCGAACGTGTTCTGGAAAAACGATTCCCCCCCGAGCGCCTTGCGCTTAAACGCGCCTAACATGCCTCCCTGCATGCTGGTCACTATCTCACAGTTGGGGCTCATGGACACCATGGCCCCCGCCTCCGCCTTTATCTGCTGGCCGTCTTTTAGGTTCACGTTAAGCAGCGTGTATGCCGGGCTTTTGACAACTTCGTATTCGTATTCAATGCCTTGATCCATAATGTCACCTTTGATATGTTTATGGAACATTTATCCACTACTTTTTATATGTTATCATATCTTGCAGCGATGCGGTGGCTCGCTGTGCAAATCTTTATGTATCTCCCCTGACTAATACTAGCTTTGTGGATATATGGAATACTGGCTTATCGGTTCCTGCATGCTTGTCGCCGTCACAATCGGTGCAAATGACATAGCCAATGCCATTGGCACAACGGTGGGCTCGAACATCCTGACGTACCACAAGGCGTCCCTGCTTGCGGGCGCCTTTGTGGCACTTGGCGCGCTTTCAGCAGGCGGGCGTACCATAAGCACCGTAGGCACAGGAATCCTTGACACGGCCGCAATCAGCACGACAGCACTAGCCGCCGCGCTCCTCTGTGCAGCATTCAGCGTTGCGGTGGCGACATATTTGCGGTACCCTGTCTCGACGACCCAGGCGGTTGTCGGGGCCCTTGCCGGGACGGGGGTTTCGGCGGGCATCGCCCTTGACAATTCGGTACTGGTAAACATTGCGCTCGTATGGACGATTCTACCCTTTTTTTCGGCATTCGTCTCTTTGGTGGCGTTTTTTATATTCAAGGCAGCGTTCCGGCGCGTGTTTATGGACCGCATCTACCTGTATGAGCAGGTCATATCTACCCTTGTCATCGTGTCCGGCGTGCTTGTGGCGTTTTCCTTCGGCTCAAACAATATCGGGAATGCGGTGGGCGTTCTTATCGCCCGGGATGTCATGGAAATAAATCATGCCGTGGCCGCGGGGGCCGTTTTTATAACCCTGGGCGCGGTATTTTTCTCAAAACGGGTAATCCTTACCATCGGGAAGGGCATTACCACCCTTGACCCGCTCCAAGCGTTCGTGGTCCAGTCATCATCTGCCCTGGCGCTTTTCATGTGCACCATCATCGGCATACCGGTCTCCCTGAGCCAGGCAACGGTCGGAAGCGTGATTGGCGTCGGCCTCGCACGGGGCCCGTCAGCCCTCAATCGGAGATTCATCCTGTCCATCATGGGTGGGTGGATCGCTACACCGCTTATCTCCGGTGTTCTGGCATATGCCGTGTTTGCCCTCACAGTGTGATGCGGGTGCCACCGTTTTCTCCCTTTAGCGCCCTTTGGAGTGCGCCGTCTTTGGCGAGATTGACAATCTGTACCTCGGGAACCAGGCCCCGAAGCTGGAGTATCTCCCCTATTTTTCCCTTCATGCCGCCGGTAGCGTCCCCCGTTTCCCCCGCTTCGATGGCGCCAAGCCCGTCGACCGACACCTCCGGTATATGGTGCACATCCCGATTGTGCCGGGGGTCGCAGGGATAGAGCCCATCGACATCGGTAAGGAAAATCGCTCGTGAACCCGGGAACGACACCGCAAGCCGCGTAAGTATCTGGTCCCCCGAAACGATTGAGAATCCGTATTCAGCGTCAAAGACCACGTCACCGTAAACGACGGGCATGAGGCCCCGCCCCAGCACATGGCGGACAAACGCGGTATTGATAGCCTCTATTTTGCCCTTCCGTGCCGTAAGGATGGCGCTGGTCTGGAGTGCGAAGGGGGTGCACCCTCCGCCGATAAGCGCCTCACACACGATGTTTGACAGGTTGCGCATGGCGATGTTCGTGTGGGAGACGCCGATAAGCTGCTTTTGTGTCACGATTGGCCCCATAAGGCCGTACCGCTTGGCAAGGGGGTGCCCGAACGACCCTCCCCCATGGCAGAGTATGACCGGTTCACCCGCATGTGCGAGCGCCGTTGCCAGGCGCTCGAGATTGTGCGGCTTTATCGAGAAGTCAAGACCCTTGTCCGTGATGGCGGACCCTCCCGCCTTTATGAGTATCATGCAATGCACCTAGAACTTGAGAAATGCTATTGCCTTTGAGATATCGTTTTCATGGATTATGAATATGGTGTTGGTCCAGCAGCTCATGGTCTCGGATATGTTGATGCCGTGCTCCCCGAACAGCGAGTAGAGGTATGCAATGACGCCGGGGGTGGTCTCAAGCTCCTGAGCGCTTTTTATAGTTATCATGGCCAGGTCTGCCGATATCTTTATGATGTCGGGCCCGAGCATCCTTGTGAGGGCATCTTTGTACTTGAGCGTGGTGATAAGCGTGATGGCGGTGGACCCCTCGATGCTGTAGAAGATGTCCTGCCCCTTTTTTACCATCTCCTCTATCTGGAGGAGCAGCTTTGGCACAACGGTCTTCCTGATGATTACCACGACAATCTTGTTCTTAATCTCGAGCTCGCTGTTTTTGAGGATACCCATGACCTGAGACTCGTGGACCTTGTCCGGTTTGAGCTGCTCGTAGTAGCGCCTGCTTGCTACTATAATGGCATCCTTGCTCGTCTTTTTCTCGATATGCATCTCGCCTGCGATCTTTTCAGCCAGCTTTGAGTAGTTGATAAGGTTGTTGCGTATACAGTCTTTTATAGACGGGTGCGTGTCAATGTATTCCTTGGTAATTTCCGCAGTTGTCTTCATATGTGGGTGTTAGATTACGTTGCTATAAAAATGTTTTTTTATTTATGCTGACGTTTGATATCAAATTGTCAAAATTGGCGCCCTGCCCCCCCGCCTGCGTTTGATTCTGGTCAATACTTTTAAGTGGTGGGGTTCCTTCCTGCTCTCAAGTGATACTTATGGATACTAACAAGGTCATTTTGGCATACAGCGGCGGGCTTGACACCTCCGTCATCCTCCGGTGGCTCCTGGACAAGGACTACGATGTTGTGGCGTACGTTGCCGATGTTGGGCAGGAAGACGACTTCGGCCTCATCAGGGAAAATGCGATTGCGTGCGGCGCCTCGAAGGTCTACGTCTCCGACCTCAGGGAATCGTTTATTACAGACTACGTCTTTCCCGCCATCAGTGCCCATGCTAAATATGAGAGCCAGTACTTCCTGGGAACGGCCATAGCGCGCCCCATCATCACAAAGACGCATGTTGAGATAGCAAAGGCCGAAGGCGCGACGATCCTCTGCCATGGCGCAACGGGCAAGGGGAACGACCAAGCGCGATTCGAGCTCGGGTACATGACGCTTATGCCTGATGCGCAGATTCTCAGCCCGTGGAAAGACCCCGAGTGGCTCTTGCAGTTCAAGGGGCGCAAGGACATGATAGCCTATGCGAAGCAGTGTGATATACCCATCCCTGTTTCCCTTGAAAAACCCTTTTCCATCGACGAGAACCTTCTACACACCAGCTATGAGGCAGGCCTCCTCGAAAACCCCGCCTACAAGTACGACCCCTCGATGTTCAAGAAGGGGCTGCACTTCCTCAACGCCGCGGACGAACCGGACTACATAACTATCACGTTTTCAAGCGGTGTTCCGGTCCTGGTGGAAAACACGGCCACAAAGGAGTCGTTCGACACGCCGCTTACGCTCTTTTCTTACCTCAACAAGCTAGGTGAAAAGCACGGCATCGGCATCGTCGACATGGTTGAAAATCGCCTTATGGGCATGAAGTCCCGCGGTGTGTACGTGACGCCCGGCGGCACCATACTCTTCAACGCCCACCTTGACCTCGAGACGATTACCCTCGACAAGCAGGTGCAGTATTATAAGGAATGGATGGCAATAGAGATTGGGCGTCTCATTTACAACGGGCTCTGGTTCTCCCCTGAGATGGAGTTCCTCATGCAGTCCGTCAACCACAGCCAAAAGGCGGTCAACGGGACCGTCGACATGCTGCTCTACAAAGGAAATGCCACTGTGCTCTCCCGTGCCTCGGACAACTCGCTTTATGACGAGGCCGTCGCATCGATGGACGAGGACGGCGGCTACGACCAGACAGACGCCAAGGGATTTATCCGCATCTTCGGGCTGCGGCTCAAGGCAGGTAAGCACCAATGAAGCTTTGGCAAAAAGACATCCCACACGACGAGGAGGCATCCAGCTTCGCCACCGCGGGGGACAGGGCGCTTGACGCACGGCTCCTCCCCTATGACTGCGACGGCTCCGCCGCGCACGCCAAGGGATTGTGCCGCATCGGCATCCTGACCGGAGATGAGCGCGACGCGCTCGTCCTGGAGCTTTCCCGCATCAAGGCGGCGGCGCTGAGGGGCGAACGCGTCATGGACGATGAGGATGAGGACTGCCACTCGGCAATCGAGCGCGTCCTCACCGACCGCCTCGGCGAGGCGGGGCGGAAGATCCATACCTGCAGGTCCCGCAACGACCAGGTGCTCTGCGCGCTGCGCCTCTGTTACACCGATGCGCTGGCGGGAATCGTCGACGCAGCACAGGGAGCCATAGCGGCGCTCAACGACCTCGACAGCCGACGGGGCAACGTCGCGTTTGCAGGGCATACACACACGCGCAAGGCAATGCCCACATCGGTGCACGACTGGGCCATGGGGTATGCGGCCGCCCTTCGCGACAGCGTCTCCGCAGTTGAGTTTGCCGGGTCGCTCATGCGCTCAAACCCCCTGGGTACCGGCGCAGGGTACGGGCTTCCCATCGCGACGGACAACGTGTATGTCGCGGCAGAGCTGGGATTTGACAAGGCCGACGAGAACGGCACCTACTCGCAGCTGAGCAGGACTAAGCATGAAAAGATTCTCATCTCCGCGCTGGGCGCCGTCATGTACGACCTCAACAGGCTAGCAAGCGACCTTATCCTCTTTACCTATCCCGACCTCGGGTACTTCTCTCTTGACAAGAGCGTTACCA
Source organism: uncultured Thermococci archaeon (assembly GCA_964435645.1). Taxonomy (GTDB): domain Archaea; phylum Methanobacteriota_B; class Thermococci; order Methanofastidiosales; family NM3; genus JAHKLV01. Next base: position 15,136 of record CAYSZY010000002.1, on the reverse strand, counting down.
CCGGCTCTTCGATCATGCCTCAAAAGACCAATCCCGATATCCTCGAGGTCATCAGGGGCTACTACGGTATCCTTGTGGGGCTCGAGACCCAGGCGGCAACGGTTGCGCACAATCTCATATCCGGATACCACCGCGACACGCAGCTGGCGAAGGGAGCCGTCTTTCAGGCGCTTGACATAACGCGGGAGTCCCTTGCAATGATGCGCAAGGCGGTCGTGTCGCTTTCTGTCGATGAGGCCCGCTGCTTGGCAAGCCTGAGCCCGGAGATTTTCCTTACGGAAAAGGCGTATGAGCTTGTGAGGAAGGGCATAGCGTTCCGCACGGCATACAAGCAGGTGGCCGACGAGTACTTCTCATCCAAAGAGGGCGGTTAGGGCGAAAATGTTTTTAAGCCTCCTGCCAAAGACGTGATGCAACGGGGGTACCTGCATGAGTGATATTGATATTAATGAATTTCTTGCTTCTCAAAAGCCATTTATCGACGCGGCGCTTGAGGCTGCGCTTCCGCAGTCAGTCACCGAGCCATATGTGGACTATCTTTCTGGAACGCCCGCATACGCCTATGACACCGCAACGCTTGACAACGGGATTGCGATCCCTGTGTGGGACTTTCTCTCCAGGGGGGGCAAGCGGTGGCGCCCGGCGCTCTTCAATCTCGTGGCGGAGGCGTTCGGCGGCGACATGGGGCGTATCCGCCCCCTGGCCGCGATACCTGAGCTAGTCCACAACGGCACCATCATCATCGATGACATCGAGGACGGTTCAGACTTGCGCAGGGGCAAGGAAAGCCTCCATCGCCTCTTTGGTGTCGACACCGCCATCAACGCCGGAAACGCCGCATACTTCATCCCCCTTGCGCTCCTGCTTCGAAACGAGGCGGGATTCACCGACGATGTGGTCCTCGAAGCGTACAATATCTATGCTCGCGAGCTTATCAACGTCCATTTGGGCCAGGCACTAGACATATCCTGGCACCGCGGGGAAAAGTCCCCCCTTGAGATAACGGAGTCCCAGTACATCCAGATGTGCGCCTACAAGACCGGGACCCTTGCACGGATGTCGGCTAAGCTAGGGGCGCTGTTCGCGGGTGCGTCGCCCCGCGAGATAGAAATTCTGGGCCGATTTGCCGAATCGATAGGCATCGCGTTCCAGATACAGGACGACATCCTCGACATCACGTCCCGGGGCGAGGACAGGGAAAAGTTCGGAAAGCCGTACGGCAACGACATCACTGAGGGCAAGATTACCCTCCTGGTCATCAAAACGCTTCAAAGGGCGCCCCCAGAGGAGCGCGAGGCACTGGTGGGGATACTCGCGTCACACACGAAAGACCGCGATATGATAGACCGTGCCATAAACATCATAGAGTCGCACGGCGCGCTGGAAAAGGCGCGTGAAGTTGCCAACTCGCTGATCATCTCATCTTGGGAGGATGCCAGGAAAGTCCTTCCATACGGGAAGGCGCGCGACACCCTCGAGGCGTTTGCACACTACCTTATCGAGCGCGACGTCTGAGGGGTACAGTTCTTTTTTTGCCCCCTTGGCGCCCGGAACGGTGCTTCGGCCCCTTTTCGGGCGTTATGTTGGCTCAAACAGCTTTTTTGGTACAATTGCAGTTTCCCTGTCCGTTAAATGCAAAAAGTATTAAAAGGATTACTTAATAGTACAATATATAATCATATGGTTGATATGATGATATTAATCCCATGCCGCGTATACGGTAATGTAATGGCAACGAGGCATTTTTCCTTCACGGGCGAATATGGAAGGGGGACGTATTTTTGAATGTGACACATATATATGGATTATCAGCAATTGGGGGCGCAGTATAATGAAAAAATGGATTGTCGCCATACTTGTGGCTCTTGTCGTCTGCAGCACAGGCCTTGTCGCCGGGGCCGATTACAGCATCGAGTTTTCCGGAGATCTGGGCCTGCGCCAGGCCTATGCCGGCAACTCAATCCGGTTTGACATTGCGGTACGTACATTTTCCGAGAAAAACACCGGGACGCTTGGGCCTGCTGGCGGCGAGCATGTGCCCTATACCCAGATCCCCGCGTTTGGCTCCCCCGGAATCGGTGCGGACTGCGCATCGTCCCTTGCCGGTTCCCCATCCCACGCTTCCATGGGCTTTATGCCCTTCCATAATATGCACCTTACTGCAACACCCCCTGCGGGGTGGACCGTGACGCTCTCCAAGGAGTCGTTTGTCATGTCCGAGGACGACGTCGAGGAGCTGCGGGTACGGGTCACCATACCACAGTCTGCCGACCCCGGCATGCATGCGGTGGTGCTTACCCTTGAAGCCGACATCGGCACCGTGACTACCGAGCTTCCCGTTCAGGTCATGGACCCCTTTGACGTTACGCTTACAAATTTCACTATAACGCCCGAATCCCCGCGGCTCGGGGACGAGGTCACATTTAGGGCAGATGTCACGGTCATAGGCGACCTTGGCATCCCTAATAAGCAGATTGCGCTTTACATTAACGAGCTTGGCCAGGGAAAGATTGCCCACCAGACGCTGGACCTCATGGGAAACTCAACCCAGACAGTGTCCATCAACTGGACCGCCACGGACATAGGGCTGCTTACCGCTCGCCTCTATGTCAATCCCACGGCAAACGAGACATCAACATCAAACAATCAGGTACAGGATCTAGTTCAGGTGCTGCCCGCAGAGAAACCCTGTGCGCTTGCAGACCAGGTGTATGAGGAGGCGCTCGTGGCGTACGAGGAAGACTGCGCTGCCGCGACATCCCAGCTTACCATAGCCAAGGCGCTTTATGAGCAGTGCGGCAACTCGTTCGGAGTTGCAAATTGCGACATGCTCATACATCAATGCGCGCAGTATGCGCATGCCGCCGACCTGATGAAGCAAGGCAATGCATTTGCGGATGCGGGGGACTGCGCCAACGCAATCTTAAAATGGGATACGGCAAAGGGCATATACGAAGGCTACGCAGACCAGGGCATGGTCGATGCCATCGACGGCAAGATCGCTGCCTGTGTGCAGAAGCCAGCCGTTGTGGAGTCGGACCCGTTCTACATCCGGTACTGGTGGGCAATCCTCCTTGCGGTGCTAGCCGTGCTTGTGGTGGGCATATTCGCCATGCGCAGGAAACGCGAGCTTGAGGATCAGTCCTATCCGTCCTACGCAGACCATAGCGAAGGCGACGACTCGGAACGTTTGGATGCCGAAGTCGAACAGGAGCTGGATCCCCGCGAGGCGCTGCTGGCCGAAATGGATGGAAGGGAACCCATGCGCCCCAAACCGGCGGGAACGATTCCTGAGACCGGTGATGTAACGTCCTTTATCGCCGGGCTTGACGATGCGCTGGTAAAGCTTACTCCGGAAGCCATCAAGGAGCACCTCAAGGAGTCTGTTCAGGTATACGGCCGCATCATCGAAAAGCGCAACGAGCTCATACCTGAGATGGACGAGAAGTCGCTTGCGGAGATAGATACCCGCATACACGAACTGGCAAACAGGATATTTGAGGCTCTTTGACCATCTTATTTTTTTATTTATAGAAATATTTAAAAGGCAGCATAAAGGGAGAGTAGCCATCCAGGGAAGTGAATCAAAATGATTAACAGGTATGAACGTGCGAGAATTATCGGGGCCCGGGCCCTGCAGATAGCCATGGACGCCCCAGTCCTTATCGAAACGGATGAAAATGATTCCATACGCATTGCCATTCTGGAGCTCAGTGCGGATATCCTTCCGCTAACGGTATTACACCAAGATGAGTGATTATGGGCGTCGACCTCAAGGACATAGTCATCAAGGAGGACATCGAGTTTTCCCAGCTGCATGGGAAGATCCTCTCTGTTGACGCACTCAATGCCTTGTACCAGTTTCTGGCAATCATCCGCCAGCAGGGTGGCGAGGCGCTCAAGGACAGGCAAGGGCGGACAACGTCGCACCTGTCGGGGCTTTTCTACCGGACAGTGAATCTTATCGAGTACGGCATCCGCCCGCTCTACATCTTTGACGGCAAACCCCCCCAGCAGAAGCTCGATACCCTCCGGGCCCGAAAGGCCCACAAGACCGTTGCACAGCAGCGTGCGGTCCGCGCAAAGGTCGACGGGCGTACGCAGGACTATGCCAAGTACGCATCCCAGTCCCTATTCTTTTCAAAAGACATGCTTACCGAGTCAAAGCAGCTGCTCTCGCTTATGGGTATCCCCCACTTCGACGCGCCTTCCGAGGGGGAGGCGCAGGCATCGCACCTGTGCATCACTGACCCCCGGATATTCGCCGTTGCGTCACAGGACTACGACTCGCTGCTCTTCGGGGCGCCGATGCTTGTGCGCAATGCCACCATTACGGGGCGCCGAAAGCTGCCTGGCCGCTCAGTCTACCGCGAGGTAACGCCCGAGCTGCTTTCCATCGATGCGGTGCTTTCAAATCTTGGCCTCACGCGCGAGCAGCTTATCGAGGTGGCGCTGCTGATGGGGACTGACTATAACGAAGGGGTCAGGGGGCTGGGGCCGAAAAAGGCGCTTGATGCGGTTAGCAGCGGCACGTTTGACACCTACGGCATTGATCCCTCGCTTAAGGACATGTTTTTGTCGCCTGATGTTTCCGACTCGGTGAAATATACATTTTCCATGCCGGATGAGGATGGCATATACGCCTTTTTGTGTGATAGGCACGATTTCTCCCGCCTTCGGGTCGAGCGGGCGCTAGAACGCCTGGCCAAGGGGCTTGAGACCGTGCTGAAACAAGAAACGCTTGACCAATGGTTTTAGGTATTGGCCAATCGATTGGGAAAAGAAGATACCCATATGGGTATGGGAATGAATCTAATCGAGGATTCTTCCCACGTCTGTAACATCCACTTCGCTGACGCCGTCGAGGGCGTAGTATGCATCGCGGACCGGATCAAGGTCTCCCCCATCCTTATCGTTTGTAAGGACGACGGTGTCAAGGGCAACCAGCCCGAAGGCAATCGGCTGCTCCGCAATTGCGTGGACCTTCATGTTTGAGGGTGTCGCATTCGTGATGCGTTCCTTGAGTGCATTGAGGTCTACCTCTACGGACTCGGGCAAGATACGAAGGGTTGCTACCATGTTGTAATCTGCATTTGACATTGCTCTGCATCTCCATTACATATGATTATGGCCCTTCGAATCCGCATTCGGGGCACTTGTAACTGTTGGCAAGAACTCTGCATTTCTCGCATCTGATGATTTCAGTCGTGCATTCTGGGCACGGGAACTTCACCATTTTCTCTTTTGGTGTTATCTTCCTTTGACATGAAGAACATTCCATGTTATTTCTCTCCTATAGTTATACTCGCTCACCCCTACGCAGGATTGCGCGCCTATCGGGCAGACGGGGCGTTCTCGTCTTCGATGATAAACTTTTTGGCAATTATCACTTTATAAGTCTTTCCTTTTTTCTCTCGTGTGATGATTTTTCTTTTTTCAAGGTCCCCGATTATGCGTGAGACCTTCGGGCGCGAGAACGTTGTCAGGTCAGGTAAGGTGTCTTGCATGATCTCACCTCCGCCTTGCTCAATGACCATTACCACCCTCCGCTCGTCATCGGTAAGAACGAAGAGGGGCACTGGCACCTCTTTTTGGCCCTGTGCCTGCTCTTGGCGGAACCCTAGTATTGCATACATCGCCACGACCCCTATACCTATGCCGGCAAGCAGCGATGTGGGGGAAAAGGATAGCCCGCCCTCGTCCACCGGTTCGACGTCGTGGGGATTGATGTCCGTACCGATGAGCGTATACGATATCCCCAATTCATCGAGGGCCGCTAGGATGCCGTCGCCGATGTATGGCCCCACGACATACGCCTCGGTGCAGGAGAGCGCCTCAAGCGCCTGTGCAGTGTCATCGTTCATCCCGTTGTCGTCTATGAGGAGGATAGGGCATGAGAGCGCCATGGCGGTCTTAGCGCCCACCAGGTACGCCTCTGCCACGGAACCGTTGAGGAGCACCGTGACTTTCGATGTGCCCCATAGCTCTACGGCGAATATACCCGCGGTGCTTTCCCGTACAAGGCCCCATTTTCGGTTAACGTCATAACCGATGTCCCGTATGGTCCGCTCTATTTCCCCCGAGATGGCGTTTTGCATCCCCCCGAGGATGAGTACCCGCTGCGCACCCTCCTGGAAGTACCCGCCAAGCTGCCGTTCCTCATCGGGCGTGAGCGCTCCCTGGGAGACTTGCATGATGGGTATCTGGTGCATTGTTGCATAGGGGAGCGCGATGATGTATTCAATGGGTATGTCGTTTCGGACAAGAATAACATCGTACGGCCGTTCCTCTGCCGCCATCGACGGCAGGCAGGCAAGCAGCATCAGCCCCATGATGATAAGGTACCATTTTCGCACGATGTTCCCCCAAAAAGACTATCTTTTTAAATAGGCGTGCTTTTCATTTTAATATCTTTCCTTTCAAAGCGGCTTTGCACATAAAGCCCCGTAATATGCGCATAAAGTACCTGTTCACGTTACATGCGCTCTTTCGGGTCATGTATTTATGCCTCGTATCTATACCTCATTCGATACTTTTCATTCGCACGTGGCAGGTGTCCGTTCATCGACGGTGAAGAGATGCGCCCGCACGAGGAGTATCCGGGGAAGGGGGTGTGCCGTAGCCTCTTCGTCTCAGGGCATGGCATGGCCATCAATGCAACCTACAACATCATGGAAAAGATATTCCCCGATGCCTTTACAAAGGGGATAAGGGATATAAGCGTGCATCCTGTATGCAGGAATGTGTTTTCCGTATGCGAATGCACATAACGGCATAGTACCATATGTGCAAAGCCGATATGATTATATTTTTATATTCACAATCCGTTAGCGCAGGATGCCCCACGGTCTTCAGCCGTGGGAGGAATGCGCTTATTCGTTTTGCTATATCCATTTATACCAAAATACTTTTTATACATAAAGCTTTACAGTATCTATAATGCTCTTGACTATCAAAGCCAAGGTCGTAACAGACATTTATGCAGGAAAACGCTTGCTAAAAACTATAGAGGCATTCAACAAATGTGTATGCAGTCGATCCGAGATACACGTCCCAGATGTGTTCCATCTGTGGACACGCATCAAAGGAAAATCGAAAGACGCAATCGTGCTTCGCATGCATCAGTTGCGGGCACACAATAAACGCCGACTTAAACACTGCAATAAATATCCAGTACAGGGCTGCGGTCAATCAGCCCATCGCACTCTACCCGAAACTATCGTTTCCGGGTGTTGGAAGTGCAAGCCAACTGGTTTTGGCCGCTGGTCGTTGACATGCTGATTAGTGTACACATACCTAAGGATATGATACAATGAGCCAAGAAGAAACGCTTGCCCGGGACCGCTCCCCAGTGTGGAACACGCTTTCCGAGCGTGACCTCATCGATGTGGAAGAAGTAGTAACGGCATACAAATATTACCTCGATAACGCGAAAACGGAACGTGAGGCGGTAACCCTTACCGAGGCCATGGCCAAGGGGCGAGGATTCGTGCCGCTCGAAGACGTCGAGCAGGCGGTCGGTGCGGGAGCATCCGAGCCTCTGGCCGGAAAGAAGGTCTATATCTCAAATAAGGAAAAAAACATCCTTCTTGCCGTCATCGGCACAAAATCCGTCGTCGACGGGTGCTCGATAGTAGCTTCTCACGTCGACTCGCCACGCCTCGACCTCAAGCCCAATCCGCTAATACAAAAAGAGCAGCTCGCAGTGCTCAAGACGCACTACTATGGCGGATTCAAGAAGTACCACTTTGCCAACGTGCCCCTTGCGCTCCATGGGGTGATATTCAAAAAGAACGGCGAGCGCCTTACCATCGCCTTGGGCGAGGACGCTGACGACCCCGTATTTACCGTAACCGACATCCTTATCCACCTCGCACGGAAGGTGCAGTACAACCGAAAGACGCCTGATGTCATGAAAGGAGAGGAGATGAACATCCTTTTTTCCAGCATCCATGACATGAGCGTAGAGGAATGTAAGCGCGCAAAGCAGTTCGCGCTCAAGCTGCTTTATGAAAAGTACGGAATCATAGAGGAAGACCTTATCTCTGCAGAGATTGAGGCGGTACCAGCCGGCAAGGCCCGTGATGTGGGGCTCGACCGGAGCATGGTGGGATCATACGGCCAGGACGACCGCATATGCGCATTTACGTCACTTAAGGCGCTCTTTGAGGTGGAGATGCCCACGCGGACCTCCATCGTTTTCCTCACTGACAAGGAAGAGGTTGACAGTGACGGCAACACAGGCATGAACAGCGACTTTTTCCAGTGGGCCCTCGCACGGCTGCTTGCCCTGCAGGGCGAGACCACCACGCTTTCCCTCATGAACGCTTGCATGCGATCTGATGCTTTGTCGGCCGATGTCGGTGCAGCGGTCAATCCCAACTTCCCCGATGTGCACGACAAAGACAATGCCGCTCGGCTCGGCCACGGTGTCTTTCTGACCAAGTACACGGGCAAAAACGGCAAGTACAACGCCAACGACGCCAATGCGGAATTTGTCTCCAAGGTCAGAACGATTTTTAACAATGCAGGCGTGAAGTGGCAGATTGGCGAACTCGGGAAAGTCGACGAGGGCGGAGGCGGCACCATTGCAAAATACCTCTCCAAACTTGGCATAGAAATCATCGACTGCGGACCCGCGCTCCTTGCTATGCACTCAACCTTTGAGATCGCATCAAAGGCAGACGTTTGGACTGCAAAGCGCGCATACCGCGCGTTTTTTGAATATTCTGAATAAATCCCCATCGGGATTTATTTTTATTTACATAATGTCAGCGAAACATTTATATATGTATATATTTCGTATACGAAAGATTAGTATACGAAATATAAGTGATACCATGGAATGGGACCATCATAAAACAGGTGTATGGAGTGAGGACACCATACAGATTATGGACAAGATACACACTATCGGCCACCAGATGCGCCAGCATTTCCACAAGGCTGCGCAAAAGGAGGGCATCACAAGGTCGCAGCGCTCCCTCCTCAAGGCGCTCATGCATAAGGGGCCACAGTGTATTCAGGACCTCAGCACGCTCCTGGACCTTTCGAACAGCACGGTCTCCGGCATTGTGGACCGTCTCGAGGAGAAGGGCATAGTGGAGCGCCGCCGCGACGAGGGCGACCGCAGAAGCGTTTATGTGCATGTCACCCCGGGACAAAAAGACAGGCTCTACAAAATGCACAACGAGTTTGACAAGCACATCGAAGCATTTTTTCTGTCGCTTAGCGCAGAAGAAAAACGCACCCTGCATGCGATAATCGAAAAATTCGAATGCACCATGGATAATATGATGGGTGATGCAGATGAGTGAGACAATCGTGACCGTTTCGGAGCTTTCACGCTCATTTGGCGATCTTGAGGCTGTAAAGTCAGTAAGCTTTGACGTCATGAAGGGGGAGATATTCGGATTTCTGGGGCCCAACGGCGCGGGAAAGTCAACCACCATCAACATGCTGTGCACCATGCTCAAGCCCACGGGCGGCAGCGCACATATCAACGGGTATGACATCGCCACGGAGAAAGAGCAGGTGCGGGCAAGCATTGGCATCATCTTTCAGGAAAACACCCTTGACGAGGACCTTACCGCAGGCGAGAATCTCATGCTCCACTGCAAGTTCTACAGTGTTCCAAAAGGCGAACGCAAGGACAGGATAGCAGAAGTGCTCAGGATGGTTGAGCTAGAAGACAAGGAAAAAATAATTGTCGGCACCTTTTCCGGTGGCATGAAGCGGCGGCTCGAGATAGCGCGGGGGCTGCTCCATTACCCCCGGGTGCTGTTTTTGGACGAGCCCACCGTGGGGCTTGACCCCCAGACCCGGGCGCACATCTGGGACTATATCATGAAGCTCAAGGAGCGAGAGGGCATTACCATTTTTCTTACAACGCACTATATGGACGAGGCGGAGTTCAGCGATCGCGTGGCAATCATGGACCATGGGGTGATAATCGCCCTTGACACGCCCGACAAGCTGAAAAGCAAGATTGGCGGTGACGTGCTGGAGCTTATTACAGAGGACAACACGGCGGCAATTGATGAAATACGCCGGGTGTACAGCATCAAGGCCACGGAGTCGGGCAAGGTCATTACGCTCACCGTGGAGAAGGGAAACGAATTTCTTGTCAACTTTGTCAGGGAGTTTTCCACGCCCATCAAGTCGATTAATCTTCGCAGGCCCACACTCAACGACGTGTTCCTCAACATGACGGGTCGCGAGATACGAGACACCGAACAAAAGGCCAACGGATTCAAGAAACGGGGGCACAGCCCCATGAGGAGGCATTAAAATGGAAGCAATCGTAGCACTCTGGCAGAGGGATGTCCTCAAGTTCTTCCGCGACCGCGCACGGCTGCTTGGCTCGTTTGCCATGCCGTTTATGTTCCTGGTGATTTTCGGCAGCGGCATCAGCGGCGCCATATCATCGATGTTCAGTACCCCGGGCACGTCCACGGCGCTCGAGTCGTTCGACTATGTGTCGTACATGTTTCCGGGGATTATCGCCATGACGGTCTTTACCACCGCCATTTTCTCGGCGCTCTCCGTGGTTCAGGACAAAGAGGATGGGTATATGAAAGAAATTCTTGTTTCCCCCGTATCGCGCACCAAGGTAGCAATCGGCAAGATCCTCGGCGGGTCCACCGTGGCCTCGATGCAGGGGCTGCTCATGCTTGTCTTCGTGCCGTTTATCGGCGTCAACCTCACGCTTGGCATCCTTGTGCGCCTCATCCCCGCGATATTCCTCGTGGCCTTCACGCTCTCCTCAATCGGATTGCTGTTTGCAAGCACGCTCAAGTCTGCAGAGGGATTCCAGGCGGTCGTACAGGTCATCGTCTTTCCCATGCTGTTCCTTTCAGGGGCGTTTTTCCCCCTCAATGGCATGCCGGAATGGATGAACGTGCTCGTTAAGGTCAATCCGCTTACCTACGGCGTGGACCTGTTCAAGAAAATTGTGCTGGACGTAGGCGGCATGGCGCCAGAGCTGCGCGAGGCGTTCGGGCTCAATTTCGCCGTTATGGGGCACACCGTGACCATCTACGACGACATTCTGCTCATCGGCGGGCTCGCGGTGGTCTTTGTGCTCTTGGCAACGATGTTTTTCAGAAAAAGTGAATAGGAGGATAATCTCCCTCTTTTTTTATTTGCTGTAGTTCTTGAGGCTCTGCGCCATTTCCCCGAGCCGCTTGTCAACAAGGTGGTGTATGCTGCCTTCAGGATACGACCCATCGGGCCCGGGCACACCGGCAGGCACGCCAGTAAGGACCTCGATGCCCTCATCGATGGTGGCAACAGGCCAGATATGGAACGATCCCGCCCCTATGGCATCCACGACCTCGTCCTTGAGCATGAGATTCTGCACGTTTGAGGCTGGGATCATGACCCCTTGTTCACCGGTAAGGCCCTTGGCCTTGCAGACGGCAAAGTACCCTTCGATCTTTTCGTTCACGCCGCCGATTGGCTGGACTTCGCCTTTTTGATTCACCGAACCGGTGACGGCGATGTACTGCCGGATGGGCGTGCCGGAAAGCGAGGAAAGGAGGGCGTAGAGCTCGGTGCTCGACGCGCTGTCCCCGTCGACGCCGCTGTAGCTCTGTTCAAAGACTAGGCGAGCCGAAAGGCCAAGCGGCTTATCCTGTGCATACTTTTCGAGCAGGTACCCGCCAAGGATCATCACTCCCTTGGTGTGTGTCGGGCCCCCCATCCGCGCCTCGCGCTCGATGTCCATGACACCGTCCTTGCCGATGCCTGTCGAAACGGTGACCCGAGACGGCCGACCGAACGCGTAGTCGCCAAGCGAGAGCACGGACAGGCCGTTGACCTGCCCCACCTCAAACCCGCTGGTGTCCAGGAGGATCTGCCCGTTGTCAAACATTTCCTGGATCTTTTCCTCTATGAGGCTTGAGCGGTAGATCTTCTGCTCGATTGCCGTGGAGATGTGGCCTGCTGTTATAAAGGTGGAATCGGCCTTGCGTGCATAAAAGTCCGCCTCGCGGATTATGTCGGCTATGAGCGCAAAGTGTGTCGAAAGCTTGTTCTTCTGCTGCGAAAGGCGTGAGCTGTACTCGATAAGCCGGCACAACGCACCTGCCTCGAGGTGACTAAGCCCCTCCTTCTTGCAGAAGTTGCAGGCAAAGACCGCGTAGTCGTGCATGTTCTTCGCGTCACGCGGCATGGTGGCGTCAAAGTCGGCGCGCACCTTAAACAGCTCGGCAAAGTCTGGGTCGCCTGCCACCAGCGCCTGATAGTGTGACGGCGTCCCGATAAGCACTATCTTTATGGAAAGCGGGATAGGTTGCGGCTTGATGCCCCGTGTAGAGATGTACCCGAATCGCTCTGCCGGCTCCTCGATGGTAGCCTGCCCCTGCTTAAGCGCCATCTTGAGCGCCTCCCATGAGATACCGTTTCGCAGCATGTCATCTACCGGAAGCACGAGGTAGCCGCCGTTTGCGCGGTGGATGGCACCGCCCACAATCATGGTAAAGTCCGTGGTGAGCATTCCGAACTGTGCCTCCTTTTCCAGTTTGCCAAAGACGTTCTGGTACGTGGGGTTGAGCTCGACGATGACCGGCGCGCCGTCGGTCTCTGCATTGTCCACTATAACGTTGACCTCATACTTGCGGTAGAGCTCCTCCTCCATCCACGGCATCTGTGGCATGCCGGGTTGCGGCTTGTAGCCGGCGATAAACTGCATGATGTTTTCCACGATGTCGTCCTGGACGGCATTGATGTGCGCCACGACGTCAGGGAAATTTGCAAACGTCTCCTCGAGGTGATTGACAAGGTGACCCATGGTAAAGAGCGCCACATCCTTGTTGAGCTGCCTGAGGTCGTCATTTATCTTGCTGTCAAGGGTGCGCAACTTTCTCATGGCGCCGCGAAGCTCCTCGGTAACCTGCTCGCGCTTCTTTTGTATAGCGTCCCGCTGCTCGGCGGGAAGGCCAAGAAACTCCTGCTCGCTCAGCGGCTTCCCGTCCGCCAGGGGAATAACCAGCAGGCCCATAGGAGAGCTCTGTATGATAAATCCCTCCTTTTGCGCCTTGATGTTAAGGTCCTCAAAGAGGCGCTTGCGCTCAGTTTCGGTATCCCGCACCGTGGCGTCGCGCTTGTTGGAGTAGTCTTCGCTCTCAAACGCCTCGGGGAGCACCCGCTTCGCCTCGGTGATAAAGGTGGCCATCTCCCCCTTCAACACCGCCCCCGTTCCGGGGGGAAGCGCGAATACCTTGGGCTCATATTGATTCTTGAAGTTATTGACATAGCACCAGTCCGACGGGACCGGTTCGGTGCTTGATGCCTTGATCAAAAAGTCCTGCACGGCGGTCATGCGACCTGTACCGGGATTTCCGGAAACGAATATATTAAACCCCTCACCCTTCATCTCCAGGCCAAATCCCAGCACCTTGACGGCGCGCTCTTGGCCGATGATACCTGCATAAGGCGTAAGCTCCGCGGTAGTATCGCAATCAAACTGCTTGGCATCGCAGGTGTTCCGCAATGCCTCAACTGTCAATTCCTCCCCCATTTTTTCCAATCTCCAGCTAACAATTATTAGATGTGCTAATCTATATATAAATGTCCCACGAACGAAAAATAAGAAAACGGGGCGAAGCAATGCGCCCCTCTTGCGCCACCATCCGGGGGCTATGAAGCAGTGGCGGCGCGCCGCTCCCCGTCTGACATCGATGCGAGGTGCTGTATGCGCGACAGGTCAAGGCCCAGGAGCTTTGCCACGCGCGCCCCGTATTCAGTGTCCGCCTTGTAGAACACGGCGCACTGGCGCAACTGGATGCGCTCATCGGCATCCTGCAGGTGTGACGCGATGTTGCCGACAAGGTGCTCGCGGTCCATGTCGCCCATAACGGCCCGGTAGAGCTCCCCCGCCTGAACGAAGTCATCGTTGGGATGGAGGTACTCGTGCCGGTCGGCGGTCCCTACAATCCCGAACGGAGGCTCCCCGTACGACGCATGCGGTTCCTGCCCTCCGAAGCTGTTGGGCCAATAGTTCGGACCGCCGCCGCCGTTTTCATCGACCCGCATCGGGCCGTCCCGCTGATATGATGCCTCATGCATGTTTTTCGGGTAATTTACCGGAATAAGGTGGTAGTTGGCACCCAGCCGGTGCAGATGCGTGTCACGATATGAAAAAAGTCGAGCCTGCAGCATCTTGTCAGGCGACGGGCCTATGCCGGGTACAAAGCTCGACGGGCTAAACGCCACCTGCTCCACCTCGGCAAAGTAGTTTGCGGGATTCCTGTCGAGCACCAGCCTGCCTATGGGCATCGGGGGATAATCCTTATGGGGCCATACCTTGGTAAGGTCAAAGGCGTCGAATCGGTATTCTTCCGCATCCCCGGCAGGCATTATTTGCATCTCGAGTGTCCAAGACGGGTAATCCCCGCGTGCAATGGCATCGTGCAGGTCCCGCGTGGCATGGTCCGGGTCTTTGCCTTTCATGATATCGGCACCTTCCCGAGTCAGGTTCTCGATGCCCTGGTCCGTCTTGAAATGGTACTTGACCCAGTAGTACTCGCCGTTGTCGTTGTACCACTTGTAGGTATGGCTGCTGTACCCATTCATGTGCCGGTATGTCGCGGGAGTCCCGCGGTCGGAAAAGAGTATCGTGACCTGGTGTACCGACTCGGGGGTAAGCGACAGGAAGTCCCAGAACATGTTTGCGTCCTTGCAGTTGGTCACGGGATTCCTCTTCTGTGTGTGGATGAAGTCGGGAAACTTCAAGGGGTCGCGAATGAAAAAGATCGGCGTGTTGTTTCCCACAAAGTCGTAGTTCCCTTCCTCAGTGTAGAACTTGACGGCAAATCCCCGGGGGTCGCGTTCGGCATCGGCTGACCCGCGCTCGCCGCCGACAGTGGAGAATCGTGCAAAGACCTCAGTCCTTTTGCCAACCGTGCTGAGAAACTGTGCCTTCGTATATTCTGTGACATCTGCGGTCACCTCGAAGTAGCCACCCGCTCCGGCACCTTTTGCATGGACCACCCGCTCTGGTATGCGCTCCCGGTCAAAATGGCCAAGCTTTTCGAGCAGGTGCACGTCCTGCATGAGCACAGGGCCCCGCGCACCTGCGGTAAGGCTATTCTGATCATCAGCGACGGGCAGACCAAATGATGTTGTTAATTTT
>CAYSZY010000001.1:0-36707 GCA_964435645.1 uncultured Thermococci archaeon | reverse complement strand
AACAGCGGGGGCCATTCTTGAGGGCCGGCCGTTCTATCTTCACTATCGTACCCATTATATCACCATGCATATTATATATCAAAAAATATAAATGTTGCTCTAGATTATGGATTCGTTTTATAATAATTATTAATTATGCTAAATATGCTTATAAAAGATATTTTGAGTCGGAAGAACTCAGAGGATGTCCCATAATGCATCGTGGTCAGGCATCGGCATGGTAGTGCCATCTTGTGTTATCACCCCGATGCGGGCTGCGCTGATCCCATGCCGTGCCAACGCCCCGAGCGCCTTATCTGTATGCTCCGGCGGTACCGCAGCCAGCAGCGACCCCGAGCTGATGAGCTGCAGAGGGTCGCATCCATAGTATCCGCATATCCGTGCTGTTTCCTCACGTATGGGCACGGATTCAGGGTGCACTGAAAACCCCTTCCCCGACGCAAGCGCCATTTCGTTGAGGGCACCTGCAATGCCACCTTCAGTGGGGTCGTGCAGCGCTGTGGCCCATTGTCGCATTATGCGCGCCTCAGGCAGGATTGACATCATGCCCGAGTACGTTTTTGCCCGGGCTACGAACCGGCCCCCGAAGTGTTCTGCCAGCGTTTGCTCATGCTCATGGGCCAGTATGGACGTCCCTTCTATGCCGGCACCCTTTGTCAGGATAATGCTGTCTCCGACAGATGCGCCGCCTGTCCTGATGGGCCGGTCTGTGTAGCCGAACATCGTACCCGCAATGATGGTATGGTTTATCCCTGGGGTAATCTCCGTATGTCCCCCCACGACAGCCGCACCAACCTCCGTGCATGCCGTGTGGATTTGCGATGCGATGTCATGGATCTCCTGTTCCTCAGTCCCTTCTGTGAGGAGTAGCGTCACCATAAAAAAGCGCGGGTCCGCACCCGTTGCGGCTATGTCGTTGGCGTTGACATGCACCGCATGAAGCCCGATGTTCTTTTTTGCCCCTGTCACGGGGTCGCTTGCAATGACCAGATTCCGGGAATCCCCCTTCACTACGGCAGCGTCCTCTCCGATCGCTGGCCCGACAATGACATCATCGATTTTTGCCCCTAGAGACTTGAATACTATTTTTTTCAGTATATTTGGGGGGATTTTCCCTGCAGGCATGCCTTCTCTTTTGTTATTGCATTAAAAAACGTTACGAATTTGCAGGGGGTGCCCCCGGTCATAGGTCCAGCTCTTCCAGCAGCGATTTTTCCAGGTGCGAGATAGCCGTCTTATCACCCTTAAGCGCGCCGTCGACAACGGCAGGGAAAAACGCCTCGATTCTTCGAGAAAAAAGCTGTGCGAGTGCCTCATTTGTCGTCTCAATGTGCCGCTGCGCCTTGGATGCGGTGATAAGCCCGCCTTTGATGGTTACTTTAAGCGTATCTGTCTTTACGTTTATCCTATCCTTCTTTGCCACTATTTCAGCAAAGGGGGATTCAATGATTTTTTTCCTTCCATCATTGGTGTAAGAGACATCCCCCTTCTCGATGGATTCGCCCGACGATGTGATGGCGACGCTAAACGTATTATCCTCTGCCAGGATCCCATGGCTGTCGATAACGAGGGATATGGTGTTGTCCGGCGTCCTTATCCTGATGGCAATGCCTTCGTGCTCGCCGTCATGGGGGACCGCGTCTTTCGGATCCACAAACGTCCTGTTTCCAATGCGCACCTTCGACCCTTTTCCCTTCAGGTCTGTCACTTGAATGGGGCCGACTTTGACGTAATCTCCCTCACTGCTTTCAAACACTTTGATAAACGGGAGTGATACTTTTTTACCGGTCTCTGTGATGCGCTGGATGATGTCTTCGAATTTCTCTGCAGCACGGGGGTCGTTTGATGCGAAGATAAGCCCAAGTTCCTTGATGTCCTTCTTTGTGAGACCGAACCTGGCAAAGTCCCCCTGCTCGGCCCGTCGTGATCCTTGTCCATACAGCGCTTCGTTCCATTCTGTGCCGTGGCCGTATACCATGCTGGCGGCATGCCCCGTTAGCGTATGTACCGTTGTGCGTATGGCATAGCTGCATTCGCCGAAGTACACTGTCCCAACATGGATTGCATCCTTGAAGATGTCCACGAACAGCGAACCGGCATTGATTGTTATGGATGCATCATTTCCAATCTTTGATTCCTCGGTAAGCACATGCACGGAGTCCGATGCCTCAAATACCGGCACCTCTACCATCTTTTCCCGTATCCCTGCATATGCCTCATTGATAAAGGGGTAGTCATATTCCTTTTTCGCTGCCCCAATGAGAAATCCCACAGATATGAGCGCAATTCCCGCGACAATGGCCATGTCCTGTGAAGGTGCATAAAGCCCCTGGTAGCGCAATACTGCCCAAAATAAGAGGACGATACCGCCTGCAGAGTACATGCCCGAGCGTACTTTCCATACGTGCCCCTTTGATAGTAGCGCATTGAGCATAAATCCTGCACATATGAACACGAGTGCGGCCCACAGGGCATAGGTGATATACTGGCCCCACCATTGCTCAAGCCATCCAATGGCATTGAGGGTATGGAGCAATATCCAGAATCCAAGCGACATGGAGCCCATTTTTAGGAACCCGTGCGCAAGCCTTTTCCCCACCGTGGCATCCCGCGTGCGGCATGCGCCGATAAATGCGTCAAGTACCCATAATGCCAATGAAATGAGTAGAAACTCTTTCTTGTACTGGTATGATCCCAATACGTTGGAACCGAGGCTGATAATCCACAGGAAAAAGAATACCCCGCCCACCTTGGAGACAATGCTGGTGTGCTCCCGTTCATTCATGTTCATGCACTCCCTGCTTTTGCATATTAATATAAAAATATGAAGCCATAGCAAGCGCCTGCCTGCCAAGCCTGGTAATCATATATTTTCCTCTGAACCGCTCTTGGTTGATGAGATTCACTTCTTTGAGGACGGTAAGGTGAAATCGCAACGGGCTGTTGTCAAGGCCGGTCAGTTGCGAGAGTTGCGCAAAGTATGACGAATCCTGTCCAAGGGACCTCAGGATCCTGAGCCGGTCGTCGTTGGAAAGTGCCTTAAAAAGGTCCGCACACAGTTCAACATCAATCAGTTCTATCGGCACCCCTTCATCGTACGGGAGGTCTTGTGCCGTATCCGTCTGCCCTATTTTTGTGGCTACCTCAGACAATCTGTCTGAGATGGCCTTGATTTCAAGGTATATCTCCCCGTTTTCTTGCATACGCCCACTAATAAAATTTTATACTTCAAGTATAATTTATTAATTTATATAAATCTATCGCGGTTCGCGGCGTATGAATCCCCATCATATCATTATCGACTGGTATATAGTGCGTGTATCTTTATCCTGCACATAGATCACGAGCCCCCCATCAGAGGGAATCTCGAGTGTCATGTTCAGCGTCGTCATGTTATCCAGTGTGCCAAGATGCCTGCTGGTGCCGTCAATGACCACATAGTTATACACCTTTGTACGATTGTTTCTGGGGGAGAGGCCGTTGCTGTATGCCACAAAGAACACTTCAAGGTCCGCCGTTGGCGGAAGCCCCATGTTCTTGAGGACCACGGTCACGTCCCTCATGCCTGGCTCTTCTGATGAGGTACTGGCAACATCGATACGCACTTTCAGCTCTTCGTTGATGAGATTAAGGAGCTTTGTGACATATTCGCTATACGTATTGCCCGACCCTCCCGGCACTTTTCTATTCCCATCAAACATTGCCTGCGGCGTCCCTGACATGCCGTATACTGCCGCCTTTGTCTCAGTGTATCGTTTGACGAACTCATCATTAAGGTGATACTCCAGTGCGACGACTTTTCCGGGGTATTCAAGGAGCAGCTGCTCCATGGCCTGTTCGGCATAAGGGCAGTATCCGCAGTTGACCGAGGTAAACAGCTCAAGGAGCACAACTTTCGATTGCCGCGCTGCAGTTGACACCTCAAATCTGGCCGTGCTCGTCTCATCACTGCCTGCGGAGATGACACTGACTGTTGATATGCCTTTGAGGCTGGGAAGCGCATCATCGGGGATTGTGATCGTAACGCCCACTGTTACGGCATCATCAGGTGCTATCGTAAGTTCACGTTTGCTCACGGTGGATTCCCAACCGGAGGGGAATGCGACCTGCTCGATTATCGTGTAGGTGTCGCTTGAATTTCCCACATTGCGTATTTTAAAGGTAAATGTGGTCATTGTTCCGCCGAGGACTACCCTGTTCTGCTCGTTAGAGAGCAGCTCAAATCCGTATGTTGGATTGACCACCATACTAAAGTCCAGTGATTCTGGCTGCCCCGGATTGCGTTGTGAGCTTATTGCGAGCGATATGTCCCCCTGGTCGTTGCCTTGGGCCGTTTCCGGTGCTGTGATCGTTACGATTAGTGATGCAGACCTTCCCGCGTCGAGGGTGATACTTTCTTTTTTGAGAAGTGCTGCAGTCCATCCCGATGTCGCACTTGCAATATCAACGTTGTAGGTATCGCTTGAATTGCCTTTATTGGAAATCATGAAAGAATATGATGCAGTTTCGCCAGCTGAGCCGTATTTGACTGTGTCGCTCTGCGTAATATCGTATTGGTATATCGCTTCGGTCGCGATGTTGAAGACCAGGCTGTCTGTGTATTTTCCGTCATTGGATGTAATTGCGATCTTCACGTTCCCTTGGGTGTTCGCGTTGTCATTGCTGCCGGTTGTCATGGCAAGTGAAAACGTTCTTGGCGAAAGCGGCTCAAGCTTAACATGGGATGAGAGGCCTATCTCATCAGATCCTTCGTAGAGTATGGGGTCCCACCCCACGGGCAGCGATGTGCCCGACGCCTCTATCGAAAGCGTATAGTGCGCCACCAGATTGCCCGAGTTCTCCACAGAAAAGGGAATCGTTACCGCGTCTCCCGGCAGTACGGTCGCAGAAGTTGTTTCTGCCGTTATGTCCGGTGCGTACCCAATGTAATTGGAGCTTGCATAATATGCCGAAGCCAACAAGAGCACAACGACAAAAAAGTTCATGATGAGAAGCACGATACCCCCCCTAGGCCTGTCGTTCTCTTTTTTGGGGGGAGGGGATGCACGGGGCTGTGTACCTGCCTGTGGCGATGCAGGAGGCGATGCACCCCATTGTTGGCGCCCCTTGGTTGCAACAGCCGGGCGGTGCGATGAGGGGGATTCCCTCGGGCCAGGCGCGGCCGTGGAAGGGTGGGGGTGCCCACGGGGGTAATGCATCAGGGATGTATGCTTTCCGCAGTATGGACACGTCTTGCTATTAAACAGGTGATTCTTAATACACTCAAAATGGTACATCGTGTTGCAGTGCCTGCAGTGTACCATTGACGTGCGGGGTATCCCTTCCCCACATATCTCGCATCGCTCATCCATCCTACACACCCTGATATATACTACATACTGATTAATAATTATTTATAAAGGATGTGGTAAAATATGTGTACTGATTATGCATTAATTCAATAGATGGCTACAATTGCCGTAAGCACTATCGTTTCTGACAGTCTTATGGATGCACCTAGCACATCCCCTGTTACCCCTCCAACCTTGGCGGTGCTATAGTGCCCCCATACCACCAGATAACCCACCATGGCGGCAGCAGGCAATAGAAACGCCGGTCTTGCATAGAAGAGGGGGACAATGGCAATCGTTGCAAATACGAGCCCTTTCCAAGAGGCGTATTCGAGAAATATGAGCCCTTTACCCTCTTTCCTGCTGTATGCAGCCGTCGTAGAAAGGAACACACTGCCCCATTTTCCCAGCATGTGCATCGCCAGTAGCGCCGCGAGAACATCCTTATACCCCCAGGAAAAGACGGTGCCCAAGCCGGCATATTGCACGAGTGCTATGGTTACAATGGCCACAACGCCCATTACCCCCACCCTGCTGTCGTGCATGATGTCCAGCATCCCCTCCCGCGACGTGTGGGTAGAGAAGAAACCGTCAAAGGTGTCAGCCAGGCCATCCCAATGGAACGCGCCCGTCAGGAGCGCCTCGGAAGCAAGCACGATTGCCGCAGCCATCCCCGGGGGGATCCCCGCTTCCCGAGTTGCCGCAAAAATGGCAAACAGTATCCCCGCAATGAGCGCCCCAATAACCGGGAACAGCGCCGTGCAGCGCCCGAGCTGCTCTTTATGGACGTTCATGGATGGCGCTACAGGTATCCGTGTTAGGAACTGTAGCGCAACCACGGGGAGCGTGAGGTACTCGCGGGTTTTCATGTTTTCCCCGACACCCCTGCTTCTGCAAACGATGCCATGCCGTTGAGCATGTCCATGGATGCATCTATTAGCGGCCCCATGAGCACGGCTCCGGTACCTTCCCCGAGCCGAAGGTCAAGGGACAGGTACGGCCTGAGGCCGAGATGATTCCAAACGGCATGCGACCCCTTTTCCACTGATTGGTGGGACGGTATGATGTAGTCCCGCGCGTACGGATTGAGCAGAGCTGCTATAAGCGCGCCGGCTTGTGATACGAATCCGTCGACTATAACGGGAATGTGAAGGTATGCGCTTGCGAGAATAACTCCCGCGATGCCGCCTATCTCGAAGCTTCCGACCGAGCTTAGGATGCCTATCGCATCAGTGGGGGATGGCGCATGCATGGCAAGTGCCTGTTCGATAATCGTTATCTTTTTTTCAAGCCCCTTGTCGTCAAGCCCTGTCCCATAGCCGGTGACGTCGCTTACGCGCCCCCCTGTCACGGCTGCGACGATGGCGCTTGAGGGGGTGGTGTTCCCGATTCCCATATCACCCGTTGCCGTAAGGTGCAGCGGCGTAGCCTTGTGTGTTTCAAGAACCGCCTCGATGCCGGCCAGGATGGACGCCTCTGCTTCCTCTCTCGTCATTGCCGCACCCTGTGAGAAGTCCTTGGTTCCCCTCCGCACTTTTTTTTCTATAAAGCTTGGGTGGTCTGTCGAAATGAGTGCCGCTATCCCGACATCAACAACGGTAATCCCAAATCCCCCTGTCCTTGACAGTGCATTGATGCCAGCTCCCCCGTTTAGGAAGTTGTAGATCATCTGTGGTGTTACTGCCTGGGGATATGCGCTGACGCCCTGGGCGACTATTCCGCTGTCGCCAGCCATGACAAAGACCATTCTCTGCTCCAGTGGCGGATTGCAGGTACCCGTAATCGTTGCGATATGGAGGGCCAGTTCCTCAAGCCTGCCAAGTGAACCCTTGGGCTTAATTAGATTGTCAAGTTTTCCCTGCGTTGACTCAATAGTAGATATATCGAGAGGCTTTATCCGTGTGATGCATTCTGTAAGATTCATAAATTAGTCTCCTATGCGTGTGGCGTTGAGCCGAATAAGCGTTGAGGATTCGGGGTCGCTTCCAGCGTAGCGAATGTGCGCTACACGTCCCGGGCGTATATTAAAGTTCCAGAAATGGCGCATGCCAATTCCCATCACGGTGAGAAGCAGCATCCGTATGGGCCCGCTGTGGCTGATAATGAGCACGTCCCTTTTTTCTTCCATGAGCGGCCCCAGGGTCGATGATGCGAATGTCACAATGCGCCGGCCGAGTGCGGCAAGGCTTTCACCGACGGGAAACGCAAAGTTCATCGGGTCGCATAAGTACGCCTCAGCTTCTGCGGGCGCCAATGTCGCAATTGCATCAAATGTCTTTCCTTCCCATGTGCCGAAGTCCACTTCTCGCAGGCATTCGTTTATCGCGGGGCGTTGGTACCCTATGGCCTGTGACGATTCTATGCATCTTTTCGACGGTGATGAGATGACCGAGTCCACGGCAGGGATACATATGGACCCAAGGCGGCGCATTCCCTCCCGTGTAATGGGCGAATCGGTGCTTCCGCAATAGGCGTGGGCAACATTCGCCTCCGTTTGGCCATGCCGAAGGAGATAGAGGGACTGCATATGGATGAATTATCCATACAGCATAAAAAGATTATTCTTGGCACGGTTATTGCCACACGGGATTGGTACGCATATCACCAGTGAAAAAAGAAAAGGACGGGGGCGTACCCATATGCCAGGTTCGCCATGCACGCACCTGCTGCACTGCTGGATGGTGTAGGCGGGGCTCTGGACAACAGGGGCGGGAATGAGTTTTCGTGCCCTTCATGCGGGCACGCCAGCCACGTGGATGCCAACGCCGCTTTCAGCATAGCTTTGGCACAGGACGTGAATCAATCTGTCATGGAAAGGGCTATGGCAGAGGGGGCATGCCAACCATAGAACCCCACTACTGTAGTGGCGAGGGCACGTCATATATTATTCATATATTCCTCTATTGTCATATTCTCATGCGAACCGCTCGCCACATACCCGAGTATGGCGAGCAGTGATTCTGAAGACTTGTAACCGGATATGCCGATAATGACGTTGCCATTAGCATCAAGTATGGCCATGGCAGGAACGCCTGGTGGCCGGAATCGAGCGTTAAGCGTCTCGCCGCTGAGTGAGGGGTCTGCCGCCGAGATGGGCGCATCGGACCAAATGTCCACGTCCACAATCCCAAAGTGTTCTTCCAGGTATGATACCACTGCAGGGTCTATGAATGTCGAGGACGACAGTAATGAGCAGAATTTGCATTGGTCTCTCCAGAAGTACATGAACACGTACGTTCCATCTTCACGCGCCTTTTGAAATGCATCGTCATACTGTTGCCAGGGGATGTCGCCATGGTCGCCAGGCTGGCGTATCTCTGCAGCCGGTGTCGTCGGGGGTGCCGTGGTGGGCGGTTCCGTTGTAGGTGCCGCCGTGGTCGTGGGTGAGACTGTCGTCGTTGGTTGCGAGTCTCCCGATACGCAGCCTGAAAGCACCATGGATGCAAGTATGAGCACCATAAAAAGCATGTTCTTGTGCATGGGTGCAACCTACTTGAGGAGTTTTGTGATATTGAGCGCCGCCTTGGCGCCGTCCCCAACGGCCGTGGATATCTGTTTGTACGGGTCCGTGGTCGCATCTCCGATAGCGAATACAAGCTGCCTTGACGTCATCTGATTTTCGTCTACGGTGATAAATCCCTTCTTGTCCAGCCCTATGCCGCTGCCCGTGAGGAATCCCGTGTTCGGGACTTTCCCAATATTGACAAAGATGCCGTCTGCGTCAAGCACAGTCTCTGTGCCCGTGGCCTTGTCAACAATTACCACCCGCTCCAAAACAGTATCCCCCTGCAGTTCCTTTACCGTGGCGTTGGTGATTACCGTGACGTTGCTGTCACGGATTTTGTCAAGATATATGGTCTCCTTTGCCTTAAGCTCCCTAGTTGGCGTTACAAGCGTAACGCTTTCGGCTATCTCGTCCAGATAGAGCGATGCGGTAATCCCGGGAATGCCCTTTCCCGCGACAACTGTTTTCTTCCCCGCATACAACGGGCCGTCGCACGTGGTGCAGTAGACAACGCCCTTGCTCTTAAACGCATCCTCCCCAGGAACCCCGAGCTCCTTGTGGCGTAGCCCGGGCGAGAGGACGATTGCCTTTGTTTCGATGTCCCGTTTCCCTGTGTGCACTACCATCTTTTCCGGATCGATGCCGACTACTGGCTCATATGAGATTTCCACACCCGCCTTTTGGGCCTGCTCCCCCATCTTTTGGCCAAGCTCGAATCCCGTGATACCCTCAGGGAATCCCGGGTAGTTTTCAATAACGCCCGCGTAAGAGACGTATCCGCCAAGGAATTCCTTCTCAATAAGAATTGTCTTAAGATTTGAGCGGACACTGTACATGGCTGCGGTAAGGCCGCCCGGCCCACCACCTATGATAACAACGTCATACATGGAAATGGATATAAAGTAGAAAAATTAAAAAGGTTTTGGAAAAATGTGGCATAGCAATGCACACCACATTATTTCCCTGGTTATTCGATGTAAATCGCTACCCTTCCCGGAGTGGCAATCTGATTCTTGCCATCGGGGTCGTAGTCTGCGTCGATTTGCACCGGATATCCAATTTCCGACGAGATGAATCCGAGCGCCTGTGTAAGGATTTCAGCCTCGTCAAATCGGTCCATGTACCGTTTGTTGCTGATAATCGAAGTAAGCAGCTTTGAGGCGCCCTTGCCTCGCTTTCGCATGGCTTCGTCCTGCATAACGCGTGCCATGGCCTTTTTGAGGTCCTGTTCATCGGAAGCTATTTCCATAACGTCCCATTTCCACCCGGGGCTGGTGTAGATGTAGACCGCTTTGGGATCCTCTATCTTTGCCACACGCAGTATTTCCTTGATGTCGTCTATGACACCCTTGGTGAAGTCCTCTGCCATAAGCATCTGGGGGTCCACGTCCGCCCATGCAGCCGGCCAGGGCGCAGCGGATATGAAGCCTTCCTTACCAATCATTTCCCATATCTCCTCTGCGATATGGGGGCAGAACGGCGCAAGCATGAGGGTCTGCACCTCGATGGCCTTGCTGATAAGCGCCTTGTTGGGTACGTCGGTTCTCCTGAGATACCACTTGAGGGCCCGCTGGAAGTCGAAGTATCCTTTCTGTATGGCTGTCCGGTACATCATGTTCTCTATGGCGTCCCCCACCTCCGACACGATGGTGACGGCCACGGACTCAAACCACCTGTCGATGTATCGTGTGTCGCTGCGCCCTTTGCTGTAATACTCCTGTGCGAAGTGGTACCATGACTCGAGCCTGTCCCCCATGGTCTCGACGAAGTTCGTTTCCCAGTTGGGGTCGTCCACGCCCTCCCCGCTGAACATGAGCCCGATTCTCACTACGTCTGCGCCGTATTTTCCCCTCATGTCGTCGGACGTGAACACATTGCCTTTCGACGAGCTCATCTTTTCCTTGTCAACCATGAGCCACCCGTTGACGCCCATGGCCCGTGGCCAGTGGCGCTCGGGGAAGAGCGCTGCATGGTTGAAGAGGCAGAACGCCAGGTGATTCTGGATAAGGTCTTTGCCTGACGTCCGTATGTCGATGGGGTACCAGTAGTTGAACTCGTCATGAAGCTCCTGGGCAAACGAAGCATCCTTCCCAATGGAGTCTGCCGCCTCTTCCGGCGTCCCTTTCCCGAAGAACACGTAATCGAAAAACTTCTTGTCGAGCCGTTCCGGGTCTATCTCCGTAATCTTGTGTGCTATGGTATAGAACGCCATGTATATTGTCGAGTCTGACAGTGACTCTATCATCCACTCATCATCCCATGGAAGTGAGGTTCCAAGCCCGACCTTCCGTGTGCATGCCCAGTTGTTGAGCCAGTCAACAACGTATTCGAACTGCTTGCGGATGACCTCTGGGACAAACCCCATGTTGTCGACGCACTTGTGGACAAGCGCTTTCCATTCGGGGTCGCCGTACGCCATGAAGTACTGGTTCCGGACTATTTTTACGGTGCACTTGGTAAGGCAGCGGCAGATAATCGTACCAGAGGGTTCGTACATGATGTCGGCCTTGCCGGTATCAATCATCATCTGCTTGATTCGTTCCTTGGCTTCCTCGACGCTGAGCCCCACGTACTCCCCGCAGGCCTCATTCATTACTCCCGTATAGAATCCCGACTTGTATATCTCCTTTTTCGCCTTGGTGAGCTTTTCGCGGTCGTGCTGATTGCGCACGCCCATCTTTTCGCAGATCTCCTTTGCCGGAAGCGGGCCCCATCCCTTGGATGAAAGGATTGACACCGGTTCTATCGCTATAATGTCCTCCTTGCACAGGCCGTGCTTCTCGAGCAGTGAGGCATCGTGCTGCAGGTCAAACAGGCCCATCCAGTCGTCAGGGGCGTCAGACGGGACGCTGGTAACGATTCCAGTTCCCTTGTCGGGGTCACAAAACGCCGACGGGAGGATGAGCAAGGGGCGATCGATGACCGGTGCAACAGCCGTTTTGCCGATAAGCTCGCTGCCTTCCACCGTCCCGAGCGGCTCGACATCCTTTTCCTGGTCGCTAAGCTTTTGGGCACAGGGGGCCGAGACGATCCATACCTCGTCGCCAACGCGGGCGCGGACGTACGTCTCGTCCGGGTCTATCCACAGATTCGTCTGGCCGTACACCGTTTCAGGCCGCAGTGTGGCGGCCATGAGATATTCTGTGCCCAATGAGAACTTGAGCAGTGTGAACTCCTGGGGCGTTTCCCCCTCCCCCTCGAGGCGGCTGTGGTCGCTGACGGGGTTTTGGCAGCAGCTGCACCAGATGACGGGATGTGCACCCTTAATTACATAGTTACGCTCCCTGAGCGTCTCAAACTGCCATTGTATGAATCGGTCGTAGTGAGGATTGAGCGACGTGGTGATAAATGACCTTCTCCAGTCGATTGACATCCCCATGTCCTGCAGGTGAATCTTTGTCATCCGCGGGAAGAACTCTGTCCAGTAGACGGGGTCTGCGAAGTTGGGTATGAGATTCTCGTCAATCCCCATCTTCAGGAGTATGGATGTCTGCCCCTCCTCGCCCTCGGCTATGCGTTTTGCCGCATTCACGATGGGGCTACCTGTACAATGGAATCCGAAGGGGAACAGCACATTGTACCCGTTCATGCGCTTGTATCGGGCGAGTACCTCTCCCCGTAGGTAGGTAAAAAGCCGCCCTATATGAAGAAATCCGTTCATGTACGGATAAGGGATGTTGAGGAAAAATTTCTCGCGGTCGTCAGGGGATGCCTCAAAGAGTCGGGCTTCTCCCCATCGCCTCTGCCATTTTTTTTCCATTTCATTGAAATCTAAGGTCATCTAATACACCGGTAATAATTGTTAGCGAAAAGGGGCACGGGCACGTTGTAAGCAATCCTATTGGAGCGAACGCAAAAAGCATTCACCAGTATCGCTACTTGTATCCATGATAATCAAGGTAAAAGATGGTGGCGCTAATAAATAATTTTCGGTATCGGGGGAGCGCACGCCGCGGGCACCTGCATATGGGCGAATGAATATTCCAATAATGTGCAAACATTATATAATAGTACAACGGTAAAAGTATACCCATGGAAACGGCAACATTCGCCGCGGGATGCTTTTGGGGTGTTGAGGCAGCATTTAGAAAGGTTACGGGCGTGGTATCCACAGAAGTAGGGTACACAGGGGGTACAACCTTAAATCCAACCTATAAGGATGTCTGCACCGGTGTCACCGGGCATGCAGAGGCGGTCCGTATCGTCTTCGACCCCTCTATAGTGGCGTATGAGCGCCTTCTTGACGTGTTCTGGAAAATCCACAACCCCACGACAAAAGACCGCCAGGGCCCCGATGTCGGTTCCCAGTATCGGTCCGCCATATTCTGCCACGGGGATGTGCAGTGTGCGGCGGCCAAGGCATCACTGCAGCGGATGGAGGCATCCAGCGCGTTTCCTCGGCCCATTGTGACCCAAATCGAGCACGCATGGCCGTTCTACCGCGCTGAAGAGTACCATCAGCAGTATTTCGAGAAGCACCGTGACCGCGGTTGCAGCTTCTGGTAGCGCTACTCTTTGTTGATGTCGGCAAGCTGGGCCTTGATGCGCTCCATGGCCTGCTCAATTACTTCGAGGCGCTGATTGAGCAGTGTTGCTCGCTCTTCTTTTGTCATTTCAGTGATCGTCTCGTATCTGCGCATCTGTACACCGTATCCGCCCCTACCTCGCCCCAACCACTGGGGATTGATGGGTTCTATCGGTTCGATCCCTGTTTTCACTCTGCAGCGCCCTCTTCCCCACCCGGTACCGGGTCCGAGGAAGAGTGGGCCTGTTCCATCTCTACCTGGCATAGTTTTTCACTCCTTTGTGGATGTGTGCGCGTCTTCGCAAATGTGTATCTGATTGCCGAGGAGCAGCGCGAGCACAAGCTTTTTCCGGGCGGCCTTGATGTCCGCCCAAGCCGTCTTTCTTGAGACGCCCATGGCCTCAGCGGCCTGTTCCTGGGTATACCCGAGCACGTCGACAAGCCTGAGGACCTCAAGCTCGCTGACGCATATGACGGTAGTGTCCGCCGGTCCCGCATTTTTAGGGGATGGGGCGTATTCCGTGCACATCGGGCGCTGCCCGATACGTCTCGGCGCACGCGCCCGACCCCTTCCCTGTCCGTGGCAATGTCTCATACTGTCACATCCTGTATTACTCATATGAGTAACTATATATAAACTTATTGCTCTATTGAGTAATAAAAAGTAATCGTAACACTCTTATACCCGTTTTGTCCACTATAGGTAATGTCCGCTAAATCCCATCCACGGCGCCCCGTTTTGGTCAGAATGCTGTCAAAGGGATTTGCGTTTCGGCACCGGCTGGCGCTTCTGACCCGCGCCCCCCTGATCGGGCCTGTGATCGACAGGTTCCTTTTCGAGGGGGACGAGCTGTATTACCTTCCACGCGTGGAATCCATCACGGTGGGGCGTGATCTTGGGCAGATGTCGTCGCTGGTGATGCCACCGGCGGTCCTTGACCACTTTATCGATGGGGCATCCCATTTTTTTATCATGGACTTCTGCATCTGCAGGGAGTCGGCGAAGTGCACAGACTACCCTCGCGACCTCGGGTGCCTCTTTCTCGGCGATGCGGCAAAGCGTATCAATCCCGCGCTGGGACACGCCGCTACACGAGAGGAGGCGCGGGAACATGTCGCCCGATGCCGGGCCGCGGGGCTTGTACATCTGGTCGGGCGCAACAAGCTTGACGCCGTATGGCTCGGGACGGGGCCCCCTGAGCGTCTTATGACCATATGCAACTGCTGCCCATGCTGCTGCCTATGGATGATGCTGCCGTCGCTTGCCCCTGCGCTACAGGGCAAGGTCTCACGCATGCCGGGTGTGTCCGTTGCCGTCACCGGGGCGTGCACGGGCTGCGGCAGCTGCACAAGGGGCGTCTGCTTTGTCGGCGCCATATCGCTGCAGGATGGCGCTGCGGTGGTATCTGATGCATGCAGGGGGTGCGGGCGGTGTGTCCATGCATGCGAGCACAATGCCATCGTGCTGTCGCTGGATCCCAGTGCAGCGGGCGATGTCATACGGCGCCTTGGCAGCACGGTATTCGTTTAGGAGTGACACTTTTATATTTCGGGGCCGACAGTAGACCATGGAACGTATCCGGTGCTGGAAGACGGAAAATCCCCTGTATATTGCATATCATGATACCGAATGGGGCGTCCCGGTGCATGACGACCGGGCCCTTTTTGAGTTTCTTATACTTGAGGGCCTGCAGGCGGGGCTAAGCTGGGAGACAGTCCTCAACAAGCGCGAGGCGTACTGGAAGGCGCTTGACGGATTCGATCCGGATGCCATAGCCCTCTACGGGGAGGAACAATACGAAGCGCTCATGCACAACGATTCGCTCATACGCAATCGCCTCAAGATGCGTGCAATCATCAACAACGCCAAGCGATTCCATGCGGTGCAGCAGGAGTTCGGCACGTTTGACGCCTACATATGGAGATTTGTCGGAGGGAAGCCCATACGGCACGGCTATGCGTCCTTCGAGGGGGCGCCAAAGTTCATCCCCGAGGCGGAAGCGATGGGAACTGACCTCAAGAGAAGGGGATTCTCATTCGTCGGCCCTACCATCTGCTACTCGTTTATGCAGGCTGTGGGGATGGTAAACGACCATCTCGTTTCGTGCTTTCGCTACGGCGAGGTCTGATGGGGCGTAATGCATATAAACCATTATACGTGAGTTCCATTATGCGCATTGTGACCGTTGGAGGGGGGCCTTGCGGCCTGTACGTCTCCCAGTTGCTGCAGCGGCAGGGCCATGATGTCACTGTTATCGAGGAGCACGGGGAAGTCGGCACTCCCGTCAACTGTGCTGGACTCGTCGGAACGTCGCTTATCGAAAAGTTCGGGGACGCCGCGGTCATCAATCGCATCGACGGCGCCACGGTGCACTTTGGGGGCCGTTCGCTTTCCCTGCGGCGCAAAGGTGTCGCTCATGTCCTGGACCGGCGGTCCTTTGACATGCGCTTCTCAGACGGCCTCGACATCTCCTTTTCTACGCGCGTCACCTCCGTCTCACGGGAAGGGACGGGGACGTATTCCGTTAAGACGCCTGATGCGTCCTATGCTGCAGATATGGTAATCGGTGCCGATGGCCCCTGCTCCATCGTGCGCAGGTCACTTCACTTCGATGCGTCGGTCTCGCTGTATGGCGCATGCCAGCAGCGTATTCGGACAGACGTGGAAGATGAATCCATGGTGACTGTTGAGCTTTCCCGCCCCTTTTTCTCGTGGGTGATACCGGAGGGCAGCGGCATCGCGCGCGTGGGCACCGTGGGCAATGTATCGGGGCTTGAGGCGTTTAAGGCGAAGTATGGGGTGTCAGGCGAGGTGCTCTCATCGTTTTCCGCGCCGATACCCGTCGGGCGGACGGAGCTTGTATGCGGAAATGCAGTACTCGTCGGAGATGCGGCGGCACAGGTAAAGCCGCTTAGCGGCGGCGGCCTCCACTATGGGCTCTCCGCGTCTGAAATGCTCGCGTCGGCTGTTGGGGGCGGCAGCATATCCGCATACCCTTCCGCATGGCAAAAGGAGTACGGGCGGGAAATATCGTTCGGCTTGTCAACACGCAAGGTCTACGAGACCATGTCAGACCGGGATTTGTCCCGGGTCTTTGACGTGCTGTGTGAGAACAGCGGCCGCATCGAGTCTGAGGGGGACTATGACAATCACTCCTCCCTTGCGCGGATCCTTATCGGGAATCCCCGACTCCTGGCGGTGCTTGGAAAAAATCTCTTCTCCCTGCTCGGTTAGAACTGGAACAGCGAGGTCTGCTGGGACGATCCCTTTTTCGTCGCCTTCGGGAGCGTTGCCTTTTGCGCTTCCTTCTCTGATTGCTTCTCTTTTTGCCGCTTCTCCCGGTCGAGGCGCTTTTTGGCTTCCCGGTCCTTGCGGGCGTCATCCTCTTTCTTGAATGAGATTATCTCTTTTGCAGTGGCGGGGGCCACCACCTCGAACTCTTCCGGTTCAAGCTCGAAGTATTTCATGACGCTTATACCCGAGGGGACATCGGCGCACGCGTATCGCAGCAGCGGGAGGAACTCCCGTGCATCATGGCTCGAGGAGTGCGTTTTTGCGCCGATTTTTAACAGTGCGGCCTTAAGCTGCTTCCGCCTCGCCTTTGTACGCCCCAGCGCCTTAAAAAACGACGGGGACTCGAATCTCGCGAAGGTGAGCGGCTCGGTCCGCGATACCGATACGCCGCCGGTCATGAGGTCCATGGCATATGCCCAGAATCGGTAATACTGCCTGCGCCGCACCCTGCCCAGGAAAATGTCAGCGCGGGAGAGGTAGTAGTAGGCACGCTCCCTGTCCTGCGGCTGGTATGCGCGGGGCATGTTTTCATCAATCCAGTAAAGAATTTCTTCAGGCGGCTTGTCAATATCAAAAAAGACCTTTCTGCAATCTATGCTCTGGGACTTGAACACGGCGCTTAGCCCATTGAATATCGAGCTTTCGGAATCCCGTGGCGCAAGATGGGCAAGCATGCCCGGGGTGATGGACTCGCCCAGTGACTCCATGTCGTTTATGGCCGCCCGCATGTCGCCGCCCGCCATCGACGCAAGCGACTCGAGGGTTGCGTCATCGACCGATACCCCTTCAAGGTCCGCTATTTCCCTCAGGCGATTTTTTATGCTTGCTGGCCTGAGCGTATTGAATCTGATGTCGTCGGATATGCGCCGTATGGTATCGGGGAGCTTGTAGTAGTCGTTTGCAATGAGGATGATGGGATTTTTGGTCTCCTTGATGACGGAGCCAAGCGTCTTCATCCCCCCCGAGTCCGTGCTTCCCTTGATGTTTTCCGCCTCGTCGATAAGGATCACCTTGCGTGAGGCGAACAGCGCCTGGGATGTCGCGGCGTTGCCCACAATACGTGTTATGGTCTCCGAATCCCGCACGTCAGACGTGTTGAGCTCGATGAGGTCGAGATTCATCTCGTGCTTCATAACGTAGATGGCACTGGTCTTCCCCGAGCCTGACGGGCCGTGGATGATGAGTGCCTTGCGGCCCTTAGGCCAGGTGTTTATCCAGGCGATGAGCTCTTTGAGAGGTTTGTTCTGGCCGTGGAGGTCCCCGAACCTCCGTGGCATATGGGTCTCGTTGTACATGCGTGTTACCTTGCTGTCTTCGAAAGGCGTGCCAGAAGCGCCTCGAGCTGTATGCGCTCATTGGCCCCTTCGACAAGCCGGAACTCGTGTTCGCCTATCTTGTCCACGATATCTATGCGCACGTCGTCGGAAAGCGACTCTTCCGTGATTATCTGGCGGTGCATCTGCATGATGACGTCATCGCCGGACAATCCCTTATCTATAAGCAGCGTGTCAAGCAGCTTGCGTGCTGCCATGAAGTTTCCGGAAACGGCGGCTGACACCATGTCCCGTATCTCCTCGGGCCTTGCCCGCGACGAGACCTGGTATACTATCTCCTCCGTTATCTCTTCGCCGATAAATGCGGCTGCCTGCAGCGTGTTTTCGGCCTTGCGCATGTCGCCGTCGGCGATATACCTGATGGCGCCCATGCCGTCGTCTGTGACCACGATGCCCTCGGTCTTTGCTATCATCCGTATCTTCGCCTCTATCGCGTCTTCCGAGAGCGGCCCAAATCTGAATATGGCGCAGCGCGACTGGATGGGGGATATTATCTTTGATGAGTAGTTGCAGGAAAGGATGAATCGGCAGGTCGATGTGTAGACCTCCATGGTCCTCCTCAGAGCGTTTTGCGCATCGTTGGTGAGTGCGTCGCACTCGTCCAGGAATATGATCTTGAATGTACCGTCTATCGCCATGGTCCTGGCAAAGTCCTTGATCCGCTCGCGCACCACGTTGATGCCCCGCTCGTCGGATGCGTTTGTCTCTTGGAAGTTCTGGCGCCAGGTGTCCCCGTATAGGTCTTTGGCAAGCGCGAGCGCGGATGTTGTCTTGCCGACACCAGCGGGACCCGCAAACATGAGGTGGGGCATGTTTTTCTTCTGGACGTATGACTGGAGCCGCTCGATGATGTACGGCCTCCCAACGATATCTTTCAACGTATGGGGCCTGTATTTTTCTGTCCATGGTTTCTCAAAGTTCATCGCTATCATTCCTATTCTGCCTGTATGATGAAATGTGCCTTTCTGTCGTTTCAGGGAACGCATCGGCAAGTGAGGAGATGACCGTCTTTACGATCTCATCCTCAAACGCGTCTCTGCCTATTGTGACGGTATAAACATACTTGAGGCCCCCCTTTCCCGATTCGACCTCCTTTTCCAAAAGGTTGCGGTCGTCGAGCCTGGCCATCATGATGGACACGGTCGAGCGGCGTATGGACGGATTCTCTTTCCTGAGCAGGTCATAGACTTCCCGTGCCGTGGCGGTGCCGCATTCCCACAAAATGGCCATAATCCGCGTCTCCAGCGGCCCAAGAACCGTAGTGTGCCCTTTTTCCCTGGGCCGGTACTCATGCCATTCAAACGTCATATCCCTCTTCGCCCCTATCCTTTCACCACGCCGAGCGGGACAAGCCGGGCGACCCTGGTGGCGATGCCTGCATTATGGGATACGTCCGCAACCTGGTCTATGTCCTTGTACGCCCCCGGGGCCTCCTCCGCGATGGTGCGATTGCTTTCCGCCCGCACGTCGATGCCCCGCTTTGCCAGTTCCCCGATTATACCTTCCCCATCATACCTTTTTATTGCTTTTGAGCGGGAAAGCACCCTGCCCGCGCCGTGCGCCGTGGAGCCGAATGAGATGCGCGCCCCCGGTGCCCCGCACAGGACGTATGAGGCGGTGCCCATGCTGCCTGGAAGGAGGACGGGTTGCCCGATGCCACGGTACTGGTTGGGGAGTTCCGACCTTCCCTTCCACAAGGCCCTCGTTGCGCCCTTCCTGTGCACAAGGTACCTTTTCTTGTCATGGTCTTCGTGCTTTGCTATGTTGTGTGCGACGTCATACAGGATGTCAAGCTCAGGCGAATCGTATACGGCGTCAAATGACTCCCGCACCCAATGGGTTATCATCTGCCTGTTTGCCCAAGCGAAGTTTGCGGCGCACGCCATGGCCTTGTAGTACTCCCTTCCCTCCTTTGAGGCGATGGGCGCGCAGGCAAGCTCCCTGTCGGGCAGCGGTATGCTGTAGTCCTTTGCGGCCCGCTCCATGATCCTGAGGTAGTCGGAACAGATTTGGTGGCCGCATCCCCTCGAGCCGGTGTGTATCATGACCGCCACCTGGCCCTCGAACAGGCCGAATGCCTTTGCAGCATGCTGGTCGTAGATTTTCTCGACGGCCTGAATCTCAAGGAAGTGGTTCCCCGAACCGAGGCTTCCCAACTGGGGCGAACCCCTCTTTTTCGCTTTGGTGCTAACAAGGGATGCGTCGCCGCGCATGGACCCCTCTTCCTCTATGTGCCGTATGTCCCGCTTCTCTCCGTACCCATGCTCGCAGGCCCACGTGGCACCCAGTTCCAGCATGGCGTCCATCTCGGGGGAGGGGAGCCGTATCTTGCCCTTTGATCCCAGTCCCGAGGGGACGTTTTTGAACAGCGTGTCGAGGAGCCGCGCCTTTTTCGGGATGATGTCCCCCATGGTAAGAGCCGATGTAAGGAGGCGCACCCCGCAGTTGATGTCGTACCCGACCCCCCCCGGCGAGATGATGCCGTCTTCCTCCCTAAACGCAGCCACACCGCCGATGGGGAATCCATACCCCTGGTGCCCATCTGGCATGACGATGCTCGCATCCTCAATCCCCGGAAGCATGGCGACGTTTTTCGCCTGCGTGAGCGTGAGGTCCCCCTGCATTCCCTCAAGCAGGCTTTTGGTGGCAAACACCCTAAGCGGAACCTTCATTCCCCCTTCCGGGGCGTGTTCCCACTGGTAATCAGTAATTTGCTTCAGATTCATGTCCTGTTCTCTCCAACCATTCCCGGATTGACTCGTGGAACGTCCCTATGCCGCCCTCGTTGATGAGCATGTGGTCTGCAAGCGCTATGGCATCGCCGATGCCGAATCCAAGCTCCCTCATGTCCCGCTCATCGAACGCTGCCCTGGTGTCTGGGTCGTCCGCCCTCCCCCTGTCGCGCAATCGCCTAAATCTCGTTTCGGGGGACGAGTGTATCCCTACCACCACCGCGTCATGGCAGGACGTGAAGAGCGATACCTCTGCGTGCGACCGTATGCCGTCAATGAGGTACTTTTCGTTCTCGCTGATGTAGGGGAGGGCGCATATCGCCAAGGCGGCCTTGCCCATCTCCTCGCGCATCCGTATCGCCGTCCCGCCCGAGTCCTTGACGTTCCCGCCTCGCTTGAGCGTCTCCTTGCGCACGATGTCGCCCAGTGACATGACGGTATAGCCGAACTGTTCTGCCTGGGCGACAAACTCGCCTTTTCCGCATCCCGGCATTCCCACCACAAGTACAAGCGTTGCCATCCTACTCACCCAAAAGCTGCTCCACCAGGTTGGCAGTATACGTATGGATGAGGTCATATATCTTACTTCCCTTGTCTGGCGTCGCGGCCCGGGCGTCACCGGTCATCCCGTCGGGGAACATGGCGCGCCGCGCCGCAAGGGAAAGAGGGGCGCCGTCTGGCCAGTCCGGCCCCGATGTGGCGCGGGACATGTCGACAAGCGAGATGTCGCTTGCCAGGACCAGAGAGGTCTCGTCCTCCCCTGCGTGGCCCGTATGGGGCGTTATTGCCGCAATGTCGTCGGCAAGGTCTTCCCACCAGTTGCACACCGCGGATGTCGCACCTTGGTACGAGAGCTCCTCGCAGACGTCGCCAAGGGCGCCGCAGTTGCCGCCGTGGCCGTTGATAAACAGGAATCGCGAGCACCCGTTCCTGACAAGCTCGCCGCACACCGCAAGGACATACGCCTTAAGGGTGCCGGCCGGGACATTAAGCGTTCCTGGCCAGTCCTCGAGATAATAGGTGTGGCCGAACGGGATTATGGGCGTGACAAGAACAAAACGGGTGAATTGCCGCTCGATGCGCGCTATGATTTCCGCAGGGATGATGTTGTCCGTGCCCAGGGGAAGGTGCCGCCCGTGGGCCTCGATGGTCCCCACAGGAACGATGGTGACACAAGGCGATAACAGGGGAAAATCCCCTGTCTTTAGCTGTTCAAGATACATGCGTAACCTTGAGAGGCACACCTTAAGTATATTGTGTCATGCGTCCCACGTAGAGCGTGTAGAGCAGCGTTCCGGCAAAGAGCATGATGACCTCATAGTCCACAAGGCCCGTCTCGATGCCGAGGATCATATACCCGAGCACCATGGCGTAGAGGGTGACGAGTATGCTTTTCTGACGGCCGGGGGCAACCGAGATGATATGTTTCACACGAGAGATCATCCATCCCGCGGCGACCATTGCCGCAATGGAACCGGCAAGCCCGAAGTCCAGTGCGATGGGCCCGAGAAGCGTTGATGTCATCGAGATGCCGGTGGTTCCGGCAAAAACGGCGACATACCTGCGGGGAGAGTATGCAAGGCCGGGCATGAGCGTGGCAAACTTGGAGACGGTTGCCATGTATGTCTGCCCCTTGGTAAATCCCCACCACCCCCCGAGGGACGCCATCATGTCGTAGATGTCGAGGGTCAGGCCAGTCCGAAGCGACAGCGACTCTATGACGCCAACGTGCGCGCCCGTGGTCTGGGACCTCAGGAGGGTCATCACGGCAAAGAGCCCTGCAAGGGCACCGCCGGCGGCAATGAGCTCCTTGGTGGATATGAGCTTCCAGAACAGCAGTGCTATGATGCCGCCGATAAGTGTTATGAGCACCTGCGTCCGGTACCCGAGCAGCGCCATGAGCGCCAAGGAGAATCCCAATGCAAGCAGGGACACGGTGCGGGCTTTCGCATGCCCGCCTTCCCTCGACACCTGTTCCCCCATAATCGATATGAGGAATATGGCGCCGATGGGGAGCAGGTGGGACCGCATGGTGTATGTGGGGTCGAGCCCCTCTCGCGACGAGAAGAGCGGTATTCGCCCCACGAGGGCGATGTCAAGCACCCAGTAAAAGGTGCCGATGAACATGAGGAAGAGCGCGATGGGAACGGCGTTGGACTCAAGCAGCCTGCCGAGCCGCGGGCTTTTGTAGTTGTGTGCGGTGCCGATGGCGCCCAGCAAAAGGTACGGCAGGCCCAGGCTCCACTGCCCTTGGGTAAACAGGGCGTACCCCGCAACGGCGGACGCGATGCTCGCATAGATGCCCGTACTCCCCGCCACGATGAGGATGCACAGCGGCAGCAGCGCAATCTTTGCGCCTGCCTGCCCCACGGCTGCCGTCGACACCAGTGCCAGCGCGAATGCGGCGATGCTTATGCGGATTGCCGCAGCGGGAATCGGGGGCAGGCGCATTGGACCAAGCCTGGTGCCCACCGCATATGCTGCGAGCGACGCAGCCAGCGACCAGAGCGCAAAGGCGGAAATCCCATGGTCGCCCAAGCCGAGAAAGGCGATGTACGCAACAATGAAGATAAGCGGGTGCGTAAGCCGGGCGACGGCGCTGTCCGACGCGTGCGCACCGAGCATGGGTATGCCGGGAACGCCGGTGGTCACAGAGCGGTACGCCCGTGAAAGTCCCCTCCCGATGGCACTTTTTTCAATTGAGGCGTCTACCCACCGTATGGTGGCATCGATGCCGTACCCGATGCCGTGCGCAAGGTCCTCCACCCCCCATGTTTTTGCGACCTCGCAGTCGATGACGCGGGGGGGCCTGCCCTTGAGTCGTGCATATCGCGCCAACACCACGTTGGCGGCCATGACGAGTGGCTGCTCCAGCATGATCATAACCTTATGTGTATGGCGTTCCCATCGGCGTCGAAGATGCCCGCCAGGTGGTCGCTGATGTGCTGCTTGATGCCGTACTTGTCAAGCTCGCCGATTTCCTCCCCTGTGCGCACAATGACCGTTGCGTCGGATACAAAGACGGGCGACTCCCCCATTCCGTGCTCCCCGAGCAGTGCCGGAATGGATGAAAGCTCATCTATGCTTCCTTGGGTTATGGTGACAGAGCCGCCCCCCTCGGCAAGCTCGACGTCTATGCCCTTGACGTAATGGAGTGATTTCCTGATCAGGTCCTCAAGCTCGGCCTCGGCGATTTTCGATGGCGACACATCCGCATCCCATGAGATGGTGCCGGTTATGGCGATGTCGTCTATGGCGAACTTGCCAAGGAATGCGCAGGCACCCATGACCGTATCACTGTATGCCCCAAAGGATGCGTATGTGCCTGAGTACATGCGCATGGTCACAACGGACTTGGTCTTGATGATAAGCCGTATCTCGCTGGCGCCTACCTGTTCCCGGTAGCTCATGCGCCCCCCGATGGTAACGACCTCGCCGTTGTCCCTGAGCAGGGAAAACGACCCGTTCCCCGCTTCGATGACATATCCTGTCTCGTCAAAGGCGAGGTAGTCCGACCACCAGTATCCCCTGACATAGGTGTCATAGAGGAATCCCTTGGAGTCAAGGAAGTCCATGTAGCTTGTAGCCTTGTAAATCTGAGAGCCTGTGTAGTAGTACTCGTCAACCTGTGAGTACACCGTCGACTCTCGCGAAACAAAAGAATAGAGGGAAAAGAGCAGTATCGCAATGATGATTGCATCAATGACGGTAATGCGCCTCATTCGGTTACCCCGGACGGTGCGATAAGCTCCCCCACCACAAGGCTAAAGAGCCTGAGCTGCTGGTAGTCTGGAACTTCGATAACAATAACGCCGTCGTTTGGGAATACGATATTGTTCTTGAGCGCACCATACGGTTCTGTCATCACATATATGATGGGATTGCTCGGGGTGCCGATATCTCCCTTGTATATATCTATAAAGTAATCATCGGATATCTCGTCGATAACGATTTTGTCCGTATCTCCCACCCGTTTCCCGACAGCCTCGGCGATGGTCGACATGCCGTAGGCGAGCTGCTGATTTTCGACGCCAGCTTCCTCCCATGCCCCGAAGAGCAGGTGGATATTATCGAGGTACTGATACGATACCGTTTCCTGAATGAGTGTAAATGATTCTTTGCCGACATAGTCCTTCACATCAAAGTATATGCTGATGGCCTCGGCCGTTTCCTTGTCGTCCTCAATCATGACATACCATTGCGACTCGCCTGAAACATCGTCGATTTCATCGTAAAACGTCAGTGTGTGGGGCATCCCTGTGGAGTCCTCCGTTATGACGTACTGCGTGTCACTTAGTTTTTGGGTTACCTCTTCGTAATAGAGGCTTTTATCGGATAGGTACATGAGGTACCAGCTTTGCAGTGACTTTTCCGGATAGAACGCGTTTGCCCGCGCAAAATCCGGGTCTATGTCATCCCCCTTGGCCTGGAATGCCACAAAGAGGGCAGAGATGATGATTACGAGCAGAATGATAATGCCAATGTATTTGGAATTTCTCCGCAAGAATGAATCTCCATCATTTTCTGGCAAAGGAATATTGTCAGAATCCATGGTCTCACCAACGTTGTACTCTTGGCGTGTATTTTTAAACATTTCGTCAATTCGGGAGCTTCGTGTAATCATTCGATATCGCAGCAGGGCCCTTTCGGAATCGTTTTGCCATGCGGGCATGTGTCAGGGTGATTCAGGAACGTGCAGAGCTTTTCTGCGATTGCAGGGGAGATGAAATGTTCCGCGCCCTCTGAAAGCCGCTCCACATCCTCGTTTTCCCCCTCTATGACATCCGCGAAGAGAACCTCCATGAGCCGATGGTACCGGACGATGGTGGCACCCTCCGTGCGCCCCGGTTCCGTAAAGGTCACATGCCGGTGCTTGCTGTAGCTTATGAGCCCCAGTGCCTCAAGCTTGTGGAGCATCTGCACGACGCTGGGCGGCGTGACGTCAAGGGCCAGGGCTATGTCCCTCACCCTGATGGGGCCTATGCCCTTCTCCTCAAGTGACCACATTGCCCTGAGATACTCTTCTACCCTGGATTTCAAAGCACCATCCCCACCACCCGCGTAAGCACGCCGACCACGGTCGCTACCAGCAGGCCGATTCCGACGGCAAGCCCGGTGCCCCGTTTTCCGAGTTCGCGCACCATGACCCCTATCGTTGCCACACAGGGCACGTAGAATATTATAAACATGGTAAACGTCATTATCTGTGTCTTTGTCATGACGTCGAGCACCACGTCGGTCCCCAGTGCCTGGAAAAGCATGAGCATTGCCAGCTCCTTTCTCAGCACACCGAAGACCAGGGTGGTCCCCACGACTAAGGGAAGCCCGAGAAGCAGGGTAAGCGGCGAGAGCGCCGTGTTGATGTACGTCACCCATTCGAGGTACTCCAGTATCGAGAGCACGAGGGACCCGGCGATGATGATGGGCCATGCGATGACGATGAACTCCTTCATCCTGAACCAGGTCTTGTGCATGATGACCTTGAGTGATGGCTTGTGGTATGAGGGGATCTCGAGCATCATGCCCGGGACGTCCTCAGGCATAATGCGCGAAAGAATGAACCCCACCAGCGCGATGACCGCGATGTTGAACAGGAACACGAAGAGCGCCCAGTTGCCGCCGAGGTAGGCGCCGACAAGCGCCAGGATGATCGTAATGCGCGCGGCACAGGGAATCATCGACGTCATCG
Source organism: uncultured Thermococci archaeon (assembly GCA_964435645.1). GTDB lineage: Archaea > Methanobacteriota_B > Thermococci > Methanofastidiosales > NM3 > JAHKLV01. The sequence continues at coordinate 10,297 of CAYSZY010000001.1, read as the reverse complement.
TTATGACGATGAATCGGTCCCGCCTCGACTCGAGGATGCGCGCCCCCATGATGGCTGGGACGCTGCAGCCGTACCCCAGGATGAGCGGGATGATGGACTTGCCGTGAAGGCCTATCTTGTGGAGAAAGGTGTCGAGGAGGAATGCGATTCGGGGAAGGTATCCCACATCCTCTAGGAGCGAGAGCCCCACAAGGAACGGCAGGAGGTAGGGGAGGACGATGCCGATGCCGCCGGCAATGCCCTGAATCACGCCGGTGACGGCTGTCGAGGCAAATCCCTCCGGGATATGGGCGAGAACCGCAGGCTCCACCTCCAACATGAAAAAGTCCATTATGGGCGGTTCCAGCACGTTTCCCACCCTGAAGATGAGATTGAAGAACCCGTAGAGGATAATGATAAGCGCCGCATACCCGTAGACGGGGTGCATGAGCAGCCCGTCAAGACGCTCGCTGGGCTCCGTAACCGCTTTTTTGACATAGGCGACGCGCTCGAAGATGTTGAGCGCCTGGGCGTGCCGCTCAGATGAGATGACGACATCCGATGGCTGGCCGTGGTCTTCCTCCAGCACTTCCCGCGCCGGCACCACCACGTCCTCCATTATAGACACCGGGACGAGATTCTCGAAGTAGGGGTCCGCCTCCAGAAGCTTGAGGGAAAAGAGCCGTGCCGGCAGGCCATGGGCCTTCGCATGCCCCTCGATATGGGGAATGAGCCCCAGGATGGCATCCTCCACGTGCTTGCTGTACCTGATGACATGCTGCCGGGGCACCCCGCCCGCGTGGGCTACGGCCGCTTCTAAGGCCTGGGTGATGCCGATTCCCTTGTTCGCCATGGCCTCCACCACGGGGACGCCGAGCTCCCGGGACAATCGCTCCTTGTCGATGATGACACCCTTCCTGCTCGCCTCGTCCATCATGTTGAGCACCAGGATGTACGGAACCTCAAGCTCCGAGACCTGTATGGTCAGCTCGATGCTGCGCGCAAGCAGGGATGCGTCCACCACGTTGATGGTAACGTCGGCATGCCGCCTGAGCAGGTAGTTGCGCGCCTCAAGCTCTGCCGGGTCCAGAGACGTGAGTGAGTAGGTGCCCGGAAGGTCTATGAGTGTGTGGACCCCTCCATCTATCGTCACCTTGCTTTCAGTGTACTCGACGGTCTTGCCCGGAAAATTAGATGTTATCGTTTTGTAACCCGCGACATGGTTAAAGATGGTGCTTTTGCCGCTGTTTGGCTGTCCTGCCATCGCTATGTTCATCTCGTGTTCCTCCTGTTGGGCCTGTACGTTGGCCGGCTGCCTCTGACAATGCCGATTCGGTTATTAGGTACCCCTATTATTATTAGGAACCCCTATTACTTTTGGCGAAGTGCTGGTGCGATTCTGCAGGAATGCGTAGTTAATCCACGAGAATTTTTTGTGCCAGCCCTTTGCCAATTGCAATATGGTGATCCCCAACTTTGAGCATGAGGGGGCCTCCGAGTATGCCGGTCTTTTCCACCAGCACCGACTCGCCGGGATGCACGCCGAGCTCGCACAGTCTCTGTCGGACATTGAGCCCTCCTTCGATACTCTGTACGTACGCGCGCCCTCCTGATGATATCTCTGATAATCTTTTTGACACAAGATTAGGTTAACCTAATTTGTTTAAAAAGATTTGGGCATACATTTTTAAATTCTCATATCCCACTTTCGCCAAAGGGGGTATAGTATTTTGCAATCAATTCTCTTATCCGTAAAGGGCATATCGAAGTCTTTCAACGGGGCAAAGGTTCTCGACGATGTGTCGTTTGACCTCAAATCCGGTGAAGTTCTGGGAATTATCGGCAAGAGCGGTGCTGGAAAGTCAGTCCTTATCCACATGATCCGCGGTTCCACCGATTATCGCCCCGACGAAGGTACTATCAAATATTACTTTAGCCACTGTGAAAAGTGCGATGTTTACGATGACCCCTCAAAGGTGGGTATACATTGCCCGAAATGTGAAAGCGTCTACGCAAAATCTTCTTTTGATTTGTGGAACTTACCTACTTCTGAGCAGAAGCTGGTGAAGAGCTATATTTCTATCATGCTACAGCGGACGTTCGCGCTCTACGGTGAGCTTACCGTATACGAGAATATCCTTAAGGAACTGCAGGCGATCGGGTATCCTGAAAAGGATCGCATAAAGCGGGTCACCGAACTGCTTGAGATGGTCAAGATGGGGCACCGGATGCTGCACATAGCCAAGGATCTCTCCGGCGGCGAAAAGCAGCGGGTAGTCCTTGCGCGCCAGCTCGCGATGGAGCCGCTTATCCTTCTTGCCGACGAACCAACCGGCACCCTCGATCCCAATACATCCAAAATCGTGCTTGATGTCCTTAAGGATGTCGCCAAGGCAGCGGGCATGCCGCTTGTTATAACCTCGCACAATCCCCGTGTCATAGAGGAGATTGCTGACTCCGTCGTATGGCTGGATGAAGGCAAGATGCGCGGATATGGCAAGCCGAAGGAACTTATCAACGAGTTTCTCGAGGAGATGCCCGTCATCGAGGTCGAACACCATGACACCAGGGATAAAAACAAGGTCGAGGTGCGCAACGTCAAGAAGTACTTCTACTCCATCATGCGTGGCCTGGTCAAGGCTGTTGACGACGTGACGCTGGATGTGAAGGAGAATGAGATATACGGACTCCTCGGAACGAGCGGCGCCGGCAAGACGACACTTTCCCGACTCATAGGGGGAATAACAGAACCCACCGAAGGGGAAATAAACGTCCGCGTGGGCGATGAGTGGATAGATATGACCAAGCCGGGATTCCTAGAGCGGGGGCGTGCAAAGCGGCATATTGGCATTCTTCACCAGGAGTACTCGCTATACCCGTCACGCACCATCTTTGAGAATCTTACCGATGCCATCGGTATGACCCTCCCCAAAGAGCTTGCCCGCATCAAGGCGCTGCAGGTGCTTACCTCGATAGGATTCTCCCCTGAAAAGTCAAAGAGTATTCTTGACACATACCCAAATTCGCTTTCAGTCGGGGAGCGCCACCGCATCGCGCTTTCGCAGGTGCTCATACGCGAGCCGGACCTCATAATCCTTGATGAACCGTCGGGCACCATGGATCCCATAACGCGGTCTAAGGTGGCCATCGCCATCAAGAACGCCCGAAAAAATCTTGACGAAACGTTTATTATTGTTACACACAACATGGACTTTGCAAGAGAAGTATGCGACCGGGTGTCCATGATGGAGTTTGGAAAGATAGTCAAGACGGGCAACGCTGACGAGATTACCGAGGAACTGCACCGGAACGCGCTCTCTGCGGGAAAGGTGCTCGAGTAATGGAACGCAAACATCACGTTGTCAACTGCCGGGCCGCCATGGGGATGGGGCTCGGCGGTGGCATGGCCCAACGGGGGACAATTGCCATGTGCGGGGGCGACGTTGTCGCCTTTGCCATGTCCCCCGGACGGAGGCATATCACCAAGCCGGTCTGTGAGATTACCTATGCGCTTCGGGAGGAGGAGATTGACACATCAGTGCTAGTCCTTAATGCAGGAACAGGAGTGCCCGCGGACTGCCCGTTCGGTAAAATGGGTGCGAGATTCGGGCTCGAGGATGAGGAGATTGAAAAGGCCAATGGATTCAGGCTTGCGCTTATCCACCACGGAAATGTCAAGAATCACCTTATTTACAAGGCGCGATTTATCCTGAGCCGTGTTGGTATCCCCGCCATCATCGTCTGCCAGGTGCCCGCGGACTTCGAGGACTTTGCCAAGATTGGTGTAAAGACCCGTGTCGTGCGGCCCCGGAACCCGGTGTCGAAGGGCGAGCTTGTCGATATCATTACCGGCGTCACCAGGGGTGTCACCGTCGAGCAGCGCAAGCTCGACGAGATAGTATTCAAAGTGCGCAAAGCATTGAATGAGACTACTTCACGATCATGAAAGCCATCGTATTTGACAAGTCAGGAACGTTTGTTGACACGATGCGGGTCGCCTATGACCTTTCCACTGGCGAGATCCAGGCAGGCATATCGTCTGCATGCATCGTTGACAACATGGAGAAGGGCGCATTGCTCATCCTCGAGCGGAGCGTCAGCAAGGAAATTCTTGACGAACAGCCCGACATCTCTTTTGACACGTTTTGCCACAGGCGCTCCTTGTCCCTGAAAAACGTCTATTCCACTTCTGCGGAGCATATAGATACCGATGAGGCGCTTTCCACATGCAAGGACGTGCCCTTGTGGCTGTTCCAGCAGACACTCCTAAAGCTCATGGGGCTAATGGGGGCGGTGCGTACCAATCTTGGTGTCGTCTACGATGCCCAGTCACTGCGGCCCAGCCACGTCCTGTGCACTGGCGGGTGCATCTACCCTGGAGTAAAAGAGCTGTTCTCATACCTTAAGGAACGTGACTGGCACATATACATCGCCACGGGCGACACGCTTGAGGGCATGCGCGAGATTTCCACAACTCTTGACATCCCATGCAAAAACATATTCTGCTTTCAGACCGAACCTAAAAAGGCCGAGTCGATAATGATGCTCAAGGAGCGGTACGACACTGTGGTCATGGTGGGAAACGACTCCAACGACCTTTTGGCGTTCAAGGCCGCCGATACGTCCGTACTGGTCATACAGGACGGGCTTGAAAAGAAGCAGGAGCTCTATGACGTCGCCCACCACGTTGTCAAATCGATTACTGATATCAGGCGCCTGTTCTAAGGTGAACTATCCATGAGGAAAGCCATCGCTATCCTTCTTTTGGCATCCTGCATCTACGGATTGGATATCATCGTGGTGAAGGATGGTCTTCAAAAAGGCATCGAACCACTTGCCTTTTCGCTCATACGCACCGTGCTGGCACTGGCACTGACCGCACCATACCTCATTTCGCGCAACAGGGACTCGCTCAGGAAGCTTGACCTTCCGATGGTGGCCAAGATGGCCGTCATCGGCATCATCGCAGAGGGTGCCGTTATCCTCCTGCTCTTTTGGGGCCAGCATCACACCTCCGCAGTCAACGCGGGGTTCATGATACGCCTTACGTTTCTCTTTACATTCCCGTTTGCATATCTTATCGTGGGGGAGCGGCCCGGGAACATGATACTCCTTACTGCCTCACTTATGCTCGGGGGCGCATTCCTGATATCCACCGGGGGCACACTCAAGCCACCCATGTCGGGAGACCTCGCTATCATCGGCGCGGCACTCTGCCTGGGCTTCACCAATGCGTACGCAAAGCGCCTTATGCGCTATCTCCGGCCAGATGAGGTTACACTGGGGCGATTCGTTTTCGGTTCGCTGTTCCTCTCGCTTATCGTCCTCGGCCCGCTGGGCGGCGATATTGGTTCCGTTTCGTGGCTGCTTGCGAAAAACGTGGTGCTCTCCGCGGTGCTCTATTCTTCATTCGTTCTCCTCTTCTATCGGGGAGTCGGCATGGCAGGCCCCAATATCGCCGCACTAATGTTCACGGTGGGGGCAGTTTTCTCCGCCCTGTTTGCCGTAGTGCTGCTTGGCGAGCAGTTCGCGTGTTCGCACGTTGCCGGTGCCGCCATGCTTATCGGCGGGGCGCTGCTCATAAGCATCAGGCGAATGGCGCCACCACCATCGAAGAATGATGTGGAAATCAATTTACGTTTAAAAAAGGGTTAGTTGAGGTGCAGGGCGCCTTTGCAGCATGTTTCCACACACAGTCCGCACTCACTGCAGAGCTCGTCATCTATGTCGATGCCGTTGGTTTGCGTAATCGCCCCCTCTGGGCACACCTCGACGCATTTTTTGCATTCGCTGTCCGATTCGTGCGTACCGCATGAGCATCCGCATCCGCAGCTTTTCACGTATGCGCAGCATTTTGTCGTGTCTACGTATATAGTCATGGTATTACCAAAGCACATTTTTGCATGCTCATTTATAAATGTAGCACCTACCACGGTCCTGGTCTTGGGACATGAAAAATGGAAAAAAGAAGGGGATTAGAGCGGCTCCACCTCTCCCTTTGCCTGCGGCACGCTGGCGCGTGACTCCCACAGCTTCATCGCCAAGAGTGCCAGCGCTGAAAGCGGCAGGGCAATCACGAGGGGGTCTACCACCGGCCACGGCATGCTCATCACCGTGTCTTTTCCGAACAGCAGCCCCGATATGCCCAGAGCCGACGACTCCTTGACATGGACGAACGCCGTCCATGCAAACCATACCGACGCACCTGTCACAAGGCTGGTTTTTGCAGCAAGTGTCGAGGGCGCCTTGTCAAAGAGCGCCATGACGAATGCGGGGAGCAGTGCCGAAGCGCATAGCCCCATGAACATTGCAGTGGCGCGTGCTATGATGTTTACCGGCATGATATAGGCGAGGGCTAGGCTCACGGCAATCATTACAAGGGTTGCCCCCTGCGTTATCCTCTTCGCATCGAGGCGGTCCCGTTTGAGGAGGTCATGGCCCAGTGCGGTCCCCATGGTGTGGAAGAGCGAGCTGAGCGTTGACATCGCTGCGGAGAGCAGCACTAGCATGAAGAGCACGATGAATATGTCGGGCATGGCCGCGTTGATGTACGCAGGCATGATGGCGTCGACGTTTCCCCCTCCTGCAGCAAGTGCCGTCTGCCCCGTCTCATTGAGGAAGTATACGTTGGTGAGTGCGCCCACTGTGAATGCCACACCGGTCATCAGCATGATAAACGGGCCGCCGACGAGAATCGCACGGTGCAGGGAGCGGTCAGACCGGACGGTCATGAATCGCACCACCAGTTGCGGCTGGGCGAGAACGCCGATGCCGACACCGAGGATGATTGTCGTGACAAGCGTGTACCACAGGGCCGATCCCGTCAGGGGCATCGACGTCCATCCCGTATGGCCCGCGGCCACCAGCCCCTGGGGTACAAGGTCCTTCATGGCTGAGAGCGACGAGTGCGCCTCCGAGACCCCTCCGAGCTTGATGTAGGTCAGCACCAAAAGCAGGCTCATGCCGATTGTCATCAGTGTCCCTTGGAGCGCGTCAGTGTACATCACGGCTATAAGGCCCCCGATGATGACGTAGGCGGCGACTACAATGGCAAACCCGACCAGGGCTGTGTTGTACGACACCGAAAGCGTTGTCTCGATGAATCGGGCGCCCCCGATGAGGATTGCCGACGCATACAGCGGCATGCCGACGGTGACTATCACCGCGCTCGCCTTGCGAAGGAACGGCGACTTGTACACTTTCCCAAGCAGGTCGGGGAATGTTACCGCCCCGAGTTTCTGGCCTATAGCCCTGGTGCGCTTCCCGAAGATGGCGAATGCGAGGAGGATCCCAATGCCGATGTTGAGCACCGTAAGCCATATAAGCCCCATGCCTATCTGCCCTGCAAGCCCGCCGAATCCTATTATTGCCGATGTGCTGATAAACGCGGCGCCATAGGAAAGCGCCAGCACGGCGGGGTGGATATTCCGCCCTCCGACAAGATAGTCGTCGGCGCATTTTGTCTTTCTGTATCCATAGTATGCCAGCATCGCGATGACGACGAGGTATGCGGCTGTGAATCCCGCCAGCACGGCGGTGCTAACAGCCATCCTCCTCAGCCCCCTTGTTCCAGTTCAAGGCGCCGTATACGACGCATGCGGCTGCACAGGCAATCATCGCCAGGTATCCTGTCCATATCAGGGGGTCCTCGATGCCCAGCATCAGGCTCTCCCCCCCATGGCGGCTTTAGTGTCGTTTGCCATAGTGGCACAAGCAGCGTTAATATCTGTTACAGGACGGAAAAAAACAGCGCCAGCAACCATGGTTTCCCCCTTGTTCTGCGTTTTCGCAGCCGTGTCCATGTGTCTTGTGTACATGTTGATCGTTCCTTTTATTTTCGGTATATGGTTGCCACTCTTATTTGGTGTAGCAATTCAGGCGTCTCCCTTCCCGCAAATATGCTGCGCCAAAGGGAGCCATCAAAAGAAAAAGTGGCCAAAGCTAAAGAATCCGAGTACAATGTCCGTGGATATGCAAATGAAATTCATTGCTTTCGGAATCCGATTCCTCTATGTGTTAATAAATGTTTCTGTTTTGCCTGCCAATTGCCTTACCATGTCGCAATGTGCACACGCGCCGGGTCGTATCGTGTTGAGGGGGCCTTTTGTTCGGCAGGCACGCCAACGGCAATCATTGCAAAGGGCGTGATCCCAGCAGGGAGCGACAGGAGCCGGGATATGCCGTTGCATACGTCCTCAGAGGGATAGGCGCCAAGCCATACCGCACCCAGGCCGATGGCGTGCGCCGCAAGGAGGATGTTTTGTGTTGCTGCAGAACAGTCCTGCACCCAATAGGGTGCACATTTGGGATGTGCCAGCCTCGTGGTGTTGGCACACACGAATATGCCTAACGCCGCATGAGGGAGCATCGATGAGAATGGTTGGAGCGACGGTACCGTTCCCAGCACGCCCTTGTCCCTGACAACGATGAATTCCCACGGCTGCTGATTGCATGCGGAAGGCGCGGCCATGGCGGCGCGAAGCAGCAGATCGACCGTCTCGTCTGGCACATCATCATACGTAAAGGCGCGTATGCTGCGCCGCCCCATAATGGCATCCATGGCGTCCATATACATCCAATGCGTAGGAATAATAAGATTTTTTCGCCAGATGCACGGTGTGGTCACCTGCCCCACTTGGAGAGGATGCGCATGACATCGATGGTAATCGATGGGTGGCACTCGGCCTCCCCCACGGTCTTCCAGCACCCTGAGTCGTCCTGCATGGACTCTAGCAGGTCGAGCAGGTCGTCCGCAAGCACGTGCTCCATCTTCGCTTTCCAGAGGCAGTCGAGGTACCACGCTATCATGATCGTGTCCCGCTCGATGTTCGAGCGAATGTACGGAATGATCTTCTGTGCCGACTCGTTCATCCCCAGCTGCGCATAGAGTGCGAACGTAATCCAGTTTGTTATGGGGTACCCCTCGAGCGTGCCGTCGTTGCGGCGGTACTGGTCAAGGAATCGGACCGCCTTTTTGGCCATATACTCCTCTTCCGCGTAGAAGAGCAGGTCGCTTGCGGCCTGTGCGGTGAGCCAGAGCTTGGTGGTAAGTGCGCTGGGCATATACCATTCAGGGGGATTGAGGGCGCCTATCTCCTGATTTTCGTCCCAGTACCCTTCCTGCGTCTGGTGGCCCTTGAGGAAGATCACCGCCTTTTTGAACGATCCCGTGTACGCAACATCAAGGTCCTTGTACCAGGTGATCATGGAGATGGTCGTCGCCACCGATGACGGATTCCCCTTTTTGAAGTTGAACGCAAATCCCCCGTCGGGGTTTTGGTATGCGTCAAAATATTCCAGGGGGACCCTGTCGTCTCGCCCTATGCCGAGGATGAACTCGAGCTTGTACGTGTCCATAACATTGCCGTGTTCTATGACATAACTGAATGCCTTATCCTTGTCATACCCCATATCAACCCACCAAAAAGAACGATTTAGTATGGTATAGTCGTTAACATTAATCTATTTTTCCCTAAGTACGTATATCTTAACGAATTATCCTCGTCTATGCTATTTCACCCCTATTCACGATATTTATATATGGGGAGGGGAATATCGTTTTTGAAAGGAGTGATGTGAATATGGAAAAGACACATGTAGCACGGTTGGTGCGGAATGCAAATCTCAACCACCACGGTACCTTGTTTGCAGGAGAGACGGCGCAGTGGATGGTGGAGGCGTGTTTTGTTGCAGCTGCAAAGAAAAACGGAAGGGCGGATAATGTTGTATGCATCAATGTACAAGGCATGCAGTTCACAAAACCTGTGGGAAATGGGGATATCGTGGACATAGAGTCCTTTGTGGCGTATGCAGGGAGCACCAGCCTGACTGTGGTTGGCAGGATATTTTCATCACGCCACCCGGGAGTATGCATCCTTGAGACCGCGGTAACATTCGTAACGCTTGGAGATGACGGGCATCCCGCGCCCCACGGCATAGCGGTGGGGCGGCCAGGGGACGATGAGATGCGCCATTATTGGGACAAGTTTGACCGCAAAAGGAATAAGTACCGTACAACGCACACTGCCGAGGACGAGTAAGGGCATGTGGTGGCGGGGAAGGGATTTGAACCCTCGAACCTCTACAGGAATGGATTTCTCATCACATTCCGTACCCAAAGGCGCTAGTTTGTGCGTCCCGCTTTTTCAAGGGAACCTGCGATCTTGAGTCCATCGCCTTTGACCAATCTCGGCAACCCCGCCAGATACTCAAAGAGATATCTTGACTGTGTGCGACTCTATAAAAAGTTATCGAAACGCCCTTGCGCGCGTGCAGTGGCGGGCCGGATGCGTTGCGCCGGCGCATCGTTTTCTCTCCG